>JBGCFA010000152.1:0-7161 GCA_045106675.1 Bacteroidia bacterium
AGCATTCTTGGAGATCTATATCCCTCAGATTGAGCAAGAATTAGGTACCTACGAGCAACTACAAAGCCAGTATAAGCAAGCCGGATTACAAAAAAAGAATGCTATTTGGAGCGCGCTCAAGCAATCTGACAGCCGTTTACTCGGCAAACTATTGAATAGTAAAGTCTTGGCTCATAAGCCCGCCTTCTTTCAGTGTGTGATGGCCCTAGGAGCCGGCGGAGATGCACAAACTGAATATCTCAAGTCCAACTATCCCACTCATCTATATTATGATCTCAACGAGCTGTTCGCGGGTAGCGAAACAGAACACCTACGACGAGATAGATTGAGAGAAATCAAACGTTTTTTATCCGTCTATATCCAAGGTCGTAGGTCAGTCGTATTGGACAGTCAGCTTCTCACCGAAAATACTCGTATTGAAATTGCAGAGTTCGTCAGGCAAAATGGAGGCAAAATGCAGTATCTCTTCTTTGAGCGTTCGCTAGAAGCGCTACAAGCAGGTGCTAAGGACGAAGTTGAAGCTAGCCAAATAGATCTTGCCTATCAGCAATTAGAGATGCCTCACCCTTGGGAAGCCCATACGATTGAGATGGTTTGAGATTACTGCTTCGCAGAACGCGTTTCTGAGTAGAGAGTCCGTAGAGCGAACTATTTTTTCTTTGGCAAAGGATTAGTTAAGCTGCTTTTTCCGTACCGGAACGCAGATTATCCACCACCGACAGTACGATATACAGGAGTAGGATAATCGGTATCGCCACATACTGCATCAAGATCAAAAGTACGATAGAAGCTAAAATCAAGATATAGCGCATCTCATTGCCTTTGAAGCCAAAGGATTTAAACTTGAGGGCCAATAGCCTGATATCAGCAATCAGTATATAACATGAAACAAGAGTAATGCCGATCAATACCCATGTATTGCCCAAGGCACTGCCCAAGAATGTTTCAGGCTGCCAACGTGCAATCATCCAGAGCGAAAAAATCAACATCGTGTTCGCCGGTGTAGGCAGACCATAAAACGCATCTGACTGTCGCTCATCCAAATTGAAACGAGCTAAGCGTAAGGCCGAAAAAATGGGGATCAAAAAACCCAACAAGAAATATGGCAAGTCTTCCGGTACCACAGGATGCCAGATCACATTGGGCACAAATTCTTTACCTAAAGAAGTTTGAATCATCGCGGCCATGACAAAGCCAGGGACTGCGCCAAAAGTTACCATATCTGCGAGCGAGTCTAGTTCTTTGCCAACCGCTGAACTTACGCCCACCAGCCTAGCCACAAAACCATCTAGCCAGTCCATTACCAAAGAAGTCGCTACCATGATCGAAGCTCCTAGTAGATTGCCAGTAGCAATAAAAACCAGTGCGATCATACCGCAAAACAGATTAGCAGCGGTAAAAATATTAGGGAGTGATTTTAACATATAAATGCCTTGTGCTGAAATATAGCAAACTATTTGCGGTACAGCCCCTCTTTTTCGAGGTAATCATAGACTTTTGAAACGACCATATAGCGGACAGAATGACCGGCTTGTAATACTTTCCTGATGTAAGAGGCCGAAATATTGAGCAAGGGTGCTTCAAAAAAACTGACATTTGGATGCTCGTCAAACTGGGAAGCTTCGGCATCTGCACGAGGGTAAACGTAAAGCGGATAGTATTTGAGAATACTCTCGTAATTTTTCCACTTATGAAAATGCTGCAGATTGTCTTGCCCCATAATCAGCGAAAAATCATAAGATTGATATTGGTCCCGTAAATGCGTCAAGGTTTCAATCGTATAAGAGGGCTTAGACAAGGAAAACTCTACATTGGAGGCTTGCAAGCGGGAATGACCTTCAAGCGCTAATTCGACCATGCGATAGCGATCAAACTCGGACAGCAGGTTTTTTTTCTGCTTAAATGGGTTTTGTGGCGAAACCACAAACCAGACGGCATCTAGATCAGACTCGTTCAACGCAGTTTGAGCCAAGATAAGATGCCCGACATGGATAGGGTTGAATGAACCAAAATAGAGTCCGATTTTCATATTGATTGATCTATATAGCGAAGCAAATGGAAGTTTTATTTTACTTGAATCTCCTCTCGAATGATTGAGGCCATCTCATCAATAGCCGTTTGCAAGTCATCATTGACGATGATGTGATCAAATCTAGAGGCATAGCTTAGTTCATGCTGGGCTTTGGCATAACGGCGCTCGATCTCCGCTTTATCATCAGAAGCGCGATTTTGCAATCGTTCCAATAAAATTTCGGGACGAGGAGGTTGGATAAAAAAGGCTACTGCTTGCTCCCCATATTGCGCTTTGATATTAAGGCCTCCTTCGACATCAACATCGAAAATAGGCATTTTACCTTCTCCAAGTATCCGATCCACCTCGGAGCGCAGCGTTCCGTACCAACGGCCTGGATAAACCTCTTCTGACTCAACAAAGTCATCTGCGGCATTGCGCTGCAAAAAGTCCTCTAAACTCAAAAAGTAATAGTGGACCCCTTCTGTTTCATACGCCCTTGGCGAACGCGTAGTAGCAGAAATGGAAAAAACAAAATTATCAAACTGGCTCAACATAGCCTTGACGAGAGTACTCTTGCCAGCACCACTAGGCGCTGATACGATAAAAACTTTTCCTGCCATGGGCAAAGGTAATAATTAGCAGGGAGAATGTAATATGTTGAATACTTTAGATATTTTAATTTATCGTACTATACGGATATTGCCAATAAACCAATTGTCGGATATGTACAGAAATCTATATCTAGTTATTTTACTTTCCTGCCTCATCGGATGGAATAATATTCAGGCAAAATCAGATTCATATGCCAGCCTAAATACGACCGTCGATTATGTCAATCAGCATTTGGAAACATTTTGGCTTTCCTATAAAGATTTGACTGAACTCAATCGTAATCTCAATAGCTATTTCAAGTCAGAGGCAAAGGTGATTCCTATATGGCACTCTGTGTTTTTGGCAATGCCCGCAATAGAAGACTTATCTCAAATACCTCCAGCGTTTACCACTGAGCATAGATTATTGACTACTATCAGAGTAGATCATAAAAAAGGCATGCAAGCTCTGGATCAATACTTTAAGGCAAAAGCTTATTTGAACGATGCAGAGGGCAAAAAGGTCTATAGTCTACTTGAAAATATGGCTGATGTTTTTGCGCGATACAGCATCGTGCACCGCCAATTTGAAACGGCAATAAGTCAAGAAAACGCGAGGCAGAGTTTGATGGAACCAAATGATCCTTTTTTATTTGCGGTGCAAGAACTCCATACTCAAATCTCTTCCTCTCGTACATTGCTTCAAGCACTCGTTAACAATGATGAAGGAAGTGTTCGCAAAAACTTGATCGAGCTAAAAGCCATAGTTGAGCGTTCCGCGAAGCGAAAAACTGCTTTAATCCCAGCACTTAGTGCACGACCGGGTAGCGAGCATGATCCGAGCAAACGATTTGAAGCCATTTTAACACAAAGCAGGGCCTTAATCCAACTGACAGAAACGTATCTGGACAAAGCGTCCATCGATCCTTTTTTTCGAGATCAAGGGAAAGAGTACTATTACTACAACCAGTATTTAGTCAATAAATTTAGCCGTAATGGAGAAAGTCTGATACAACAATTCAACCGATTTTTGAGTCTTCACGAATTGCCTTTACTACGAGCGATGGGAGAGCCCCATACTTTCCGGGTCGTAAGGACAGCTCGCTCCGCAAGTGGGTCTAAATTAGATATCCCCGAAGAAATCGCGCCCGTCCATCTGATATTTTTGGTAGACGTATCGGGTTCCATGCAACAACTTGATAAGTTTCCGCTTTTCCAGCGTAGTTTTTTATACCTGGTTAGCAATCTAAGACCTCAAGATAAGATCAGTTTAGTGTCATACTCTGGAGAGACCAAGGTTCATCTAGAAGCGGTTTCGCCAACTGAAAAAGCAATATTGAGCCATGCAATCCAGACTTTAACGGCCGAAGGCAAGACCAATATCCAGCAAGGACTCGCCAAGGCTTATCGACTTGCTCAAACCAACTATATCACTGGTGGCAACAACCGTATCGTCTTAGTTTCAGACGGAGGATTTCCCCTCCAATCTCAAATGCTGCAAATGGCACAATCAGGGGCTCAAGAAGATATTCATCTGACCGCTCTCTATATGGGTAAAAACGAAGCCGAAGCCAGAGCCAGACTACTCCCACTAGCCCGTAAAGGTGGGGGCAACTATACTCATGTGCAGGCTCAAAATGCGCAAAAGGCACTAGCCAGAGAGGTGCTTGGGGAGTAAACTGACACTAAATGGTTGGAAATCTTGGATTTAGGTTGTTATTTCCCGCCCATGATTACGGAGCCGGCACAAGATCCTATGGGCCAGGCCATGTTGGATTACTACCATGGCGAGCTCAATGCAGAAGTACGCGTTTTTTCAAAAATAGCGGATGAGGACATCATTGCAGCAAAATATTTGTTTAGAAACAGTGCTAGTATGCCCGCTTGGGAACAGCGTGCTTTGGACGAATGTGAAGGCCGCGTTTTAGATGTGGGAGCAGGAGCAGGCAGTCATGCGTTGGCATTACAAGCTCGAGGTCATGAGGTAGTGGCGATGGATATATCGCCTGGTGCGGTACAAGTGATGAATGTGCGAGGAGTTTACCAAGCGATTCACGGCAGTATCTGGGACTATGAGGAAGGCGGTTTTGATACGCTTTTGATGCTAATGAATGGGATTGGACTAGTCGGAGACCTCAATGGATTGCTTCATTTTCTCCATCATGCTCGTAAACTCTTGGTTGAAGGAGGACAAATTTTGCTAGATTCTTCGGATATAGCTTACTTATTTAACCACAATGATAAAGCCATAGAATTACTCTTACGAAAACAATATTATGGCATCGTAGAATACCAAATGGCCTATAAAGAATCGCGCAGCACGCGCTTCAATTGGCTATTTATTGACTTTGCCAAGTTGAGCGAAATTGCAAAACAAGCAGCTTATCGTGTGGAACTTTTGGAAGAAGGCGATCATTTTCAGTACATTGCGCGCCTAATCCCTTACAAAAAACTAAACACTTAAGCAAAAATTTAGTATATAAGAACTAGGATTATTAATATTTCTTATTGATAATAAAAAAAAATAAGAAGAGACTAAAGGTATTATAATTTAGATATGGATATAAAAGATAAAGTGCTCATCAAAAAACCTGTTAAAAAGGTATTCAAGTATCTGAGCAATTTCAATAGCCACAAGAAGTTTACAAAGCTATATAAGGATAGCAAAGTGCTATCGAAAAACAAGAAAATGGAGGAAGGGACGGAGTTATTCACCAAAACTATCCTTCTTGGTCGCAAAATCGAATCGACTAATCAAGTAGTTACCTTTGTTCCTGAAAAGGAAATCAAATACAAAACTGTTACGGGTCCTGTACCTTCTGCCGTACATATTTTACTACGTTCTAAGGACGAGGAAAGTACAGAGGTAGAATTTTTGTACCAATTTGAACCAGGTAGCTTTTTCAATATGGAAGAGCAATTTTTGAAGCCTCGCTTTGTAGACCTCGTGGCTAATTCAATGGCACAACTGAAAAAAATTCTAGAGGCAGCAGCCTAGCGTTCTCCGAAGGAGTAAAAAGATTAAGAGTCCTCACCAATAGGTTTGGGCTCTTTTTTCGTCACGTATATTCAAAATCTAGCTACGCATATTAAATAGAGCTAGTTGTTACACAATATTTTTTGCGTTTTTGATACAGCAACATCACAATCATGCATTCACCTTCCCCGCTGCTGGCATCTCTTGCCGGCAGCTCTTATTTAGGGACAAACTTGCCAAATATGCGGCGATAAACAGGCCGACGAAACGCAAATTGGAGGTATAATACTGGCCACAAAAAAGGATCGAGCAACAAACTCGGACTATTGAAATGAATATCATCAACGATCACCGCATGGTCTCCATGATTTTCGATGATGTGATTGTGCTTCCATCTACCCAGAAAGAAGGGAAGCTTTACCCCTTCGTCCGTAAACCAAGCCCGCCTATCCGTTGCTCCTTCTTGGGTGATCTCACTGATCCAATCTTGCTTAATAAATCCGAGCAGCGTCATCCGGAGGTGAACAGTATCTCCTTTGTGAGAGCCATCAAAGCGCACCAACTCGACTTTCGCTCCCGGAGGAGTAAGATCTTCAAAGAGGCTTCGATCAAATTTCTTGAGTAGCTCTTTATAATTTCCTTGGACAGCCGTACGGATATTGATATTCATAAGTATAGACAGATTTCTACTATTTAACCGTCGAGGGGTTGAGATTGTTCCGCAGACTTAAATACCGCTTACTAAATCATAAAGACCGTCAACTTAGATAAGCTCGGAAAAATGATGGGAAATGGATAATTTTCAGACGCACTGCGTTTTTAAAACGCAGTGCGTCTAGAAAAGCGTCCTAATGTAGAATATGAATTTTCTCCACCATCTGGATCTTAGAGACAGGATCGATAAGCTTTAGGAGATAAACCCCACTACTCAACTGATGTGTATTCGCCAGCCACTGCCCTACTCCATTACGTTCAAAGTCTACGGCCAATTTCTGTCCTTGTAGATCAATCAGTTGGATTTTTATCTGAGGGCTTTCTTCGAAGCTTAGAAAGCAGATCAGTTGCTTCGCAGAACGCTCATATGTCCAACTCAGTCCTTTGGCTAGATGAGGATGAGAAACCTCCACTGCATCGCTATATTGAATTTGCCCATTGAGATCAGTCAAAGCCAAGCGGTATTGGCTGCGATCACCTTTGAGCCAAAAATCCGCAATTTCAAACTCACAATCAGCCTTACAAGCGTTCCCCAAAGGGAGGCCGTCAAGCTTCATATATTGCTGACTATCATCATCATATTTTTCTAGCTCCTGGCCTTGCCAAACGCTGGGATCGGGCAGCATCCAAGTCAACAAATTACGACGACCTTCATGCCTTAGCTCAATGCTGGTAGATACGGGTAGCACACATGGAAAATCCGTCGTTCCGGTTACTGCCCCAGTACAAGTCGCCATCGGTTTACTGTCATCAATCACTTCTACCCCTGCTGCAACATCTCGCGTCGGATCAAGCGTTCGCGCATCAAAGTTATTGGATAAGGCAAAGTGCATCACCGAGCCCGCAGCATTGATATGGCCGATTCC
>JBGCFA010000153.1:0-19794 GCA_045106675.1 Bacteroidia bacterium
CAAGCTTTTCGGATCACTCAGAAAAAATATGCCCAAGACCAAGCCTCTCTTTTGGCCTTGCTCGATACCCGTACCCAATACACCACCGCAAAACTTAGTTTGACCATCGCAACTTATGATTGGCTCTCCAAAGTAGCCGAACTAGAATACGCGACTGGGTCCTAACCGCTAAAATATAAGTCAAAAATACTGCTCTCCGTTCCCCCCCCATCAAGAGGGGTTAGGGGAGAACTATACCTCAAAAATCTGGAAAAATGAAATATATACCCTTTTTAATCCTCCTTACAGTATTGCTTGCTTGTGGAGAATCGCAAGCTCCAGCAGAGGCCAGCAATAAAGCCGCAGAACCAATCATCGTGCGTACGGCCAAAGTCAAAACTAAGACTCAAGCCGAAGCCATCATCGGTACTGGTCGCTTGGCTGCGCAAGAAGAAGTACGCCTTTCCTTCAAGATTGGAGGAATTGTCAAAGGCATCTACACTGAAGCGGGACGCAATGTGCGTAAAGGTCAAGTGTTAGCTCGGCTCGACGCCACCGAGATTGATGCCCAAGTGCTGCAAGCTAAAGAGGCTCTCCGCAAAGCGGAACGCGACCTCGTCCGAGTGCAATCACTCTACGCTGACTCAGTAGCTACTCTCGAAAATGTGCAAGATTTAACCACGGCTAAGGCAGTAGCTGCTGCCAATCTTGATATCGCTCGTTTCAATCAGCAGCATGCGGTGATTTACGCACCTACTAGTGGCAAAGTGCTCAAGCGTTTTGCGGAGCAAGGAGAACTCGTTGGCCCCGGTACGCCTATCCTCTTCCTTGCTTCGAGCCAAGGCACCCAAATCATCAAAGTAGGATTAGCGGATAAGGATGTTGTACAGCTGCAAAAAGGTGATAAAGCAGAGGTCTCTTTTGACGTCTGGCCCGACCAAGCGTTCCCGGCTAGGGTAAACGAAATCGCCGCCGGAGCTGATCAGATGAGTGGTACTTATGAAGTAGAACTGGCCCTTGATAAGATACCCGCCGCGCTTAAAAATGGCTTCATCGCGAGTGTGCAAATCTTTCCTTCCCAAAGTCAGGAACAACGACAAATACCCTTAGGAGCATTGGTAGAGGCCGGACCCGAATACGCGGCCTTTTATGTGCCAAGCGAAGACGGCAAGAGTGTCCGATTGCATACAATCAAAAACTATGTGGTCCATGACGATTATTTGAGCGTGACAGCCACCGAATGGGGAGAACCAACAGAAGTGATCACTCGCGGCGCCAAATATCTACGTCCGATGCAGGCCATCACTATTGCGGAACCGAAGCCTGTTGAACCTACCGACGCATTAAGTACAAATCGCTAAATCCTACCAAAATGCGACTGCCAAAACTAGCAATCGAAAATTATCAGTTTGTTGTGGTCCTAGTCTTTATGGCCCTCAGTACTGGACTGATTTCGTATTTCAATATGCCTCGTTCTGAGGACCCTCAACTCAAATTCCCCTCCTATACGGTTTTAGCGGTATATCCCGGCACTAGTCCCAAGGATATGGAAGAGTTGGTCGTGGACCCGATCGAGGATGCTCTCAAAGAGGTCGAAGATGTTACCGACGTGAGAACCCGCATCGAAGACGGGATCATGCTGATCCAAGTGGATGCTGAATTTGAAGTTGATGTCGATGATAAGTATGATGAAATCGTCGCCCAAGTAACTTCGGTAGAGCAAGAATTACCGGAAGGACTATTGACGCTGGAAGTTACCAAGATTAGTCCTCAGGAAGTGAAGATATTGCAAAGCGCATTTGTCTCTCCCACGGCCTCTTATAGCGAATTGCAAAGACAAGCGGAAAAGCTCGAAGATCGTCTCGATCAAGTACAAGGGGTCCGAGATGTTGAGATCGAAGCTTATCCGGAGCAAGAAGTTCGCATTGCGGTGGACCTTGAGAAGATGGCACAATTAAAAATCCCGCTCAAGCAAGTGATGGGTATCCTACAAGCCAATCATGCCAATATTCCCGCTGGGGAACTCAATGCTGGAGACTATAGTTTTGCCATCAAAACTTCTGGTGGTTACGATGCACCTCGTCAATTAGGCAATACTGTGATTGCGGGTTCGCAAGGCAATATTGTGCATCTGCGAGATATTGCTCGGGTGTATATGGCCTATCAGGATGAACAGTATTTGGGACGTTTTCAGGGAAAAAAGGCGGTTTTTCTCTCGATCACTCAAAAAGCGGGAGAAAATATCCTGCAAGTCAATGAAGAAATACAAGCGACCTTAGCTGAATTTGAAACAGAACTTCCGGCTCATGTAAGTATGGAAACGGTCTTCGCTCAAGCTCCTGCGGTCGAGGCACGGATCAACGATTTCTTTGGCAATCTCTTGCAGGGAATTGCTTTAGTGGGAGTGGTGATTTTTCTCTTTTTAGGCTTTCGCAACGCTTTGATTGTCAGTACGGTGATCCCGACTTCGATCATTGCGGCGATCTATATGCTAGACCTGAGTGGTTTTGCTTTGCAGCAGATTTCGATTGCCGGTTTGGTGATCGCACTCGGCCTATTGGTCGATAATGGTATCGTCGTGATTGAAAATATCAATCGTTACCTCAAGGAGGGAGCGGGACTCAAAGATGCCGCTATCAAGGGAACCTCAGAAGTAGGTTGGGCTTTGGTGAGTGCTACGGCTACAACGCTCTTGTCCTTCTTCCCGATGACTCAATTGGGAGGAGGCACCGGAGAGTTTATCCAGTCGCTCCCCTTGATCGTGATTTTTAGTTTGTTAGCTTCATTGGTCTTAGCGCTTGCTTTTACGCCTCTTTTGGCGAGTAAGTGGCTCAAGCTGCCTGCGCCGAACGCTTCCCTCTCTCGTGTCGAAAAGGGGATGAAAGTTGTGATTGAAAGAGGCTATCGACCTGCTCTCAACTTCTCGCTGCGTCGTCCTTGGTTGGTGCTAGGCTTAGCGATAGCCTCTTTGGTGGGGAGTGTCGCGCTATTTCCGCTAGTGGGGGTGAGTTTCTTCCCCGCAGCAGATAAGCCGATCGTGATGGTGGATATTTTTAGTTCACAGGGTTCAAATCTTGAAACTACTGATGAAGCCGCTCTCTGGGTCGAAAGTATCTTAGATACGATGCCGCTAGTACAAGACTATACGACCAATGTTGGGCATGGCAATCCTCGTATCTATTACAATGTCATTCCAGAGCGTTTTAATCAGCGCCATGCGCAACTATTGGTCAATCTCAATGAATGGAACCGTGGCAAGATGAACGCCTTCCTCGCTCAATTGCGGGAGGAGTTTAAAGCATATCCCGGAGCTAGAATTACGGTAGATGAATTTAAAAACGGCCCTCCTTATGCCGCTCCGGTTGAAATCAAAATCCTTGGCCCTGAGACCAAAGTCCTAGGTGATATTGCTCTGGAATTAGAGACCCTCATCGCCAATACGACCGGAACTGACAATGTCGAAAACCCGCTCCGTGTTCCTAAAACAGATCTGAAAGTAGCCGTAAACCGTGAAAAAGCAGGGATGCTGGGCGTACAGTTGACTGATATTGATTTGGCCGTTCGCACGGCGCTGACCGGAACCAAAATCGGGACTATGTCTCAAGAAAACGGAGAGGAATACGATATGGTGCTACGGATGCCAGTCGCCACAGGCAAAGAGATTTCGGCTTTTGACCGTGTCTATGTCCCTGCGGTAACGGGTGCACAAATACCCTTACGGCAATTGGCGAGCTTGCACTTTGAGCCGGGACCTGCCAAGATGAATCATTATAACTTTCAGCGTACGGCAGTAGTTACCGCTGATGTGGCCGAGGGCTATAATACGACTGAGGTTACGGTCGATATTATCGAACGCTTGGCCGAGATTGAATTACCAAAAGGCTATGCTTTCTATATTGGTGGGGAGTACGAAACCCAGCAAGATTCCTTTGGAGATTTGGGGCAGATGTTGATTGTAGCGCTCTTGGGGATTTTTGCAGTTTTGATCTTGCAATTTCGATCCTTTATGCAGCCTTTTATTGTCTTTTCGGCCATACCGCTGGCTTTTGGCGGTTCGATCTTAGCGCTCTTTTTGTCTGGTTATAGCTTTTCGTTTATGGCCTTTGTAGGCTTCACTTCGCTAGTGGGGATTGTGGTCAATACTTCGATTATCCTTGTAGATTATACCAATCAGCTCAGGCGACAAGGCATGGCGTTGCGCGAAGCGATCATCAAAGCCAGCGAAACTAGGTTCACTCCAATCTTGCTGACCACGCTGACGACGATCTTTGGCTTATTGCCTTTGACACTGACCAATAGTGCTTTATGGTCGCCATTGGGCTGGACAATCATTGGTGGGATGATTTCTTCGACGGTATTGAGCCTCTTGATGGTGCCGGTATTGTATCAATGGTTGTCGCCAAAATTGGCGTAGGTGTGGTTTGCAAATCGTGAGTAGGTGTGGTTTGCAAACCACACCTACAGTAAATTGCGGTATGAACACGAACAAAATCATCTATTGGGCCTCGACGGCTTTGCTCACGATCATCATGCTGTTTTCAGCTAGCATGTACTTTTTCAATCATGATGCGATGGCGGGCATATTTGAAAATCTGGCTTACCCGACTTATCTGGTTTATCCTTTGGGAACATTGAAAATACTGGGCCTAGTGGCCGTGTGGACACGTAAGTCAAACCGCCTCAAGGAGTGGGCTTACGCTGGCTTTATCATCGATACTTCATTAGCCTTAGCGGCGCATTTGGTGATTGGAGATGGTGGCTGGTTGTTTGCTGCTTTGGCATTGCCTGCTGCGATCGTGTCTGCGATTTTTGAACAAAGAGCATGGAATATATCCTAAGTTTTTTATTGATTATAGGGACGAGTATAAGCGTTCCGCGAAGCGAGACTCCGAACACTAAAATAGATCTCATCGAGGTAGGAGGCAGTAATGTTTACCTCCTGCGCGGAACGAAGAATATCCTCATTGATGCAGGGACGCCCAAGGGAACTGACAAAATCGAGAAGGGGCTAGCAAAATTGGGATTGACGCCTAAAGACCTCGCTCTCATTGTCTTGACTCATGGACATGGGGACCATGGTGGTGGGACTGCTTACTTTCAGGAAAACTACCAAATTCCGGTGCTGGGAGGTAAAGGGGATGAGGAGATGATGGCGCGGGGAGATAATGGAGAGTTTGAGGTGCAAAGCTTTATCGGGCGTGTTTTGGGAAATTTTGTCAACTATCCATTTCCTCCATATGTGGCCGATCATAGTTTAGCCCTTGGCGAACGCTGGGATCTCGCGCCTTATGGCATAGCGGGTGAAGTGATTGCTTTGCCGGGACATACGCCAGGCTCTTTGGCTATCAAATTGGCGAGTGGGGAAGTTTTTGTGGGGGATCTACTAAGAGGAGGTATGCTGGCGGAGAAGCAAGCCAAATTGCACTTTTTCCATGAAGACCGCCCCCAAGTGGATAAGCAAATTCGAGTATTATTAGATGAAGGGTTTAAGACATTTTACCTTGGTCATTGGGGACCCTTGAGTGCGGAAGAGATCGATAAAAATTATCCTTGGCAATAAAAATAAAAGAGGATGTAACTTTATTCTGAACTTTCAGTATATAATGAAAGATAGTATATCTTACCATTTAACACTACTGAAATGACTTATACTCTCCTCACATATCTGATCTACTTGGGCCTTGCTTTTGTCTTGACTTTTTTGGTGGGACGTAGTTTGTTTAGCAATGGTCGTCCATTTTTAGTGGATATCTTCAATGGCAATGAAAAACTGGCAGATAGTATCAATCGTCTTTTGCTGACAGGTTTTTATCTGCTCAATGTGGGTTATGTTTCTTTGAGTATGTATAGTGGCCAAAATATCCGCACAGTTGAGCATATGGTGGAGAAGTTGAGTTATAAGTTAGGCCTGCTGTTTGTGATCTTGGGCGTGGTGCATATCCTCAATCTGGTCGTTTTGTATAAGACCCGAAAACGCAATAGTGCGCCTAATCCGAATCATAATAGTTTAAAACTGGAGATATAATTTGAAATATTTTAACTGGCTCCAAGGCATTGCCTTGGAGCTTTCAGTTTGGCAATGCCTTGGCGCTTTCAGTTTGATTGAAACATCCGTATGAAAACCCTTCATTTAGAAACCCTGATTCATGCTCCAGTAGAAAGATGTTTTGATCTTTCTCGTAGCATCGATCTGCATAAACTCAGTACAGCAAAAACAGAAGAAGAAGCGATTGCTGGAAAAATGAGCGGCCTGATTGGTTTAGGTGAAAGCGTTACCTGGAAGGCAAGACACTTTGGGGTGATGCAAAAAATGACGGTGGAAATCACGGATTTTGATACTCCTGTTTACTTTCAAGATCAGATGAGCAAAGGCATCTTTAAATCATTTAGGCATGAGCATTTTTTCGAGGCAAAAGGAGAAAATTGCCTAATGAAAGACCTACTGGTATTTGAAGCTCCTTTGGGGAGATTGGGCAAATTGGCGGAAAAATGGGTGCTGGGGGATTATTTGAGAAAATTACTGCTAGAGAGAAATGAATTAATCAAAATATTTGCTGAATCTGAACGATGGTGTGAATTAGCCGGAATGGAATCAAAAAAAATGTAGGAATGAAAATACCTAAAATAAGAGGCATCATCGATCGGAGAATATTGATCAATTATCAAGTCGAACAGGAAGCTTTGGAAAATTATCTGCCCAAACCCTTTCGACCTAAACTGGTAAATGGCAAAGGGATCGCAGGAATATGTCTGATTAGATTGAAACAAGTTAGGCCGAAGGGTTTACCTGGTTTAATAGGCATTTCATCTGAAAATGGTGCCCATCGAATCGCAGTCGAATGGACTGAAAACGGGAAGGAAAAAGAAGGCGTTTATATTCCAAGAAGGGATACTTCTTCAAGATTAAATTCATTAGCTGGAGGCACGGTATTTCCAGGCGTACATCATTTGGCTGAATTTACGATAGATGAATCTGACGGTAATTATGCGGTGAGTTTTGTGAGCGATGATCAAACCTCTTTGTCGATAGTAGCCAAGGAATCCACCGAATGGAATCGTGAAAGTGCATTTGAAAACCTGCAATGCGTTTCTGACTTTTTTGAGGATGGATCAGTCGGGTATTCGCCTAATAGAACGGGTTTTGATGGCCTCAAACTAGAAACTTATACTTGGGAAGTATCCTTACTTGAAGTCGAAAGCGTCAAATCGAGTTTCTTCGAAGATCAAAGTATATTCCCACAAGGATCAGTCAAGTTTGACAATGCCTTATTGATGAAAAATATTGAACACGAATGGGTTGGGCTAGAGCAAATAAAGGGCGCTTTTGATTCAGATATAAAGTAATGGAGGAGCAAATCCGTCTACTCTTCTGGAAAATATGTTAGCTTAAACTCTATTTGTGTTAATCGGTGACTCTTCATTTGCCGACTTTGACTATCGAGCTAATCAATATAGGAGCATGCTCTCTCAACGCTAAACTATGTATACAAGAAAAACTTACCGAGCCATTGATATGGCTTTATGGACTCGATACGAAACCCTATTGTTTTTGGGTATTGGTATCGTTTGGGTATCCATGTACTACTTTTTCGATTTAGAATGGCTCAAAATACCATGGACGCCTTTGGCTTTGATTGGTACTGCAGTTGCCTTTGTGATTGGTTTTCAAAATAATGCGGCATACGGCAGGATTTGGGAAGCTCGAAAAATTTGGGGCGGGATCGTCAATACTTCAAGAACCTTTGGCATGTTTTTGCAGGATATGTTGACCAATGAGCATACGCAAAATCCGATGTCGGAGGCCGAATTAAGAAGTGAGGTCAAGACGATTACTTATCGCCATATCGCTTGGATGACAGCTTTGCGCCACGCAATGCGAGTTACCAAACCATGGGAGACTTATCATTCAAATCGTGCAAATAGTGATTGGGGATTCCCGCCACCAGAGAGGCTTACTGGATTGGAAGATGATCTAAAGGATTATCTGTCTCCAGAAGATTTTACAAAGATTATGAGCCGCAATAATAAGCAGACTGCTATCCTATATGAACAGTCTCATCATCTCAGAAAACTAAAGGAATCTGGTATCATCTGGGAGTTTTCGTTTTTAGAGTTAGAGGGGGTATTAGAGGAGTTGTTTAATCTGCAAGGTAAGAGCGAACGGATCAAGAATTTTCCCTATCCAAGGCAATTTGCGACTCTCAATCACTTTTTTATGTGGATTTTTGTGCTTTTGCTTCCTTTGGCATTAGTACCTCAATTTGCGGACATCGGCAAAGAGTTTATCGATACTTATCCTGTTGTTGGGGATCTATTTGTTTGGCTTAGTATCCCATTTTATGCGATGGTGGCTTGGATTTTCCATACTATGGAACGCATCGGTCGTACAGGCGAAAATCCTTTTGAAGGTACTTCGAATGATGTACCGATTTCTACTATCGCCAGAGGGATAGAAATTGATTTGCGACAAAATCTCGACGAAAAAAATGATGAAATTCCTGATCAGTTTCCTTCGCAGTTCAACGTACAGTATTAGGCCGAAATACTTAGAGCGTGTTTAAATGGCGTTTGTTGTGCTTTTACGAAAAGTGTATTATTGATTCTGCTATTCTTTAAAAATTCAAAATCCTCCCCCTTCCGAACATTTATCGGGTGGGGGAGGATTATATATAGGCTTTTAGTAAGGAGAATATTTTGCTCAGAAGCCTAATCCAGTTCAATCACAGAGTATAATTTGTTGGTATGCTCTAGATCATTCCATTGACCTGCTACCCCTAATGGCCAATCAGTAATTGCCAATCCAAGAGCATCTTGCCCTGCACCAAAGTCATCGGGTTCATCTCCCCAATTATTAAAAAGATCATTTACGACTGAGCCAGATTGTGTGCCCATCCAAAACTGAGCACCCGTTAGATCATTGTTGCCATCCCAAATCCAATTTCCTTCTGTGGCTAAATCATTACCACCAATCCAAACATAAGAAGCTCCTCCGCCATCTGGCGAAACCGTTTTACTAGGAGTAATAGAAGCGTTCTCTAATGCGGCAAAAATTGCATTCTGTTCATCCAAATCATCTATCTCTGCCAAGATTCCACCACGCTCAACCGCAAAAGCAGCAGCATCCACCCAGTTTTTACTCTCTTTTACAATCTCATAGTTCTTTGCATTATGGCTAAAAGAGACTATGCCATTAATAACAGTTGCACTATAAGTTGTAGTGCTTCCATCTTCTGCAGTCACAGTATAGCTTACCGGATTTGTAAAATCTTGAGCAATTTCTGATGCCGGCGAAACGCTAGCCTTGTCTGAAATTGCTATTGTTGGGACAAGGGCTGTAAAATCATCTGCTATGATTGTAAGGGAAATCGTCTTGTCGGACTCGTTAATACTTGCGTTTTCGCCTGAAATGCTAAAACTCGAAATTACTTTAGCGCTGCTTAACACTGGTTCGGGTATTTCTTCTTCGCAGGAAAGTAAAAAGCTTATACTTAAGGCAAAAAGGAAATACTTAAGATTTTCAAATCTCATGATTTTGGGTTTTAAGTGTGGTAGTAATCAGAATATGGCTAGGAAATTTGCCGCTGTCGAAATTCAAGGCTAACGGAAAATCCTAAGCGCAGAATAATTTTGTATGAGTGTGTTTTTAATCTCGTTTAGCCTAATGATTCCCCTATCCTTGTTTTTAACACTTAAGGTGTTCATTGTCAGGTGATTTGTGACGGAATGGCTAACAATATTTATTAACGCAATAAAAAGGAATAAGAAGCCTTATAAGTGGAAAATATTTCCGTATTGACTCTGGAATTATTTGATACCACAATTTTTTATGCACCTTCAAAAGGTGTTGACCTTTCCTCAATCTGTGCTAATCTTGCCTCTGTATAAGTTCATATTTGTATTGTTCGATCAACAATAATCTTCAATACAAATTAAGATGAGTGATTAAGTATTAATCACTGGTTTAAGTGGCGCTTTTGGCGACACGAAACCTGATAGCAGCTGGGCATACTGCCGTTGGGACGATGCGTTCCACGCAGGGCAAAAACGAAAAAGTGATCCAAGATATCCTTACACTTGGAGCTGATCTGTATTTGGTATTACTGAATATTAATTCGCGACTTATTTAGGCAAGAGTTGTTTTTTTGTCAGCTTTAATGCTTCGTCTACGCCTGCTACCTTTATGGTGATTTGATCATTAGAAGTGATTGAAGGCCATTGGTCTCTCCAAAATTGACATAATTGAGCTTGACTGTAAGTTGAGACATCCTCATCATTGATCGATAGGACTTGTGTGCCGAGCGGTATCTCATTGTAATCTGTGCCAGAACGCTTGGCTCCCACGATAATTTTGTTGCTATCATATTGCGGCTGCAAAATCAACTCAAATCCTGTTAAAACTAAAGCTTGCGGAGAGGAGATAGGGCTTAAGTATAATTGGTTATGATCCCAATCTATGCTGACCAGATAGTGCTTCAAAAAATTGTTGCCTATCAATGAACTTACTCCTTTTTCGAGAGATAAGAGAGCATTATTGATCGCCAGGTCTCCTATTTTTATCTCATTAATCAGGATCGAGTATTTGGGATAGAGCGTTTTGCCTGCAAGTTCATTGCCATAAAAGCTCGTGATATAATCGGGTTCTAAGGTTTCTACCTCCTTCCAAAAATCCAATCCACTCGTGAAACTGCCCGCTGATCCGGTGTCAAAAACAAAGTCTTTTTCGATACCATCTAGGTTTAGGCTCAGGGTGCAATACCCATAGCCTTGTTGTCTTGGGGTCATATCGAGTACGATGGCTTCTTGATCAATATTTAGCTTGCTTAAGTCATTTGTAAAACGAATGAGCTGTTTTTGATAATCAATCTGCCATTTTGCATTGCGCAACAAATTAGCCCCAATCACTCCATGTACCGGATTTTCGCAGATATAATCATCATTGATATATTTCAGATCCTCTGCACCGACTCCAATATCCAGAAAGTCAATTTTATCGATTGTGATTTTGGATAGGCTGCCAAATTCCGCAGTATGTTTCTTAAAAGAACTACCGCTAATCTTTGTTTTGAGTACCGGATCATAATCTACCAGAGGGATTAAATCATCATCAATGAATGAAATGGGAAAGCCAGTGTCAAACAAAAAATTGTAAGCTCGACCTTCTATCTCCACTTTGATAAAAATATGATCGTTGACGTACTGAAAAGGTATCTCATTGTAGAAAGCTTCCGCTTGAGTCTGGCCTTGTTTGAGCAGAGCCATTGTCTTTGAGCCAGCGCAACTGAGACATAATAAGCAGAGACTAAGCCCAATGAATGTTTTCATAATCAAGTGGTGTTTCCAATTAAAATGAAAACACAATCGGACTATACAAATGCTTAATGTGCATACGTGTGGAAGGATCTATTATGTGTGTATCACCACTTCACAAACTTTCCTTGGATCGTCTGATTTTCTACCGTCAAAATGTAAACATATAAACCCATCGCGAAATAATTGAGAGCTAAATCAAAAGGCAGAGAGGATGTCGCCGGATGAGAAAGGTAGAAGCGTTCCAAGAATTGGCCCAAAGCAGTATAAAACCTAAGCTCCGCTTGGTCATAGGATTTGCTCAACTCCAACTGAGCCTTAGACCGAAGGTCAATAGCAAAACAAAGAAGCCAATGTGCTTCATGATCAATCTCAATAGAGATCGTAGGCTTGCTGCCTTATTCTTTTTTTAGTTTTTCGATTAGTCTAGTTCCATCTGACAGTAATACTTCAACTAGATAGACTTGCGCCGGAAAACTGCTCAAGTCCAATATTTGATTGTAGTCAAGAGAGATCGCATAGGCTTTGCCCGTTAGATCATAAAGCTGTACTCGCTCTATCATGGCGGTACTTTCTGATAAAACGATCTTTACTAAGCCACGACTCGGATTGGGAATGAAGCTAAGTTTACTGCCCACTGCAAAATCATCTTCAATATTAGTGGTGTTGATTTGAGTGGAGTCTTTGATATTGATCTGATAAATAGCGCGTTGGCTGCGATTTGAATTACCCATATCAAGTACATACAAAAGACTGTCTTTGATCATCACGTCTATCGGCGCCCGAAAGCCTGAAATCAATTGATGCACACTGATTGTATCGCCATCGAGCATATCAATCTGCACTAAGTCATGCCCATCGTCATTGAGAAGTCTACTATTATTGGAGTACGAAACCATAAAACCGGCCCCCTTGAGATGGTAAGCCAATCGCTCTGCTTGATCAAAGATCAGTCCTACTGGGCTACGATGGCCACTAAAGGAAGTAAGGGTGGTATCTTCATCAGAGGCATCTTTGATCACGCCCGTTTGGGGATCGCGGTATAAGTCTGCATCTGGGCCTATGTTGTGATAGGGTTGGATATAATTGATACCTGTAGGCATCGCCGGAAAGTTAGGGTCGGTATCATAGTATCCCTGATTGTTGGCGCCACTCGGTAGCAGTAAGTCTGTATTAGGATCATAACTAGCAAATTGTAGTGGATTCAATGAGCCTCCAATCCACCAAGGATAACCATAATGCTCTCCTGCATCTAGACGATAAAAACCTTCGGGAGCATCACGCCTATCAGAATTTGAACCTCCATACAAAAGGCTATCCGTACCCCAAGCCATCGCAAAAAGATGGCGCAAACCTTCTACATGCACATAAGGACTCGCGGCTAAGAGAGTACTATCATTGGGGATGTAAATCGTCTCACTCTGATCGGTAGGCAATTTGAATAGTTTCCCCCGAATCGCTTCCCATCTTAAACCAAGCGTTCCGGCAATGCCGGGCAACTCCTGAATCTCACCCGAATTGGTACGAGAACCACAATGCACATATACGTGCTCTTCATCTTGACTGATCAATAAGGAGCTAAAGCGGTGATCGTTAAATGATAGCCCAATGTAGTAAGGCTCCGAAATCGCCAAAGTGTCCCATACGCCTGTATTTAGGTCGCCTCGCATCACAAAACCAAGCATCACCGAATCTCCCGCCTGGATGACAGAGCCGCAGAGATACATTTTGTCTCCTTTTGCCTCCATATGCGATACATAGGGCAGATGATGATCCGTATCGGTAAAAAGGACTTGCCTCGCTCCGTTGATGATTTCATAGATGTTTCCTCCCAGATCACTATAACAGAGATTACCGTTTGGGAGTTGACTCAGGCAGACGGGGCGATCTCCGCTGGCTGGCAGAGCAGCGTAAACCGAAAACTCAAGCAATGTATCCTGAATGCTAAGTTGGGCGATCAAGTTTGCGCCACTCAAGAGAATCGCGATCGTTAGTAAAGTGTTTTTCATGAAAGTGATTTTTGTCGTGCTTAAGTCTAGCCGATGAATAAAGCTAGGGTTATTGCAGGCGACAAAAATCTCATTAAGGAGGATTATTGGATGATTTGGAACGGTTTCTAATTAAACCGACCTATCATTTACTCATCTCTCACTGTTCCAACACTTCCATAAAAGGTCGAAAACCAAGCATCGGACTCGGACCCTCATATAGATCAGACGAATTTATCTGTAGGTGATAAGCCGTCTGATACCAGCTCCCTCCTTTGCTGATGCCCGGCTTTTGGACCATCTCAGCGACATTGCCCGCCATATTATATAAGCCGATGGGATTGGCTTTGAAGCTTTTGACGGGAGCCATAAAGGTGTACATATCATGTCCTGCTTTTTGTAATTGTACGACCTCTGGCGATAATTTTAAGCTACTATCGCTATCAATGGATACGATTGCGATTTGATTGATATTCAAAAAATTAGCCTGATAACGCCCTTTTTTGTCTTGCAGGGGAGAGGATAACCAACTAGACCCTTGAGCTTCCCATGGAAATACAGCTTCAGCATTGCCGCCTTGGGCAGCACTTTCCCATTCAGATTCAGTGGGGAGACGAAATACTACTTGTTTGAAAGGACGTTTTGCCATTTCATGGAAACGCTCCGTCAACCAATCACAATAAGCCTGCGCACATTGGTGGGATATATTGAGGACGGGATAGTTGTTGAAGGCGGGGTGAATAAAGTAGTTTTCGACAAAGGGATCATAAAAGCCACGCAGCGATAAAAAGGCCGTAGAGTCCGGTCTGCAATCACTCTGTTGATCCGCTAAAAACTCCTTGAAGCCAATATTGTCCATCTCAAAGCGATAAGCATAGAGATTTTCGCTAACTGGGACCCAATTTTTGGTCGGGAAACTTGCAGAAGCTGGCGCGGATTTCTCTACATATTTCGGACCGCTACATGCTGCTAAAAAGCAGATACTGAGACTTAAAGCGAGAAAGAATGATTTCATATCGTAAGGAGTTTATCGTTTCACCCTTAACGGGAACGCTTGGATTTGTTACAGAGACAATTTTTCCTGCCGGAGATTACGATTTGGGGTTTGAAAAAAGTCCGTATCCATGTAACTTGCGCTCGATTCAATCAATCATATTCCATCCGCATGAAACTGCACGAATATCAAGCCAAAGAAATTATCAAAACCTTTGGTGTCCCTATCCAAGAGGGCAAAACCGCTTCTAGCCTTGAAGAAGCACACGACATTGCTGCAAACTTGTATGAAGACGGTCCTGATGGCAAGTGGTTTGTCGTCAAAGCTCAAATCCACGCAGGTGGACGTGGCAAAGGCGGTGGCGTAAAGCTGGCCAAGTCGTTAGACCAAGTCAAAGAAGTCGCAGACTCTATCCTCGGTATGACCTTGGTTACTCACCAAACTGGACCTGAAGGTAAGCTCGTGCGTAAAATCTTGATCGCTCAGGATGTCTTTTATCCCGGCGAGCATGATCCTAAAGAATATTATCTCTCAATCACTCTTGACCGCGATACTGGACGAGATGTGATCATCGCATCCTCTGAAGGAGGTATGGATATCGAAGAAGTAGCTGAGTCTAATCCTGACGCCATCGTTACTGAGCACGTCGATCCTTCTGTTGGACTACAAGGCTTCCAAATCCGTAAAATCGCCTACAAAATGGGCTTGAGCGGTTTGGCTTTCAAAAACGCTACTAAGTTTATCGCCAAACTCTACAACGCTTACGTCAAAACTGACGCTGAGATGTTGGAGATCAACCCAATGTTGGTTACTTCAGACGATAAAGTGATCGCAGTTGATTGCAAAATGAGCATCGATGGCAATGCTTTGTATCGCCACAAAGAATTTGCTGACTTGCGCGATATCTACGAAGAAGATCCATTGGAAGTAGAAGCGTCTGAGTTTCACCTCAACTACATCAAACTGGATGGTAATGTAGGTTGTATGGTGAATGGTGCCGGACTTGCGATGGCATCTATGGATATGATCAAGCTTTCGGGTGGTGATCCTGCCAACTTCCTCGATGTAGGTGGTGGAGCAAATGCAGAAACTGTTGAAAAAGGTTTCCGCATCATCCTCAAAGACCCTAATGTAAAAGCTATCCTCGTCAATATCTTTGGTGGTATTGTACGTTGTGATCGCGTGGCAAACGGTGTCGTTGAAGCTTACAAAAACATCGGTGAGATTCCGGTTCCAATCATCGTTCGTCTGCAAGGGACTAATGCTGAAATCGGTGCAAAAATCATCGACGAATCTGGCCTTAAAGTAACTTCAGCCATCACTTTGGCTGACGCTGCTGCTCGTGTCAAAGAAGCTCTCGTCTAAGTAAAATTAGACTCAAAATATAAAGGAGAATGTAGTTGGCTAAGCCTTCTACATTCTCCTCTTTTTACTTCACAATTTCCGTTTTTACGGCCTTGCCGAACGCAAGAAAGCGTTCTGCGAATAGCAGGGATGCTTCGAGAACCTCAGCATCCAACTAAGAGCTTCCGCATCCTCTTTCGAGAACCTGTGTATCCTGAGACTCTCGAAGGACACAGGCTCTCGAAGGATACACAGGCAGAACCCTCTCCATCAAAAATAAAAACTATAACCCTCTTCCCTCAATTCCTCATAGGCCTCAGCATCAAACTTATACAGCCGTGCTGAACGATGGTTTTTGTTTTGCTGAAACTCCTCCAAACCGATCAATATATTCATCCGCAATATCTTGCGCCTAAAATTGGACTTGTCCAGCTTGGTGTCTATCAATACTTCGTACAATGTCTTCAGTTCTGCGAGACTAAATTTCTCTGGCAACAACTCAAACCCAATAGGTCTGATTCGCACTTGCTGGCGGAGACGTTCTCGAGCAAATATGGCAATTTCATTGTGGTCATAAGGCAACCTTGGGATTTCGTCAAAGGGAAACCAAGCGACCGAACTACTTTTGGGCCCCACTACAATTTCATATTCCTCAGGCTTTATCAAGGCATAGTAGGCTACTGTCAAACGCCTTTCTAGCGGAAAGCGATCCACTGCATCGAAGGTATGTAATTGCTCCAAATAGACATTCTCAATCCCCGTCAAACTCTGCAGCGTATCGATAGCGGTTTGCTGTGTAGTTTTGGCAAGGTGTACATGTTCTCCAGGCAGTTTCCATTTGCCTTTGGCGTGTTCGACCGAAGGCTTCTGTAGCAATATCTGTAATTGGGCGCCATTGAAGCCAAATATGACACAATCTATGGTAATCTGAGGGAGGTAGTCTTGCTGAGCGTTCATTACTGCAAAATACAACTTATCGTATTAAGGTAACAGTTCCCTCTCTGGGACCATCCCACTCGCGTCCATCATCAAAGACAGCGCGATGTACTTTCCATACAAACACATCCACCGTCGCGAGTTTGCCTTCGATCGTCCCATCCCACCACTCATTGGGGATACCATCGACCAGTGAAGTGCTATGCCAAACACGCTCTCCCCAGATCGTATAGATCGCGATTTCATAATCTTGTAGTCCTACGCCCTTAGGCCAAAACTTATTATAATCCCCACTTCCTGCCAATGGTGCCAGTGCATTAGGCACCTGTAAGCAGCCAAATGCATTGGGATTAACTGTTCTCGCTATGGTATCGCTACAGCCAAGATCATTGAAGACAATCAAGCTGACTTCAAATGAGTCATTGAGCACATAAGTATGGCGAAAGCTATCTGCCGTCATCGTCGCTCCATCACCCAAATCCCAAAAGAGGTTCGCTGCATCAAAGGATTTGCTGACAAACTCTACTTCTCCAGAAGATTTTTGATCTGGCCCAAAAGGAACATTTTCATAAACAAAATCTGCCACTGGGCTACGATCTACATTGACAAAATCGGCGATACTCAGCGTATCAAAACACTGATTCATATAACTCACCGCGAGACTGATATCATAGCTTCCCGCCAAGAATGTCCGCACTGGATTTTGCTCAAATGCTGGACTTTGGTTTTCTATCGTCCAGTTCCAATCTGTGGCATCCGTCGATAGGTCTGTAAGTTGGACGAGGAGGGGTTCACAGCCGCTTTGCGGAACGCCATCAAAAAGGGCCTGTGGCTGAGGATAAACCGTGATTGTCTGCCTCACCGTATCTGCGCAGCCAAAAGGATTGATACTGACCAAACTCACCTCTACACTGCCACTATCACTGAAAAATATCTCAGGACTTTCTAAACTCGAGATCCCATAAGGTCCAAAGTCCCAGACATAAGCCAAAGGCTGTAAAACCGAGCTAGAAGTATTGCTAAATCGAAACAGAGCCGGACCGCAGGTATCTACACTACTCGGTACAAAGCTCGCGATCGGCTCACTAGCCAAACTGACTGTAACACTGGCCGTATCAAAACAAAAGCCTGCCGTATCCACAATCAATGTCACTGTAAAGACGGTATCCGTCAAGAAGTAAGTGAAAGTCGGATTGCTCGTAAAATCATTCGCGCCCGGATAGCCAAAGTTCCAAGCAGAATTGCTATAGTTTTGGGAGAGATTCGTAAAGTCAACCGTCAGAGGCGTACATCCTTGAACTGGATCATGATCGATAGTGGCAATCGGTTGAGGATAGACCGTTATGGTATCCAAAGCAGTATCCACACAACCAAAATCATTGATTAGACTGAGCTGGACGATATAAGTTCCGGGACTGCTATAGGTATGAATGGGCGCATTGGTCGTATCCGTAAAGCTGCCATCACCAAAGTCCCAAACTCTCAAATAGGGGCTTGTCGAACTACTTTGATCTACAAAACTGATTGCTTGCGGAGCAGCGCAGAAACGATCCCCACTGAGATTGCCAATTTGTGCTTGTGGCTCACTCGCCGTTTGGATCACTACATCAGTCGTATCAAAACAAAAGCCTGCCGTATCAACTACAAGCGTGATCGTAAAGCTTTGATCAGGCGCGAGGAAGGTATAATTAAAGCTGGCACTATTAAAATTTGCCAAGCCTGCCACATCCCAACTATAATTGCTAGCGTTCTGCGAAGCAGCCCCATCAAAATTAACCACAAATGGCACACAACCATTGAGCGTGTCCGTCTGGATTAGCGCGCTAGGAGTGGGATAAACCTGTACCGTATCTTGATGCACACTCTGACAACCAAAGTCATTGGTTACCGTGAGGCTGACAACATAGATGCCGGCCGTGCCGAACGTATGGGTCGGATTATTGCTCGTCTCCAATGGACTACCATCATCAAAGTCCCAGCTTACCGTATAGGATCTAGTCGAACTGCTCAAATCACTAAAAGCAACCGTCAGACTGTCGCAGCCTTGGTCTAGGTCGAGGCTAAAATCTGCCACTGGTTCGCTCGCAGTTTCGATTGAGATACTGTCCGAGTCAAAACAAAAACCGGCCGTATCAACCACCAATTGTATCACGAATGTCTGGTCCGCCGCATTGAAAGTATGACTGAAATTAGCTGCATTACTGGCAAAGACTCCGTCAATGGTCCAGAAATAGTTGGAAACGTTCTGCGAAGCAGCTCCATCAAAATTGACCAATAATGGCACACAACCCCTCAGGGTATCAGCCTGCAAATCGACTATCGGTTGAGGATGGACCGTAACGGTATCTTGATGCACACTCTGACAGCCAAAGTCATTCGTTACCGTAAGGCTGACGATATAGATGCCGGCCGTGCCGAACGTATGAGTCGGATTGTTCACGGTCGAAAGTGGACTCCCATCGCCAAAGTCCCAGCTAACCGTATAAGCTCTGGTCGAACTCGTCAAGTCGCTAAATACTACAGCCAAACTATCACAGCCTTGATCAATATTCATATTGAAATCAGCGACGGGTTCACTGGCGGTTTCGATCACAATTGTGGTCGAATCAAAGCAAAACCCAGCCGTATCAACTAGCAATTGCACATTGAAGACTTGGTCAGGCGCGCTGAAGGTATTGCTAAAGAGCGGCCCCGTCCCTGCCAATACGCCATCAATTGACCAGCGATAGTTACTCGCGTTCTGCGAAGCAGTCCCATCAAAATTGACCAGCAAAGGCACACAACCCCTCAAGGTATCGGCCTGCAAATCCACGATCGGCTGAGGATGTACAGTGATCGTATCTTGATGGACATTCTGACAATCAAAGTCATTCGTTACCGTGAGAGTGATGATATAGATACCGGCCGTGCCGAACGTATGAGTCGGATTGTTAATGGTTTCTACTGGGCTACCATCTCCAAAGTCCCAGCTAACCGTATAGCCTCTGGTCGAACTTGTCAAATCACTAAAGGCTACCGTCAAATTGTCACAACCTTCGTCTAGATTGAGGCTAAAATTGGCTACTGGTTCACTAGCGGTCTCTATCACAATGGTGGTCGAGTCAAAGCAAAAGGCAGCGGTATCAACGACCAATTGCACATTGAAGACTTGATCCGGCGCGCTAAAAGTATTGCTAAAGAGCGGTCCCGTTCCAGCGGATACTCCATCAATCGACCAGCGATAATTGCTAGCGTTTTGCGAAGCAG
>JBGCFA010000154.1:0-28208 GCA_045106675.1 Bacteroidia bacterium
TTGATACTGACTTCCATATTTTCAACCCAGTTGAGGGAGTCAAAAATCCGAAAGACGTCAATGCCAGTTTCGGCTGACTTGACGATAAATTCTTGGATCAGATTATCTGGATAAGCTGTATAGCCCACGCCATTGGAGCCTCTGAGAAGCATCTGCAAGAGAATGTTAGGAACCTTTTCCCGAAACTGCTTGAGACGATTCCATGGGTCTTCATGCAAAAAGCGCATGCAGACATCAAAGGTTGCTCCGCCCCAGACTTCCATCGAAAATACTTCCGGATGAGTCTTGGCAAAGCTTTCGGCTACGGCTAGCATATCTGTGCTTCGCATCCGAGTCGCTAAGAGAGATTGATGAGCATCTCGAAAAGTGGTGTCCGTAAACTGTATCTCCTTACGGGCTTTGAGATCCTGCAAAAAAGCTTCGCGGCCCATTTCGTTGAGACGATCTTTGCTGCCTTTGGGATAAGTTTGTTTGGCATCAAAAGCGGGTATGATCGGAGTCCTAAACTTTCGGTCTTTATCGACTAGTCGAACGTTAGGGTTGCCGTTGACGCGTACATTGGCCAAATAGCGGATCGTTTTGGTCCCTCGGTCAAGCCAAGGCTTACTGTGCATGAGTTCCGGGTAGCGGCCAATAAAGCCTACATTAGCCTCTCCGGCTTGAAACTCGTCATGGCTCACCACTTTGAGCAAAAAGGCGATATTGGTCTTCACGCCCCTAATTCTAAACTCACGTAATGCACGATGCACACGCTGAGTAGCGCCTTTTAGGCTACGACCCCAGCCCGTAACTTTCACCAGCATGGAGTCAAAGAAGGGCGAAATACTTACACCGGCATAGGAATTTCCTTCATCGAGACGGATACCAAAGCCACCTGCATTACGATAAGCAACTAAGCGTCCGTAATCTGGTTTGAAGTCCGCGATGGGGTCCTCGGTGGTAATTCGACATTGTACGGCAAAACCGTTGCACTTTACATCATCTTGTGAGTGGATGAAGATTTGCGGATCATCGAGTGCGGTACCAGCCGCAATGAGGATTTGAGTCCGGACGAGGTCTATACCTGTTACCTCCTCGGTAACGGTATGCTCAACCTGGATACGGGGATTGACTTCAATGAAGAAGATATTGTTTTCACGGTCAACCAAAAATTCGGCTGTACCTGCATTGTTGTAGCCAACATGGCGAGCAATGCGCAGCGCATAATCAAATAATTTGTCGCGTGTTTCTTGGGGGAGGGTAGAAGGGGCAATCTCAACTACCTTTTGGAAGCGGCGCTGAACGCTACAGTCCCGTTCAAAGAGATGGACAATATTGCCGTAATTATCCCCAAGTAATTGAATCTCAATATGTTTGGGGTCTTCTATGAACTTTTCGATGAAGATCGTATCATCGCCAAAAGCATTGAGTGATTCGGCACGAGCATCTCTAAAGGCTTTGGAGAGTTCGCTTTCAGAACGCACGACACGCATCCCACGGCCACCACCACCAGAAGCAGCTTTGAGCATGACGGGGTAGCCTACATTAGTGGCTTCAGAAAGTGCGTCTTCGGTACTCTCTAGTTTTTGTTTGCTGTCCGGAATAAGTGGCACTCCTACTTCGCGAGCTACATCTTTGGCGAGAACTTTGTCGCCTAATTTGAGCATGACATCAGAGCGAGGGCCGATAAAGATAATGCCGTTCGCTTCACATTTGCGCACAAACTCAACGTTCTCGGAGAGAAAACCATAACCGGGGTGGATGGCATCAACCTGTTTATCAAGGGCTAACTCGATAATCGCGTCTATATCGAGATAGGGTTTAAGGGGTTCTTGTTTTTCACCAATCTGAAAGGCTTGATCAGCCTTATAGCGGTGAAGGGAATAACGGTCTTCGTAGGAGTATATCGCTACGGTACTGATGTTGAGTTCAGAAACAGCTCTGAGAACTCTGATAGCAATTTCTCCTCGGTTTGCGACGAGGATTTTTTGCAGTTTTTTGACGTTACGTTCCATTGTAGATGACGCGGGGATAGATTTGACCCCCTATAGAGATCAAAGGCAATAAAAAGATAAAGGGGGTGAGTGCCTCAAATATAAGAAGTTTTCGACTGTGGCCTCCTACTTCTAATAATTTTCGTAAACGCTCGCATCAAAAATGCGAAAGTCTAGTCCAAGTTTGAAGCTGTGTAATTGGTCATTGCCCTCTTGACGGCCTAGAAGGCCAATATTGTCAAGATAATCAGTCGTCGTCAGGCGATAGACATAACCGAGGTGAAGACTCAATTTACGATTGAGGTTGAAGTACATCCCTGCCGTTACCGGAATGGTCAAGGCTAAGGTGCCATACGAACGTTCTTCGGGAGCACGCGTCGAGAATTTACGGAAGAGTAAGATCCCATCTTGAGCTTTAGGATAAAAGGCTAATCCTCCTAAACCAACTCCGAGATAAGGCTTGAAAGCTGAAGGCCCTTGAATCGGATTGATCATCAAGATGAATTCACCGTGAATGATATCCGTTTCCGCATAAGTATTGGGCATGATGAGGGTATCCCGTTCGTTGATCGTATATGCTACGGGTTGTAGATCTGGATTTTGGGCTACAAAGCGTCCATAACCAAGATGGAAGGATGGTAAAATCAGACGGGAGGCATCACGACGAAGCGTTGCAGTCAAACCCGGTTGAAAATTGACAAAGCTACTTTGAAGTATACCCTGTTCAGAGTAGTTGAGGTCGCCATAATATCCTGTAGCGGTATAGGCGATACCCAAAATAATATCTTTTTGAGGTCTGTTTGGCTGTATTGCATCAGCAGGCTCTTCGCTGACCACGGGCACTTCTGGGTTGACGACTACCGGACGTGGCTCTGGTGCAGGGCTCGTCGCTCTGGCAGCGATAGAGGTGCGATTAAGACTGTCTTGTTCTCTTTGAGCAAGCCATTTGAGATACTCCGGATTAGGTTGCATTCGTGGAAAACGGGAATCTCTCGCATCTATAGAGTCACCGTGTATAGCAAACCATTCAAGATACTCAGGGTTAGTAGACATGAAGCGTCTATTATCAAGAGTATCCTGACCAAATAGGCCCAGAGCAGAGGTTGCAGTTATGAGTACAAGTAGAAGTTTACCAAACATTTGATCGCAAATTACGATTACCCCGATCTATTCCAAAGGCAGAAATTGTTATTACTTACATTCTCAACAACGATGAAATCTACTAAAACTGATATTGCAAATAAAAATGCTAACATTAAAACTTGCTTAGAAAGTATTCGCTAATTGATTCATATTGAGAAATAAGTTAAATTAGATCAAGCAAACATCATGTATAAATTTAAGTTTTCCTTTCTTCTTGCTTTGATTGTACTCCTCGCTTGGGGTTGCAATCAGGACCCCGTTTTCCCCGTCGAGCCTCAAATAGAGTTTATGGACATTTCTCCTAAGGAGGCGATACACCTGAGAGATTCTGTGGTAATCCGATTTCGCTTTCAAGATGGAGACGGAGATATCGGACAAGAGAATAGTGGTGAAAACGACCTCCTGATCATTGATGCGCGCTATGAAGATCCTGCCAATAATATCACCAAACAGGAAGCGACCATCGGTTATAGCATGATGAACCTCACGCCTGATGCACGCAAACCCGCCATTCAAGGGGAAGTTGCTGTCATCATACCAGTGGTTTATAATCTGGCTGGTCGTAGAGATGAGCAAGTCCGTTTTCAGATCGAATTAAAAGATCGTGCGGGCAATGTTGCTACCGGTATGGATGGTAGCCAGACCATTTATACGGATTATATTCGAGTCTATCGTTAGGCGAATAGCCTATATCTTTCCTTTCATTTTCTCTATGAGAACGAGCAAATCATTGGGCAATGCAAAAGCTGCCTGATGTACCGCCTCATTGTAAAACTGTAAACCAGAGGGTAGGGGATGGCTTTTTGTTTGCTGATCTATTTCCCCTTTTACCCCTGCGAGGAACGCCCAACTTCCACCTGGATAGGTTGGGATAGGGGCTAAATAAGGCTTTACATTTTCTTTGCCGATGATTTGTGCTAAGCTATTGACGGCTCTCTGAAAGGCTTTGGGCTCATAACGAGGTGCATTGCCCGGCAAAATCATCACCCCCTGTTTGCGGAGCATTTGGTAGAGACGTCGGTAGAGCGCAAGTTCTTGCTCCGCTTCTAACACAATCTGCGGTAAATCAACGATGATCAGGTCGTAGCGTTCAGCAGGGCTGCTACGACTAAACTCAAAGGCATCTGCTATCTCCCAACTAAAGTTATCCTGCTCTTCCCAAGTCCACCAATCCGGAAAATGATTTCTGCTAAGATCGACTACTTCGGCATCAATTTCGATCATATGTACAGATCGCCAATGCTTGTATTTGCCTAGTTCACGCATCGTACCGCCATCTCCGCCGCCGATCACCAATACATCTTGGGCTTGCGGATAAAGCTGCGTTGGTACGTGCGCGATCATCTCATGGTAGATATATTCGTCCTGCTCGGTGAGAACGATTTGTCCATCAAGCACGAGCATTTTGCCATAAGCGATGGATTCATAGAGTTCGATTTTTTGCAGGGCAGACTGAGTATGCAACAGACGCTGGCCTTTGTGCTTGAGTGAAATGGCTAAAGCTTCGTTTCTTTGAGTAAACCAGCTATCCCTTTTGTATGCGGGGGGATTGGTCGGTTTAGATTGTTTATTAGTAGGGAGTTGAGCGTTCGGCAAGGCCGGCAATAAAGCGGTAGCCCCTCGTTGGATCTCCATCGCGGAGCTGTTTTGGGCCTTTAAACCTTTTTTGAGTACTTCGAAGGCTTGCCAAGGGCGGGTTTCTGCTCCACAAGTAAAGAGGTCCACAGCGGCGTAACGAGCTTCGGGCCAAGTATGGATGGCTAGGTGACTTTCCTGAATGACGATTACCCCAGAAACCCCATAGGGAGAAAAATGATGAAAGGTAACATTGATCAAAGTAGCTTCCGCCGCGAGCGCTGCGGCTTCCATCAATTGTTCGACGGCGATAACATCATCGAGGATTTCTGGTTCACACTCATATAGCTCTACTAAAAGATGACGACCTAATGCTTCCATAGCGTAAATATAGGCAGAGCAGAGAATTAGCATCCATTGCCTGCAATAAAATAGCTAGTTTTGCGTCATTTGGTTGAGCCCCTGTTTTGCGTTCAAATTTTACTACAACATGACCACCATTACACGATTAGTTTCTTTCTTCCTATTGTGGGGAGCAACTACTTTCATGGCCCATGCCGCAAATCCTTTATGTGTCAATCTCAATACTGTCATCCTTGAAGATGAACATTGTGGGCAAGCGGATGGTAGCATCATCGTCGATCATGATGGTACGGCTCCATTTACTTATCAGTGGACCCATGATGCCACGCTCAATGATAGCATCGCTACAGGCCTGACACAGGGTACATATACTGTCAAAGTACTCGATAATGCAGGCTGTGAGGCAGAAACTACTTTGACGCTCATCAATACTCCTCCTCCAACCGCTAGTCTGACGAGTGATACGGACCCGACTTGTTTTGGGGGAAATGATGGCACCGCAACGATACAAACTGATCCAAGTAATACGGTCAGTTGGAATACAAGCCCTGCGCAGACTGGTACTGACTTGACCGGCGTAGGACGCGGTACTTATACGGCTACAGTGAGTGATTCATTTGGTTGTGAGACTTTTGTGGTGGTCAATCTCAGTGAGCCAAATCCTATTCTCCTTTCAGGAACGAGCTTACCTGATACCTGTGGTGCGCCAAATGGACAAGGGACAGTATTTGTAGCTTCTGGTGGAGTAGCTCCTGTCAGCTTTCAATGGCCTGCTACTGCCGCCAACCAGACGGGGCCTAATGCCACGGGTTTGCGAGGAGGAATTTACGAGGTCGTCGTTACAGATGCGATTGGTTGTAGCAATAGTATCAATTTGAATATCGGGACCGTAAACAATGCCTTTGGAGGTTCCTTGGTGATCACCCCGCCCCTTTGTTTTGAAGGGAATGACGGTCAAGTAGTGTTTACTGGTCGAGGGGGAAATGGTAATTATACAGTGGATTGGGTCAATACCAATCAAACAGTCTTAGCTGCTGGCACTAGCATCTTCAATAATGTTTCTTCAGGTCTTTATCAAGCGATTGCTACTGATCCCAATGGGGATGGCTGTGAAGTAAAGCTTAACTTTTTTGTTACGCAGCCAGATTCGCTAGAGACGGGTTATCGTTTGATAGAAGCTTCTGGTTGCCGTACAGCTGATGCGACTGTATTTGTGATCCCCGTCGGGGGAACGGCTCCTTATAGCACTGTGTGGAGTAATGGTCTAAGTGGAGATACCATCCGTAATATTCGCCCTGATCTGATCACCGTAACGGTGACTGATACCAATGGGTGTATGGCTAGTGATCTAGTGGCAGTAACGAGTGCGCCGGGACCTAAGTTTGATGTAGAAATCTTGCAACAAGATAATTGTGGTTTAGGGGACGGTATTGCTCGCCTCGATATCACCGTTGGTGCTGCTCCATATGAAGTTATCTGGAATACCAATCCCGTACAGTCTAGTGATTCTTCACTGATTGCTTATAATTTGGTCCGTACCGGAACGAATGGATATAGCGTCATCGTCATTGATAGTGATAGTTGTATAGATCGACAAGGTTTTGCCGTGCCGGGAAGAAAACCTCTCAGAGTAGAACCTTCTAGTTCGACTGTAGAGTATTGCGATCTTGCTGACGGGACGGTTACTGCAAGCTTTAGTGGGGGGACTTTACCATATACCTATGAGTGGACTACTTCTCCCAAGCAGACTACCCAAACGGCAACGGACTTGATCGCCGGTACTTATCAAGTGATCATGCGAGATTCTTTTCTCTGTGATATTAGCACCACAGTAACGATTGAGAAAGAGGCAGGTTTTACTTTAGAAATCAATACAACTGACGAATCATGCTATGGGCTAGCGGATGGGACAGCCCGCGCCTTGGTTTCTGGAGGACGAGGACCTTTTAGCTATGTATGGAGTACTAGTCCTGTACAAACTAGTCCAGAAGCGGCTAATCTGCCTGACGGTTCGTATTTGGTGGAGGTGCGAGATGCCTTTGGCTGTGAGCGCAATGATTTTGGGATTGTGAACTCGGTAGACCGGGTTGTAGCAAGCTTTGAAGTCGATCCGGATTCGTTTGGTCCATTGGGTTTGACAGATGCTACTTTTCGCTTCCGTAATATTTCCGAAGGAGCAGATGGATTTTTGTGGGATTTTGGCGATGGTAATGTTTCCACGGAGTTTGAACCCGTTCATGCCTATGCCGATACCGGTACTTTTATCGTGCGATTGATTGCTTCTAATAATTTCAGTGAATGTAGGGATACGATGGATGTAGGGCCGATCATCGTTACTTTGGATGGTATCATCCACATACCGAGCGCTTTTACCCCTAATTTTGATGGATTCAATGATAAGTTTTTCCTCAGAGGAGAAAACGTAGAAACGATGAGTTTTCGCGTCTACGGTCGTTGGGGAGGGGAAGTGTTCGCGGCTAGCGCTCTCAGTGATACTTGGGATGGTACGCTACCGGGCGGCTCTCCTGCACCAGAGGGCGTATATGTCTACGTATTGGAAGCGACTTTGACGGGAGCTAAGCCTGTCACGCAAAGCGGTACAATCGTATTGATGCGATAGAGGATGTAAAGCATACCATATTTTTGACTTGTAGTAAGGCACGTAAATAGTGAGATTTGCGTTTAGTACTTAGTACTCTCATCACCGAATACCAAAAATCGTTCTGCGAAGCAGTAAATATGAAAAAACGCCTGATCTATAGCCTTTTGCTTGTCCTCTCTAGTTTAGTATTGTTGAACTGTAATCGCGAAAAACAAATTGTTGAGCCTCATACGCTTGAGATATTCCCACTTGAAAAAGGGAAGTTTCGGGTTAGTTATGTGCGAGATACTACTTTTACTACCGCAGGACGCGAAAAAGGAGTAGCGAACGTCTATTTCAAAAAAGAAACGGTATCTGATCAAGAAGAAGATTTATTGGGCAGGCCGATCAATGCGATACAAATATTTCGTTCTGATTCTTTTTTGTACCCAAATTATGACTTTAAGGCCAGTCGTGTCTACAGTCAATACTTGGAGCCGCAGCTGTCAGGAGACTATTATGGAGAGCGCATTCAAGAAAATCAGCGTTTTCTCGTCTTGAAGTTTCCGGTTTATGAAGGCGTACGTTGGAATGGCAATCAGTTTAATAATCTGGGTTCACAAGAATTTAAATATCAGACCATCGATACCAATGTAGTGATCAGAGGTATAACCTACGAAAGCTGTGTTATGGTGGTCCAAAAGGCTGATACCAACAACTTTATCAGCGATAAATTTGCTTACGAAATCTACGCACCCGGTATCGGACTCGTCAAAAAATATGACTATACCATAGTCAACGATGGGCCGCAAGGGGAGTTTAATCCTGACGAAAGCCGCATCTATATTGAGGAGATCGAAGCTCACAACTAGGTTGTGACTCTACTCTAGCGTTCTGCGAAGCAGTGTCTATGAAAAAACGTCTGAAATACAGCCTTTTGCTTGTTTTATCAGCCCTCGTACTGTTGCATTGCAATCAGGACAAACAGATTGTATCGCCTCATACTTTGACTATTTTTCCGCTCGAACAAGCTCAATATCGGATCACTTATGTGCGTGATACTAGCTTTACTACAGCTGGCCGAGACAAAGGAATTGGAGACGTTTATTTTAAAAAAGAGTTGATCGGTGCCGAAGAAGAAGATTTGCTTGGGCGACCCATTTCGGCGGTTCAGGTATTTCGTTCGGATTCTTTTTTGTACCCAACTTATGATTTTAAGCCTAGTAGGGTTTATTCCCAATATCTGGAACCACAAGAAGCGGGCGATTATTATGCCGAACGAATCGAAGAAAACCAGCGCTTTATTGCCCTGCAATTTCCTGTCTTTGAGGGAGTAAGCTGGAATGGTAATCTGTATAATAATCTAGGTCCAGAAACCTATCGTTATCAAACGATCGATACTACGGTGGTGATTAGAGGCAAGACATATGAAAATTGTGTCATGGTGGTACAAAGGCCTTACTCAAAAAACTTCATCAGCGAAGAGTATGCTTACGAAATTTATGCTCCCGGTATAGGTTTGGTCAAAAAGTATATTTATGTGATTGTAAAGGACCTCTCGGGTCTTGATCCCTTTAATCCAGACGAAAGCCGAGTCTATATCGAGGAGATCGAAGCCCATAATTAATGACCGAACTAAATTTCGTCACCTTTCTGCGGTCGTTCATCCCATTTAGTTTATCTTAGGTAGTGAACATCGCATCTTCAAGGTAAATACTAATTGCCATGTATCTTACCATACGAAACTTATTCCTCTTCTTATTCTTGCTTCCCCTTTTAGGTCTTGCTCAATCGGCTGACCGTGAGGTTTTGATATTTGTGCCAGATATGGACAGATATCGTTTTCATCACGATTTCGAAAACTGGGAAGACGATTTTCCTGTCAAATTCCATGTTGAGCAGGACGGGGAGATGACCTATATCGAGCCTATCGCTGGTTTTAATCCAGATGATGATCAATTGTTTCTGCACTACTTTATCGATAGTAAAGTTCATCGGCCTGGAGACGCGGTATGGTTGACCATTGAAGAGGAAGTTAAGGGTATAGAATTACCCTTAGGCAACGAATCGGTTTTTATCACGGTCAATGATATTGAGATGTTTCCTCATCTGACAGAGGTTGTTTCTTTGGAACAAGTCCGTAAGATGCTCAAACCTCGTGTCTCAGAGCTCAATGGACAAATCGAAATTACAGAAGCCCTAGATGGTAAGTTGCCAGAGACAATCACCGCATATCTACCCTTTATGGACTGGGAAGATGCGAAGCAAGAGTTTTCTACCAACGGTGAAACTAGTATTGATTGGCGTAGGCTCAACTTTGAATTTAAGTTAGAGACACTTTTTAGTACGTTCGCCTTCGTCGAACTCCAGAGTAGATATTATCCTGTATTTGTTTCTCCTTATAGTGATCACGAAATAAACTGGGTAGCCGAAGAAAATAGTGAATATCTCCGCATCCAGATGGGACGCGATTGGGAAAGAGAGCGTGCCAGTAAGCAAAACTTCTTTAACGATCGTTATCCTCATGGCCTCAATCAAACAGATTATGAGCAATTGGTTGAAGCCTTTATGGGCGACCGTAGCAATCGAGTAGATACGCTGATCGCATGGTCCAGAGGCATAGAGGAGATGTTCGGGCACCGACATGGTGAAGCAGATGAACTACTGATGCACCTTAATCAGATCGGCAACTATTCCCCTTACGATGTTTACCAAGAAGTACTAATGGACCGTCGTCATCAGATAGATCGCTACACCCGCAATGATCGGGATGATGTCGGTGGAGGTTTATTGGTCGGGATGTTTGTGAGTTTATTGATCTTTCTTAGCGCGGCCTTTATGCGTTACCGAGGTAGTAAGATGGTAACATTACAACGCCTCACTGCCATTGAGATGATGCTCCATGCTTTCATCTGGTCTTCGATGGGGATTTATGTATTGATGCATTATCGGGCTGGTGCAATGGTGATCGAAAGCCCAGCAGTATGGCTGATGTTTATGGCTCCTATTGCCGGTTTTTACCTCAATATCCTTTATTTGATTCCGAATCTATTGATGAAGAGGCGTTGGTTTTTGTATATCCTCAGCGTAGCGGGATTGGTCGGAGGATTTTTCTTAGTGGTCTTGATGGCAACAAATAGCCCACTTAGTGGTATTAATCTCGTAAATATTGATGGGGATTGGATGTGGCTATTTAGTGATAATGGCTTTTCATATAGGGATGTTGAAGAAGCAATTTTAGGCTTGCAAATGGCGCTTGTGCCGGTCGGTTTGGTGTATGGTTTAGCCCGTTATCTTCTTCTCAATCGTTTGCCTATCCTACAACGCCAAAAAGAAGCCCTCAACGCAGAGTTACATACGCTCAAGCATCAGATCAGTCCTCACTTTTTCTTTAACTCTCTCAATACTGTATATAGTTTTGCTTTGAGTGAAGATAGTCCGCAAACTGCTGAGGCTATCACTCGATTGAGTGATCTAATGCGATTTGCGATTTATCAAGGCGATCAAGATAAAGTAGCTCTCAATACTGAGCTAGAGTATTTGGCCGACTATATCGAACTCCAACGTTTGCGCCTCAATCCAGACAAGCACGACTTACAGTACCAAGTTACGGGTGATGCTGCCCAACTCAAGATTGCGCCATTGTTGTTGATCACCTTGATTGAAAATGCCTTCAAGCATGGTATCAGCATGAGCCACAATTCTTATATCACGGTTGATCTGTTTATCCAAGAAAATGGACTGATCTTGACGGTCGAAAACTCGGTTCATCCAGCACATCAATTTGAAGGAGTACCGGTAGCAACTAAAACTGAGGTTGTCGGTGGTGTTGGCTTAGTCAATACGCAGCAACGCTTAGATTTACTTTACAAAGGTCGTTATGATTGGCAGATTGATGCGCAAGCTGATCACTACTTCACTCGTCTAAGCCTAGATTTGGATTAATGAACGCAATTGCCATAGATGATGAGCCCCAAGCGCTCAAAGTAATTAGCCTGCTGGCGGAGAAGGTGCCTTTTCTCCGTCTGCAGGCAACTTTTACTGATGCATTAGAGGGACTGGCCTGGTTGCAAAATAACCCTGTGGATCTGGTCTTCCTTGATATTCAAATGCCGGATATATCGGGTTTGGATTGGGTGAGAGGCTTGGTCAATCCACCTATGATCATTTTTACCACTGCCTACTCTGAGTATGCTGCCGAAAGCTATGAGTTGCATGCTGTAGACTATTTGGTGAAGCCGATTTCATTTAATCGTTTTCTCAAGGCTACCAATCGTGCCGCCCAATTGCAGCAACAAGATCGCCCAACCTTTACCTTTGTCAAAAGCGGTCATCAATACGTAAGAATTGACTTTGAGCAATTGGCTTATTTACAAGGCGCCGCCAATTATGTGGACTTCTTTACGGATCAAGGGCGCGTTACCGTAAGGATGAAACTAGCGGAGGCTGTCTCTTTGCTACCAGATAATTTTGTGCAGATTCACCGCTCTTATCTAGTCAATCTCAAGCGAGTCAAAAAGGTCGAACACAATCATGTGTTCATCGGAGAGGAGCAAATATCAATTGGTAAAGCTTATCGCGAGCAGTTTTATCAAAACTTCTCCAATTGAAGCTGCATCTTCCGCACCCGATCTACTAACTTCTCTGAACTCAAGCGTTCGCGTAAGCGGTCCACCATGATCGGAAAGCAAAAAGGTGTAAACTTGGGAGGCTCAGTGAGCAACAATCGCTGGCTATTCAATCGTTCCAAGGCGCTATGAAGGCGACTCTCATCTATCTGAAGGTCAAGAGTTTCACGATGAGCTTGGCGTAGCAATAAATTCTCAGGATCATACTCCTTAAATATCTTGAAGAGTAAGGCAGAGGATGCTTGCAGGTGCTTACTTTTGATCGCCTTCCCCGGATAGCCTTTAAACAACAAACCTGATATATGAGCAATCTCTCTAAATCTGCGGCTCACCATCTCTGTTTGATTAATGCTGTGTGTGAGATCAGCAGCGAGGTTCTCTGTGGAAAATAAACCCGCTTCCAAAGCCTCTGTAAAGGGGATTTCCTGATCAGAAAGTAATTCAAAACCATAATCATTCATCGCAATCGAAAATGACATCGGCTGCATCTGTGAAATACGATAAGCCAGCAATGTCCCCAATATTTCATGCACGACCCGACCTTCAAACGGATAGATAAAAAGGTGATGCCCTTCTCGACTGTGGATCGATTCGACGAGACATTCATCCTGCCTTGGGATAGTGGACCATTCTTGTTGCCGCTGAAATAGCGGAACGAGGCGCTCCAACTCTACGGCTTGGCGTTCTCCGTCAAGGAAACGATCCAATTGCCGTCTCAGTAAGACCGCCAGCTGAGAACTCAATAGCATCCTCGCTCCCTTCCAGCGAGGTACTTTGCCTTTGGTCGCTTTGGAGCGTCGTACCAGGACATCCGTATTGCGGATTTTGACCAATACGAGGGGCCGTCCGCTAAACCAAAAAACATCACCAGGCTTTAAGCCAGAAACAAAACTTTCTTCTACCGTTCCCAGTCTGCCGCCCTTCATATATTTGATGGTCATGCTGATCTCGCTGACGATAGTGCCAATCGAAAGCCGATGTTGCCGCGCGATCTGTTTGTTGTTGACGCGGTAGGTGCCATCCTCCTCTATCTCAATTTTATGGTAGTTTTCGTAAGCGAAGAGTGATTTGCCGCCAGTGGTGAGGAAATCCAGCATCCAGTTAAATTCCTCATAGCTGAGGTCTTGATAACAATGGGTTTGGATGACCTCTTGATAGACGATTTCTGGCTTGAAGCCATCCGCTACCGCTAGACTAACGAGATATTGGAGCAGGACATCATAGGCCTGCGTTATGGGCGTCCGAGATTCGATCACTTTGGTTTCTACCGCTTCGCGTAATGCGGCGGCTTCTATCAACTCTAGTGAATGTGTGGGCACAAAATAGATCCGACTCAATGCTCCGGGGCGATGACCACTGCGACCGGCGCGTTGCACGAAGCGCGCTACTCCTTTGGGCCCTCCAATCTGAATAATGGTCTCTACGGGCCTAAAATCCACTCCTAAATCGAGAGAAGAAGTACAAACTACGACTTTGAGTTGTTCGCTATGAAGTGCCTCCTCGACCCAATGACGTAGTTTGCGATCTATGGCGCCGTGGTGCATGGCGATCACTCCAGCAAAATCTGGATAGGCTTCTAGTAAGACTTGGTACCAAATCTCACATTGAGCGCGGGTATTGGTAAAAATCAGCGTTGAACGACTTTGCTTGAGGATTGGAATGATTTTATCCACCATCGTGATCCCCAAATGTCCCGACCAAGGAAAGCGTTCGATAGTATCGGGTAGGAGAGATTGAACCTCAATCTGCTTTTGGATGTCTGCTTGGACGAGTTGGTAGGGGCGTTCCCGCTGCGCGGAACCCAAGAGCACCTCCATGGCTTGCTCTATATTGCCAATGGTCGCTGATATACCCCAAATCCGTAAGTCCTGCGAGATCGACCGTAAGTGGGCAATAGCTAATTCCATCTGAACGCCTCTTTTGCTGCCTAGCAGTTCGTGCCACTCGTCCACCACGATCAGTTTGACGTCCTTAAATAGCTTGGCATGCGCCTTACTAGCAAAAAGTACATGCAGGCTCTCAGGCGTAGTGATCAGGCCTTGTGGCATGCTGCGTTTTTGCTTCTGCTTGAGAGAAGAGGAAGTATCTCCAGTGCGAGTTTCTATCCGCCATTCTAGTCCCATTTCTGCTGTCGCAGAACGCGTCGCCTGTAAGATGTCTTTGCTCAAAGCTCGGAGTGGCGTGATCCAAATCACTTGTAATCCGGTCGCTGGTTGGGAGGATTTCTCGCGTTCGGCTAAGGCCGCTAATAATAGAGGAATCCACATCGCTAAGGTCTTACCACTGCCAGTAGGAGCATTGAGAATACCGTTTTTGCCAGCGAGATATTGGCGGATCATCTCCTCCTGAAAAGGAAACATCTGCCAGCCTCGGCTCGCATACCAATCCTTTGCACCTTGGAGAGCTTGATCCATAGTTAGTCAACTCTAAAGTACGGCAAGAGTTTAGGACTTTGAGGGCAAGACTTCAACCTTTCGCAAAAATGTGGCTCTTTGCTTAAATCACTACTCTCCGCAAACGAAGAAATATGAAATCTACTCTCACTATTTTCGTACTGCTACTATTGATCAATTTAGGCTGTAGTAGCCATAAAGCATCATTTCCCGGCACAGCTTGGATCACTAAGACCTCTGATTCAGGCTTTGATGCCGTAAAACTGACCGAGTTGACTGCTTATATCAAAGACAGCCTCAATACGACGGGTTTAGTGATGATCTATGATGGTAAAATGGTTTATCAATATGGAGATATAAAGAAGGTAAGCTATATCGCCTCTTGTCGCAAAAGTGTCCTGAGTATGCTTTATGGCAAGTACATAGACAATGGAACGATCAAGCTTGATGAGACCATCGGTGAGTTAGGGATCACAGAAGAAGGAGGACTACTCCCGATTGAGCAGCAGGCGACGGTAGATAATATCATCACATCGCGTTCTGGTGTTTTTCATATAGCCTCAAATGGTGGTTATGACAAAGGCAACTTTCTCGAACGTGGTGCAGCTAAACCGGGCGAGTATTTTGTCTACAACAACTGGGACTTCAATGTAGCAGGCGCCATTTTTGAGCAGAAAACAGGCAATACTGTTTATGAAGAAATCGAATCTCAATTAGCTATTCCATTGGGTTTTGAAGACTGGAATATCAAAAATCAACATAGAAGCGGCGACAAAAAGAAGTCTCAATACCTAGCCTACCATATGTATTTCTCTACCCGAGACATGGCTAAAATTGGTCAATTGATGCTCAATGAAGGCAAATGGGAAGGCAAACAATTAATCTCAAAAGAGTGGATCAAAAAATCTACCACTATGGTCACGCCTAAAGAGACAGTGGCTGAACGGATTAATTGGACACATCCGAAAGTTCCCGTTTGGTCTTATAGTTATATGTGGTGGTTGATTGAAGAGTATCAAAACAATTCAATTTACGAGGGTGCTTTTACTGCTTCGGGCTATGGAGGACAATACATTACAGTCATCCCCAAAATGAAGATGGTAGTAGCCCATAAAACGGCCCTTAATATTCCCACCCAAATAGGCTTGACCTATAAAGCTACTTATGACGGGCAGTATTTTGACGTTGTGGATAGACTGATCAAAGCGAAGATAAATTAGGCTTGTTATCTGCGGCTCCTTAGCATTAGCTTTGTCCCTGTGAAAGCAATTTTCTATTTATCTCTGGCGGCGATATTGTGGGGCTTGAATTTTCATCTCGCTAAGCTGATGCTGAGTGAGACCCACTTTCTTGAAGCAGGCTTTTGGCGGTTTCTCTTTGCCGTGATACCCTTATTATTATTGGCTTATAGTGGTCTGCCTTCATGGGAAGTGATCCGGAAAAATATCCTAGGCATTGGTCTTGTAGGGGTGATTAGCCTTTTTGGCTTTAACATTTTCTTCTTTACGGGGATGATGAACAGCCCGGCGATCAATGGAGCTTTGATTATCAGTGTGACGCCGATATTGACGATTTTGCTTTCTCGCATCATGCTCAAAACTCCACTAGAACGTAACCAAATCATTGGGGCGGTGATCTCTCTATTTGGGGTGGCCTTTTTGATCATGAAAGGCAAGTTGGATAATGTGCTTCAATTGGGGTTTAGTAGTAGCGATTTATTGCTATTGGGCGCCAGTCTGTTTTTTGCTCTGCAGAACGTTTGGATCAAGCAGTATGGTGATGCGATGTCCAATAAGAATTTTACCTTTTTGACCAATCTATGTTGCCTGCTCTGTTTTGTCTTGGTACTGCCATTTTCGGGAATTGAAGCTTCCCCCAGCCTTTCCTTGCCTTATTGGGGGGCTGCGATTGGGATCGGCTTTTTGGGTACTTCTGTAGCCTACTTTTGCTGGAATTTAGGGGTGCAATTGACTAGCGCCAATCAGGCTAGCATCTTCGGCAATCTCACTCCACTCTCTACCGCCGTTTTTTCGATCCTCCTAGGAGAACGCTTGTATTCCTATCATTTCATCAGCGGTGTAATCATCATTTTGGGGGTAATCGTTCTGCGCAGCAAGCGTCCAAAACTCAGCAAAGCCTAATAAAATTTCAATCCACCCAGCATTAGAAGCATTTTTTGCCCAAATTAAAGTCTCAAAACTTAGTACAGCATGAGCGATAGATATTCTGACCTATTTGAAAAGGTCTGCCTTGAAAGTGAACTAGAAATTGAAGATATCCTGGATCGACGCCTTACGCGGCTCGAAAAGAAGCAGCTACGTAATACTTGCTCCATTCGTATGCTCGAAACACTGATGGATGACCTCAAATACGCTCCCTCGCCAGCTGATGCCGAAGTCTCAGTCAAAGAATGGCGGCAATATCAGCGTGTATTTGACCAGAATATAGATGACTTAGTCGCAAATGCCGAAGAGCATATATCATTAGAATTGTCCAATTCACAGGTCCATATGCTGCGCAGCAGAGGGACTGGCAAGGATGTCCTCTTTTTACTAGAACTCGTCAAAGAAGGTACTCAGGATGGACTAATCGGCAAGATCAAAAAGATGCAAGCTAGAAATGAAATAGAAGAGCATTTGGAGAATTTGTAATCAGCTCTTGCCCTAAAGTCGCGTACCCAATTTTATGACCATTTGGTTTTTCCAACTGGCAAAAGTACCTGCTTGTATTTGGCTTCTCGCTTCTCCCATCAACCACAAATAGAAATGCAAATTGTGGATACTGGTAATTTGTAGCGCTAGATATTCTTTCGCTTTCAAGAGGTGGCGGAGATATGCTTTGCTGTAATATTGGTCAAAGGAAAGATCACTATCAGGATCGAGCGGACTAAAATCGTCCTCGTACTTTTTGTTTTTGAGGTTACGAATCCCTTCTCGGGTATAGATGAGACCATGCCGAGCATTGCGAGTTGGCAACACACAGTCAAACATATCCACGCCCATAGCGATACACTCTAGCAAATTGACGGGCGTACCTACCCCCATCAAGTATCGAGGTTTATCCTTTGGCAGGATCGAGCACGAAAGCTCTGTCAACTCATACATGATCTCATGTGGCTCACCCACTGAAAGACCTCCAATGGCATTGCCGGGCATGTCGAGCGAGGCGATATATTCGGTGGATTCCGTTCTCAGGTCGCGAAAACTACTGCCTTGAATGATCGGAAATAGGTTTTGCTCATAACCATAAAGCGGTGGCTGCTTTTCAAAATGTTCCTTACAGCGCTTCGCCCAACGATGCGTCAGACCCATCGATTTTTTGGCGTATTCGTAATCGCTAGGGTAGGGGGGACATTCGTCCAAAGCCATGATGATATCGGCTCCTATTTGTCGCTGAATATCCATCACTCCTTCTGGGGTGAACAGATGCTTACTACCGTTGATATGATTGCTAAAAGTTACGCCTTCTTCGGTGAGTTTGCGATTGGCGGCTAGGCTATATACTTGATAACCACCACTATCGGTCAGCATTGGGCGATCCCAATTAATAAACTTATGCAACCCTCCCGCTTGTTGGAGGATATCCGTTCCGGGACGGAGATGGAGATGATAAGTATTGCCCAATATGATTTGAGCGTTAATATCCTCGGCCAAAGCTTGCTGCGAAACTGCTTTCACACTTCCGACCGTACCAACAGGCATGAAAATCGGAGTTTGAATCTTGCCGTGTGCAGTTTCAATCTCACCCGCACGGGCTGAGGAAGCAGTATCAGTATGTTGAAGCGTAAATTTCATCCGGATGCAAAGTTAGGGAGAAATGTTGTCTCAATCGCAATCTGGATTGAATTGTTGCCACAGAGAGTGGATATTTGCCAAACTATGCAGCAGCGCATCACCATCGCAGATACAGAACTCATTCTTTTGCCGGAACGGGCGATCTATTGGCCGGATCAAAAGGCCCTTTTAGTAGCGGATCTGCATTTGGGCAAAAGCGGACATTTTCAAAAGCATGGGATACCGATTTCGGGAGAGGTACATTTTCGCGATCTCGATATTTTAGGCACGCTTCTGCAGCGCCACCTTGTGGAACGCTTAGTCTTTTTGGGAGACCTATTTCATTCTAGCTACAATCGAGAGTGGGAGATTTTTTCAGATTTTATGGCAGAGTTTGAATGCCATAAGGATTTGGTGATCGGAAATCATGACCGCTTAGACGCGGAACGCTATGCTGAAGCAGGTCTGCAAGTCCACCGAGAAAACCTGCGACTAGGTAATTTTGAGTTGCGGCACGAACCCCTGGCTGATGATGAGCCCGATCTCGGAGCATATGTTTTATGTGGGCATATCCATCCCGGCGTTCGCCTACGAGGCGCGGGTAAACAAAGCCTCAGACTCCCTTGTTTCTACTTCGCAGAACGCCAAGCTATCTTGCCCGCCTTTGGACAATTTACTGGACTAGCTATCTGCTACCCCAAAAAAAATGATCAAGTATTTGTGATAGCTGAAGGCGAAGTAGTGAAGATTGATTGAATCGTTCCGCACAGCGGTGGTAGCTACCACGGACAGCAGACAACACAAATATTAAAAACCAGAACTCGTATCTATATTCGCCACTTAACTACTCTTCTTCGCCGCCTTATCAATCGCAGATTTGACTTCATTGGCACGTGCTTTACGCAGATAAAAGCCAAACATACCGCCCATGATCCCGCCAATAATATGCGCTAATTGGGAAATATTATCTTCAGCAGTTACAGAGTTAAACACCTCTTTGCCTAGGAACAAGGCTACCACTAATACAAAAGTGATTGGAATACCACCAGATTTTGAGTTGACAATCGAACTGAGCAAAATCATCATAAACACAATCCCACTTGCTCCTGTCAGGCCTTCAAGGGTATTGGGATCACCAAAAATACTCGCCATGATGATATGCAAAATACCCGTTACAAAAGCCGTAACGATGATCATAAAGAGTATGTCTTTAGAACCGTATTTTTCTTCCAAAATGGGGCCCAATAACAAAATAAAGGTAAAATTGCCCATCAAGTGATTCCAATCGGCATGACCCAATACATGACTAAAAAGTCTAAAATACCAAAGTGGATCGGCAAAATCCCAAACGGAAATAACCGTAAAATACTCCATCACATTGATCGGAGAAAAGGACTGGATCACCAAAAGGATCGTACTGATGACAGTAAAAGTCAGAACAGTAGGAGAATTATACTCTATTCGCATACATTTTAGATTGGGATATCTGCTTCAAGTTACGGTTTTTCACGAGATTGGGTTAGTTTTACCCGCAAAAAGCAAACTATGCGTGCAGCAAAATCCGCTTTTCTATTTGGGGCAATCCTTGGCCTCACAGGCGTCATCTTAGGCGCGATGGGAGCCCATGCCTTAGAGACACGACTTACAGCCGATCAGTTGGAAAGTTGGCAAACTGCTACCCGGTTTCAAATGTATCATGCCTTGGCCCTTTTGATCCTTGGCTTGCTCAACCATCATTTCAATGATCGCCTCCTACGTTGGGCAGGCATTGCCCTGACGCTTGGCACGCTTTGCTTTTCGGGTTCCATTTATTTACTCGTGATGACCGATTGGTCGGTAGGGCTTCTGACACCGCTGGGCGGAACGATTTTGATCGCAGGCTGGGCCTTGCTTATCATCTGGGCTGCCAAACTAAAAAACAACTAGATGGATACGCAGGTGATCTTCGATTTTCTATTTGAACCTTATTATGAGTATCGTACCATCGATATCGTCTTAGAGGCGATTGGGGTGATATTTGGGCTAGCCAGCGTTTGGTATGCCAAACAAGAAAATATCCTCGTTTACCCAACAGGCCTTATTTCAACGGCAATTTTTGTCTATTTACTCTTCCATTGGGGCCTTTATGGTGATATGGGAATCAACGCCTATTACTTCGCCATGAGCATCTATGGCTGGTACAATTGGTCTCGTCCTGCGGAGAACGCTAGGGTCTTGCCGATTAGTTGGGCCAGTCGCAAAGAACACCTCTGGGGCGGCGGTATTTTGCTCATATCTGCTGCTGCTTTGTATTATTTACTTGACAACTATACTGATAGTACCGTCCCTTTGATTGATGGCATTACGACCGCGATCTTTTTTGTGGGAATGTGGTTTATGGCCAACAAAAAAATCGAAAACTGGATATACTGGATCATTGGTGATCTGATATCTATCCCATTATACTTTTATAAGGGACTGACTTTATCGTCTTTTCAATATATCATATTTTTAATATTAGCTGTTCAGGGATATCTTGCTTGGAGAAACTCGCTCAATCCTAACGCACATGCATAAAGTCGCCATTGTCGGGCCTGAATCTACTGGCAAAAGCACCCTCGCCATCAAGATGGCCGCCCAACTCGGCGCACATTGGGTGCCTGAATACGCTCGTGAATATCTAAGTCATCTCAAACGAGACTATATCCAAGATGATCTAGTCGAGATTGCCAGAGGGCAACTTCTATGGGAAAAAGAGCAAGCCGAATTAGGCGGTAATTGGCTGTTTTGTGATACCAATCTCCTCGTCCTCAAAGTCTGGAGCGAAGTCAAATATGGAAGTGTTCATCCGTGGATACTTGAACAAACTCGCCTCGACCAATATCAACTACATCTGCTGCTTTATCCAGATTTACCTTGGGAGCCAGACCCACAACGTGAGCATCCCGACAAATTGATGGAGCTTTTTGAGCGTTATGAACGAGAACTCATCGTAGCTGATGTGCCTTATAAAGTGATACGAGGGCGAGGTGAAAAGCGTACTATGCAAGCACTAGCCAGTCTGAGTAGCTAGTTTAATCTTGCAGCAAAATCATGCGGCTGCTAGCCTTACTGCTTTGTCGCACTCTCAACACATATTGGCCTTTGGCGATAGTCTTCAAATCGAGACTCTGTTGGCTACTCCCTGCGGGAACGCTTTGTTGCAGTACAAGTCGGCCTTGTAGATCATAGATGGCAATTTGAGTAATTTCTCTGGGACTACTTTCCCATTGTAGGTTTAAGCGTTCCCGACTAGGGATCGGGAAAACCTTAATCGCTAATGAGGCACTCAAATCAGGGCCAAAACTCGTATTGAGCGTATTGATATGACGGGCTAAAAGTATCTTGTTAGATAAGCTTGAGCAACTTAACAGACTTTGATCGGCTAATACGACAAGATCATATCCGAGATGGCTACTATTAGGGAAATAGGCATAACGGAGTTTGCCTTGATTGGCGAAGCTGGTATCTACATCGCCAGATGGATTGACTGCCAAGGCATAAAATTCGGTGGAAGATCTGCCAATGAGAAGCAGCTTACCATTGTCCATTTTTCGCATCTGGTTGATATATAGATCGGTTCCTGGCTCGCTAAAAATCTGCAAGCCATTGTCTCCAAAGCTTAAATCCAGGCTCCCATCATAAAGAAAGCGGGCCAGACCTAAGGCTTGTCGATTACTACTATCGGTAACTTCGCCTGTGACGTAGATCATACTATCAAGCACTTCCATTTTGAGATTTGCGGTATACTTTGCGAGATTGATCGAAGAGAGCAGCAGGCCGTTTTGGTGAAAATTGGGATCTGGTAGCCCATTTTCTAGAAAGCGTACCAAACCCATCACTGTCTGATTGCCTGCGGGCACAACTGGAGCCGCGACGACATATTTATTGGCGTGTTGGATACGACCATCGCCGATATAAAAGGCAAGAGTCTGGGCGATACGATTTTTACCCGTGCCATTGAAAGTAGAATCTAAACTTCCGTCTTTGAGAAAGCGCATCACTCCAAGGCCACTCGTACCACTACCTCCAGCTGCATAGCTGCTGCCAAATCCGACAATCTTGTCATCTGATTGTATCTCTACTCTAAAAAACTCTCCCGACGAATCATCAGTAAATCGATACGTCGCCACTCCTGCATTGCCAAAAGTCGTGTCAGTCGTTCCATCAGGCATGATTCGAAACAAGGCTGGCTTGATTTGAGAGACGCCGTTGGTGCTGGCATCGACTCCAGAGAGGACGATTTTGCCATCATCTTGCAAATAGGCATCATTGACGATACTTCTGAAATTGAAATTTGTATAGAGCAAGCCACTGTCCGCAAAGCTATAATCGGGCGATCCGTCAGCTAGGTATTGGGCGATAAATAGATGGTGGTCGTTTGCTGTAATGTCATAGTTTGAACCACAAACTACGATTTTCCCATCTGGTCGGATCAATATTTTGGCTGGTTTTTCGGTGCCATTGGCCAAATCTTGATACACATAACCACTATCTGCAAAGGCAGGATCAACTTGATAAGTTTGGGCTATAAGGCTTGAAAAGAAACACCCAAGGCAAATAAAAGTGAGCAGTTTTTGCATAAGTATTGATTTTCTCTTAGGTGTCGATTAGAGGGAGAAACGTTACCGCTGACTTTGTTTTTATTGAGAAGGCTACTACATTTGCCCACGCAAAACAGGGGTGCTGTTACGACTTCGTCGAACGGCTGAGATTATACCCATCGAACCTGATTCCGTTAGCACGGGCGAAGGGAACGTTTTGGAATTTAATGCTGCATTTGGCAGATTTTCCCTTAAACGTATCGGTGATCATCCCCTGTTTGTTGGTTTTACCTTCAAACAATGATTTTTATGAGAACCGTTTTGCTTTCCCTATTTACTTTATTGGTCGCCAGTACCCTCTCTGCCCAGACGGCAGATGTGTGGGGAATCGTCGTCGACAATGAAGCTCAAAAGCCCATATCGGGCGTTTCTATTTATTTCCCGAGTCTGCTCGAAACGATTGTTACGGACGAAAAAGGCGAGTTTGCCTTAAAGGACGTAGCTATCGGCAGACATACAGTAGTCGTAGAGGTAGATGGTTTTCAGCCTTATGAAGACAATTTTACCCTAGACGAAAGAGGCGTTAGTCTCAACATCTTTTTGGAGACAGGCGTGGCGCTAAGTGATGAGGTGATTATCACCGCCATCCGCGCCAATGAGCAAACTGCTACTGCCTTCACCAATCTCAAAAAGGAAGAGCTTCGTGAGCAAAATTATGGCCAAGACCTGCCTTTTTTGCTTGATCAAACTGCCTCAGTAGTGGTAAACTCTGATGCCGGAGCCGGAGTTGGTTATACAGGATTGCGTATCCGTGGTTCTGACCAGACGCGCATCAATGTTACCCTCAATGGTATCCCGCTCAATGATCCTGAAGGGCATGGTGTATTTTGGGTCAATATGCCCGATTTCGCATCTTCCACCAATCAGATACAGGTGCAGCGTGGTGTCGGTACTTCCACCAATGGAACGGCCGCTTTTGGCGGTTCGGTCAATATTCAAACTACCACCGTCAACTATGAACCTTATGCCGAAGTAGCTTTGGCGCGCGGTTCCTTCAATACTGCCAAAAATACCCTTAATGTCGGTACGGGCTTGATCAACAATCGCTTTGCCTTTGACGCTCGTTTGTCCAATATCACTTCAGACGGCTGGGTAGATCGTGCTAGTTCTGATTTGAATTCATTTTTCCTCTCTGGGGGGTATTATGGCGAAAAGAGCCTTTTCAAAATCAATGTATTCTCTGGCAGAGAACGCACCTACCAATCTTGGTGGGGCGTGCCTGAAAGCTATCTCGATGATCCAGAGTTGCGTCGTTCGAACTATTACACCTACGAAAATGAGGTGGATAACTATCAACAGGATCACTATCAGGCTTTTTATGCTTACGAAGCCAATGATAAATTCAATCTTAATCTGGGGCTGCACTACACCAAAGGCTTTGGTTACTTTGAGCAGTTTCGCGATGGAGAAGATCTCGGAGACTACGGTTTTAATCCACTGCAACTGATTCAAGGACCAGACACGATCACCACCACTGATTTGATCCGTCGCCGTTGGCTAGACAATGATTTTTATGGTTTTACCTATTCGGTGAACTATAAACCCAAATCAAACCTTAGCTTCACACTCGGTGGCGCTGCCAATCAATATGTTGGCGATCACTTTGGCGAGATCATATGGGCTCAGTATGCGGGTGAAACAAATATTCGCGACCGCTATTACGACAATACTTCTCGCAAACGCGACTTCAATACTTACTTCAAGACGCTCTACCAAGCCGGAGAAAAACTCACTGCATTCGTCGATTTGCAAGTTCGTTCGATTAACTATATCTATGGTGACAGTACGTTCAGCGCAGCTGGAATAGACAATGATCTACGTCCGATACAGGGCGAATATGATTATCTCTTTTTCAACCCTAAGGCTGGTTTGACTTTTCAACTCAATCCTAAATCGCAGCTTTATACCTCCTTTGCGATCAGTAATCGTGAGCCAGTAAGGACTGATTTTATCGACGCTCCTATTGATAGGACTCCAGAGCACGAATCTTTGCGAGATTGGGAGTTGGGCTATCGTCTCAAGACTAAGGGCTTTCGCTTCAATGCGAACTATTACTTCATGGATTATACCAATCAACTTGTCCCCAATGGCGAACTCAATGATGTGGGCAGCTCTTTACGTCAAAACGTCGCGGACAGCTATCGGACTGGCATAGAGTTGATTACAGATGTGCGGATTACTTCATGGATGAGCCTAGCGGCGAACGCTACCTTTGCTCAGAACAAAATCAGCGCTTTTGAAGAGTTTGTCTATGACTATGACAATGGAGGCATCATCTTCAACCAATATGAAGATACCGATATCGCCTTTTCGCCTAATGTGATTGCAGGGGCTACCCTTGGTTTTACCCCCATCGAAGGCCTCAATATCGACTGGGTACATAAATATGTCGGACGCCAAAACTTGGACAACACAGGCCAAGTTTCGCGTAGTCTTGATCCGTTTTATGTGAGTCAGCTGAGAGCGCATTATGATTGGGCACCGGACTGGGCCAAACAAATCCGTTTTGGGCTACAAGTCAACAATCTCTTCAATGCTTCCTATGAACCCAATGGCTATACCTTTAGCTATAAGTTTGGCGGTGAGGTGATCACGGAGAATTTCTTTTACCCGCAGGCGGGACGCAATTTTATGGCTAGTCTTACAGTTAAGCTGTAATGAAACAATTCTTGCCCTTCAAGCAAGTCGAAACTGATAGTCAGGTCGTGGTGGTGGATGCAATGCACCATCACGGCCTGATTTATTCGCATTGGCGAGGCGCGCCTAAACTCGCGGGCTTGCATGATGATACCAGTTTGGGGATCGTCCTCAATGCGATCAAAGCTGGGCATGAGGGCGTAGATTACCCTTTGGTAACGAACAATCATTTTGATGTAGATGGTTTCTTGGGGGTCTGGAGTCTATTTGAACCTGCGCTGGCTTTACGATATGAAGCAGCGTTCCGCGAAGCGGCCCTCATCGGAGACTTCAGAGAGTATGACCCTAATCGTACTGGTGCCGATCTGGGGCTAAAACTGGTGTGTTGGCTCAACGAAATAGAACGACGCGACTTCTATCAACCCTTTGGCGCCAAAGATGAAGCCGAAGCCTGCGTCCCTAAATACGAATATTGCTTGCCGCGCTTTGCCGAAGTAGTGGAGCATCCTGAGCGCTTTGAAGACGTTTGGGGACCCGAATACGCACAAGTAATCGCTCATACTGAGATTATTCAATCTGCGGCGACTAAACTAGATTTACTCTCTGATATAAGGCTCTTGATCGTAGAGACGCCGGAGCCACTGCATTATTACGCCTTATTTGGACAAAGCCGAGAGGCCGATATGGTCTTGACGACTTATGAAGGGCAGCGCTACGAATTGGAATATAAATACACCACTTGGGTCGATACAGACTCCCGTTGTGCCTATCCACGTTTACCCTTTGATACCCTCGCAGACCAGCTCAATGCCCAAGAGGCCAGCGCACAAATATGGTGGGGCGATCGCATCATGGATACTGGGCCTCAGTTGCGTTTAAATAGCCGTGAATTGAGCAAGTTAGAGCGCTTTGACCATCCTTTTAAGCGCGAAATATTTCCCTCTAACATCAGTAGCGAGGTCTTGAAGGCTGCCATTTTGAGTCATTATCGGATGAGGTTTGCTATTACTGCTCCGCAGAACGCTTGGACTTGGACTGAGATGCGAGAGGTCGCTGCGCGGAACGCTCAAATAGAAAAACGCTGACAAGCTTTGGGGGCTTGCCAGCGTTTATTCAAAAAAATGGAGTTTTATATTGTTTACTGCTTTTTCAAAGCTTCAACTTCTGCTTTTAGGGCTTCTAATTGTTCGCTTTGAGTTTTGATGAGTTCTTGTTGCTCTTGTACAGCTTTGATCAGCACTGGGATGATATCTGAATAGTATACTCCCATTCGCTCCGCTTCGATTTCTTCGATTTCGCCGTTTTCTTCATTTTGTACCCAATCTTTGTCAAGCACTACTTCTTCGAGTACTGGTTGTACATCTTGGGCGATGAGACCTAGTTTATTGCCTCGTTCGGGCTGATCAATCCACGAAAAGATCACAGGCTCTAATTGCATGATCTCAGTAAGACCATAAGGAATGGCTCTGATATTTTCCTTTTCCCTGCGATCAGAAGTATTGATAGTTCCATTAGTCGCAAAGACCGTATTCCAGCGTTTGGTAGAGTTTCCTAAGCTACGACCATTATTGGTTACAGGGCGGAGCGTGGCATCAAAATCCATTAAGTAAGAACCTCCATCAGTGATCTCTTCTGCTGAGCCAATGCGGGTAGTTCCAATAATTTGTAAGGTTGCACTAGGGAAATTAGTACCGATACCGACATTACCATTTTTGTGTACCATCATCGCATTGGCACGGGTGCTAGGGCCTGTGCCTATCCCAATTTCAAAGATCGGATCGGCTGCGACCCAGGAAGTCGCATTACCACCGCCTACATTGTATCGTCCCACTGCCATTGAGGCATAACTCTGGGCTCGAACCGCGTTGCCTATCGCTACTGAATAGATAGCTTGGGCTTCGGCAAAATAGCCGGCTGCAAAAGAATAATTTGCTTCAGCATCGGTACTATAACCAAGTGCCGTTGAACCAAGGGCAAAGGCATCGGTATTGAATCCCATCGCAGTCGAATACTGGCCGTCTGCATTAGAGAAAAAACCAGATGCAAAGGCATAACTATTGGTGGCCTCAGTATCACGTCCCATAGCAGTAGCGCCAAATCCTTGGGCACGGGTATTGTATCCACTCGCAAAGGAGTATAGCCCAATAGAATCTCGGTTCCAATAGGTAGAAGCTGCCCCTGTCGCCACGGTACCTACTCTAAAGGCGTGCAGATCTGGTAAAAACATCAGTTTGTCACCATTACCAAGGGTATCAATCCCAAATAAAACACGTCTGCCATTTCCGACATGGAAGGTTGTTTTAGGAGAGATACCTACCCCAATGCCTACTTCTCCATCACCAGTGATGGTCATTACATCTCCTCCAGTTCCATTCCAGAAATTCAGACGGTCGTTTCTGTGGTTAGAAGCAATATATGCGGCGATAGTCCAATAATTTGAGCCATTATTATTGTCAAAGTTTAGGCGAGCGTAGTCGTTGCCATTTTCATGAAGCCAGATATGTGGATCAGAAAGAGAAC
>JBGCFA010000155.1:0-9047 GCA_045106675.1 Bacteroidia bacterium
AAATAATAAATTGAAAAGTAAGTTCGGTTTGCTCACTGGACGCTAATCAACAAAAAATATGAAAAGAATCCCCTTTGCGGAGATGCATGGCCAGATGAGGCAGGTGCTTTTGAAGTACGGCTTCAGCGCCGAACGCGCGGAGCTAAGCGCGAGGCTATTTGCGGAAGCTAGCCGAGATGGTGTGTATTCACATGGTTTGAATCGTTTTCCCCGTTTTATTGAGTTTATCAATAAAGACTATGTCAAAGTTGATAAATCCCCCTTGCGTAGCGCCCAGATGGGGGCACTTGAGCAATGGGATGGTCAGCAAGGGCCCGGTAATCTGAACGCTCATTTTTGTATGAATCGCGCGATTGAAATGGCTCAGACACACGGCATGGGCTTGGTTGCTTTGCGCAATACCAATCATTGGATGCGTGGAGACAGCTATGGCTGGCAAGCAGCTGATGCGGGTATGATGGGCATTTGCTTTACTAATACTACGCCCAATTTACCGCCTTGGGGAGCGACCGAACCCGTACTCGGCAATAATCCGCTGATTATAGCCGTTCCGCGCAACGGTGGTCATGTGGTACTAGATACGGCGATGACACAATTTTCTTTTGGTAAGGTGGAGTCATACCGCAGAGAGGGAAAACTCTTGCCCGTAGAAGGAGGCTTTGACGAAAATGGAGAACTGACTCGCGATCCTGCCCAAATCGAAAAAACCAATCGCGCATTGCCTTTTGGCTTTTGGAAGGGATCAGGCTTGTCTCTGATGCTGGACTTGATGGCGAGTATGCTTTCAGGAGGTAAATCGACCATCCAAATTGGGCGACAAGAACGCCCCGATGAGTATAATCTGTCTCAATTCTTTTTGGTGATTGATCCTAAGTCTATTGGTGATCAAGCGCATTATGAAAAAGTGTTGTTGGATACAATCGAGGCAATGCATAGTGCCAAGAGAGCTAATCCAGCACGGCCGATCCTGTATCCGGGAGAGCGTGTGATCGCGACTAGAGCCGAAAATATGGAGCTAGGTGTCCCTGTGGATGAGTCTTATTGGGAACAAGTACTGGCCCTTTAGGCTCTAAGTGATTCTAGCTGACGGATTTGACTTTTGAAAGCTCTGATGAGCACTTTTGGGTCTCGGCTGATAGCAGCATTGAGGTAGGCTCCTTGTAGGCTCGAAAGAAAATACCAAGCTTCTTGGCGACATTTGGTCTTAGGTCCGACTTTGCCTTTGTCGATGCCTTTTTTTAGGCCTACTGAAATAGACTCATGCATGTTTTGCACGATAAAGTGGAGGCGTTCCACGAAGGGGTGATCTTGATGGACAAACTCTCTGAGAAGCTGATGGAGAGGATCTGGGCGGATTTGTTCCTCTTCCTCTACTATGGCAATTTCCTTGCGCAACTCTTTGATCAAAAACAGGATAGGATCACTTTTCGGATCACAGGTTTTTTCCCAGCGTTTGAGGCAGTCTGGGGCGAGCAACTCTTCAATCACTGCCAGTCCGACCTCCGTTTTACCGTCCTTGAAATAATAATAAAAGGCACCCTTGGTGAGGCCGAGTTGTAAGACGACTTCATTGATATTGGTGGCGAGAAAGCCTTTCTCGGCGATGGATTGATATACAGCTTCAAGTATTTGCTGTCGGGTACTCATAAAAACAAGTTAGCAAATATTCAGGATTTGCGACGATATATGCCATCAAATACTGTTTGCCAATTTTGACCTTGGTCCTTAGTGGTTTCCCAATGTTGTCGAACACTACCATCTTCATTAGGAGTCCAAGTGATGCGATTTTGATATTTCCCTCCTTGCGGTCCTGTCAACTCATCATTTTTGAGGACCATATTGCCGTCTAGCATGCCGCCAAATAAGTTGAGCGTTTGACCTTGATTGTCGATCCAGACTTGATGCCACATCTTGCTTTGCGCATCATAATAGTTGTAACTGCTACCTGTATAGCCTGCAGTAGCAGAAGTCCAATTTTCTTGCATGATACAGCTGTCCTGCATCAGAACGATATGATTTTCGCCTAGTTTTTTGCCTTTTGTGTCAAAGGTCTCCCAGTCACCTACCCAAAAATGAAATTGTTGGTGGGCCTCGGTGCAGCAAGCACAAGCTTTGGTTTGGGCGGATAAAAACAAAGGGCCGAGTAGGAAGGGAAGGAGTAAGTAGCGTAGCATGAGTATGTATTTGGCAGCATGATGAGAAAAAAGGCACTTGAGGGAAAGAGGGGATTTTGCTTTATTTCAGTATGAAGGAAAAAGAAACGGTGAGAATTGCGCAACAAATGCAATTTGCTCAAGATGGCGCCGCGTGGCATGGTCCGAACTTGGAAGAAATCCTAAGAGGCATCAGCGCAGAACAAGCGGCTGCGCACCCTATCGCTGAAGCTCACTCGATTTGGGAGTTGGTGCTGCACATCATTGCTTGGCGAGAATTTGGGATGAAAATGTTGGCAGGGGAGGGCAGTTATGATCCGGATAAGGATATGAGCTTGAATTTCCCCGTCATACCTGCGGTGAAGGCTGCGAACTGGGAGCTGGCAAAGGACCAGCTAAGGGAGAGCAGCGTTCGCTTAGGCGCAAAGCTCAAAAGTTATGATGATGAAAAACTGGTGGAGAGGGTGCCCGGTAGAAAATATGATTTTTATAAACTGATGCATGGTATCGTACAGCACGATCTCTATCATGCGGGGCAGTTGATATTGCTCAAAAAGCTAGTAGTGTAAGTATTAAGTAAATAGTACGAAGACCTGTTAATCAGCAGTATTTTAATCGTCTCAGTACTTTATACTAGGCACTTGCTTAAAAAAGGTGAAGCTACTATACACCAATGGTGCAAGCAGCCTCTCCTTGTTTCCCCAAACTCACCGAAGACCGTAGCCTTCGGCCAGGATCTCCACTCCCCAGTTTCGATCCTGTAAAAAAATAATTAACCTAACAACCATGGCTCATAAAGAGCCAAAAGAACGTTTATAAAAAATCTTAATAGTTCAAACCAAATCCGTAGAAATCGTCCATTGTCTCAACAAATAACTCTCCTCCGCCCAATAACATTTCTTCCTCTAAAGGAAGGTCAAAGTTTATTGGCTCCATCTCTTCCGTATCGTAAAAACGGACTAAAGCCTTTTGCACTTTATTGTCAAGCTTGACGTTTTGTCCATCCACCTCAAGACGAAACCGATTGGCACTAGGACGACTGAGGCGAACTTCTTCAAAACAATCCAGTTCCATGACGGCAATCTCAACTGGGCTACGTTTACCTTGACTTTCTAAGGCGGTAATAATATTTCTGCGTGATATCTTGACTTTCATGTGTTTATAATTAGGTGTCTTACCCCTGTGTTTACAATTGTAAATTTGTGCCTTCTCCTGTGCATGACCGAACAGAGATGTTGAGAAACCTTACCCGTGAAATAAAATTACGCTAGAAGATATATTTATTGCATAGAAAATACGGTTTATGGGAATATTTGATTGTTAATTTGCTGATTATCATGATTTTATGGTAATTTTATTTTGGTGGTGTTAGATTGCCGCTTGAGTAAGTTGCTGCGCCTTTCGTTCTGAAAACTGGCTTGTAGGTGGAAATTCCCTTGAGATATATCTCATTAATCTCACTTGGGGGGGCAGGGCAGAATGTGTATTTTTGAAAAAAGAGCATATATGAATCCAATAAAGCTGTCGATGGTTGTAATCTTGGTGGGAAACCTTTTGATTTCGCTCAAGGGATTCAACGACACTGCTTTCCGAGAAAAATATCTTTTTCAGATTGGACCGATCCGTTATCAACGAGATTGGGTACGGATGATCAGCTCAGGTTTTTTACATGGAGACTGGATGCACCTGATCTTCAATATGTACACCTTTTATGTGTTTGCTGATATTCTAGCTTCCCAGCAGCTGATCCGTTTGGATATGTTCTTACTCCTTTATTTTGGTAGTCTATTGGGTGGAAATGCGCTGGCTTTATATATCCACCGCAATCATGATGATTATCGGGCTTTGGGAGCCTCGGGAGCGGTGAGTGGGGTTATTTTTGCTACGATCGCCATCTTTCCTGAGATGCAATTGTTTTTCAATATACCAGGATGGTTGTTTGCGATCGTTTATACCCTCATCACTATTTATGGTGTCAAATCTCGTTGGGGTAATATTGGTCATGAAGCACACTTAGGCGGAAGCATTATTGGAGTAGGTCTTGCGATCGTATTGTTTCCTCAGATCCTCAGTAATCATCCATGGCTGCTTTTAGGGATCGTATTGCCGATGGCGGTCTTTTTGGGCCTCTTGGTGATGAAGCCCGAATTTTTACTGATTCCAAATTATGTGAGTTATCAAAACAAGCAGTTCAAGGAACGCTTCCGACAGACTAAGGAAAGAGTCAAACCCAGCAAAAAGAAAACAACCTTTGGTAGCGGTAAAACTCGTTTTATAAACAAAGAAGCAGAACTCAATTTCCTCCTCGATAAAGTTCAAAAAGAAGGTTTCGAAAAATTAAGCCCAAGTGAAAAAGATCGTTTAGAGAAGCTTTCACGCGATTTGGACTAATATATTATCCTGATTGCAAAGTCCGATCAATCTTAGCACACTATTTGTTTTTGTAGAGATGAGGGTACTTAAAAGATCTCTATGTTTCGTAAGATTTTGTTGTTTTTGATCTTTGCCTCTTGGATTACCGCCTCTTTTGCCCAAAGAACCCCCAAACGCCTTTTTGAAAAGACCAGAGCTGTAGATTCATTGGCATTGGTTGTATATGAAGACTCCGTGCGATCCGTGATCCGCGATTCAATAGATGCAATGCTATTTCACGATAGCTTTGTGGATAACCGTAATGTATGGCCCATTATGGCTACGGATGACGTCGTGGCATTGATCGAAGAGGGGACTTATCAGATCCGAAATAAAAATGTTAAGACCGGAGAGTTTCTTCTCCGCCAGATGCCGATAGCGGCTCCGATGAGTCCATTTTATGTGGAAGTGGCTCTGATACATGATTCTGGCCCCAAAAACATGGGTTACGGCCTCGTATGGGGAGTAACGGGCGATCGCAAAAGCTATTATGCTTTATTGATCAGTGCCAATCGGCAATACACCATCCTTGAAGTACGAGATGGACGTTTTCGTGATATCAAGCGGTGGACTGAAAGTAAATTGGTCTATTCCTCGGGCAAACCTAATCTGCTCGGTATCCGCTTGAGTGGCGATTTATTAGAATTTCACGTCAATGGACGCATGGTGTTCAAAACCCGTTATGAACCTACGGGTGGCAATCAAAGTGGAGTCGTTTTGTATGGCAAACAAAAAGTAGATGCAGATCACTTTTTTGTGCGAGATCCGCAGGCTTGGCCCAATATTTCGCGCTAGACTAGGCATTGGTTTTATTTCCAGAAATTGAAATTCGCATAATTTCGGTCTTTTCGCGTAATTAAGAGACCGATGCGATACTTGTTTCTGATACTTCTCTTTAGTAGCCTGACCTTCGCCCATGCGCAGGAGGCACCTTTACTGTTTGATACCTTTACAGAGCCCCCCAAGGATTGGCTCCTAGGCAAACAACCTAATTATACTGCTGTCTGGGATAGTGGCTATGTGCAATTTGAGCATCGCTCTTCACAGGCAACTTGTTTTAGCAAGGAAGTCTTTTTGAAAGAGGTCGTTCGGCTTGCCATAGAAACAAGCTTCCAACTTTCACCCGAATCTCTCCACAATACCAGTGGCCTTTGTTGGAGTGCGGACCCCTCCGGGGAACGCTACCACACTTTCCAGATACGGCCAGAAGGCAGCTTCAGAGTAGTATCAGTCGATCATGGCAAAGAAAAAGTCCTGCTCGATTGGACTAAAAACCGCCGCATCAATCCTCCTGGCGAAGCCAATGAGCTTCGTATCGAAAAGGAAGGCCGCTCCCTTTATGGGTTTATCAATGACAAAGAAGTCTTTAGACTCCCTTGGAAACGCCTCAATGGCAAATACCACGGTCTCTACTTTCAGGGCAACGGCCAATGGACTATCGACTATTTCAAAATCGAGCATCCACCTGTCATTATCCCTTTAGTAGATGCGCCCATGCGCGATGCTGCTAGTTTTCCTCTCGATAGTATGCTCACCGATAGTAGTCGTGATGAGAGTGCTCCTAGGGTATCGCCTGACGGGCGAACGATCTATTTTAGCGTTTCGCGACCTAGCGAAAACCTCTCTCAAGGTGCTATCTGGTTTACTCACTTTCAGGGAGATACGCTTTGGACGCCTCCTCAGCCTGTTTTTAGTGATGAACCTAGCCACAGACAAGAAGTCTTTCACATCAATAGTGAACATGATGCCCTCTGGTTGAGTGGCGTTCCCTATGGGATCAGTAGCTATCGAGATAGTAGTTGGAGTAGCAGCGTTCTCAAGGAGATACCGAAACTCAATCATACAGGAGAGCCAGCTAGCTATAGCCTAGCGGCAGATAAGACAGTTATGATCCTATCTCTTGATCGTACAGATGCCTTTGGCGAACGCGACCTTTATGTTTGCTTCAAAGAGGGTGACAGCTGGAGTGCTCCTAAACATTTGGGCGCTGATGTCAATACTTGGGGGGAGGAAATCACGCCTTATCTCATGGCGGATAATAAAACGCTCATTTTTGCTAGTTCTGGACGGGCTGGTTATGGGCAAGTGGATCTCTATATGAGCGTTCGGCAAAGCAATACTTGGACAGCCTGGAGTGAGCCGCTCAATCTAGGACCGGGCATCAATGGCAAATATTGGGATACACATTACCTGCCGCTCAAAAATCCTCGACGAGCCTATATGGCTAAACAAGACAGCAGTGGCGATTTTGACTTATATACAGTTCGTATCCCAGAGGATTATGAAGCCTTGGGGATCGCACGAGTGTTTGGCAATGTGCGTAATCAAAAAAACGGTGCCTTGCTCTCTGCTAAGATTTCGATAGAAGCATTGACAGGTGATTCGCTCAAAGTCGATATACCTACTCTCAGTCCAGCCAAAGGCTACCAAACCCTGCTTCCTTTTGGGCAAGCATATGCGATACACGCCAATGTATTGGGATATTTTCCGATCGTAGATACATTAGATATGCGCCCTTTGGATCGCTTCCGTGAAGTACAAAAAGACCTTTGGGTCAGGCCCCTAGAGATCGGACAGGTTATCCAACTCAAGCAAGTTTACTTCAAACGTGCCCAAGCCGAAATGCTGGCAGAGTCCTTTCCTGAGCTAGATCGCCTCGTCTTATTGATGCAGGCTTTGCCCAATCTCACCATCGAAATTCAAGGACATACTGATAATATTGGTCAGCCTGAGGAATTACAATTTCTTTCTGAAGACCGTGCCGAAACAGTTCGCATCTATCTCCTAGAGCATGGTATCTCGGCCGATCGTATTAGTAGTCAAGGCTTTGGCGCGACTCGTCCCGTAGCCAGTAATGAAAATCCCGCCACACGCCGCCTCAATCGCCGTGTCGAGTTTGAAATAATCTCTCGCTAACAAGCAGCCTTTTGCCCCTAAGCAACGTCTATGTTACATGGACTTTGCTACTACCTTGTCCATCAAACTATACTACTCGCACTAGCCCTCGGTTTGACCGATTAGCGAGTGTATATGTACCAACGTCTGATTCATTCTTATCCCTTCCCGCTTTACCTCCTGAGTCTCAGTATGATGCTCGTGGGCCTACCTCTTAGTCGTGCTTTGATGAGCATCGGTTTGGGAGTGATGGTGTTTAGCACCTTAGTCGAAGGTAAACGCGAGGATAAAATGCGACGCTTACGCAAGCGTCCCTTTGCCATTGGATTGGCGGGTTTAGCCTTGGTATTTGTGTTGAGCCTTATCTATTCCGAAAATGTCCAATCAGACTTTTCCGCGCTATTGTTGTATGTCCCCGTCATTGTCATACCGTTGAGCGTGGCCGTCTTTCCCCCTTTACCCGTGATTTGGCGCAAGCGCTTGGTGCAACTCTTTATCATTGCTTGTCTCACGGCTACTTTGCTGAGTATGAGCATGGGCGTCCTCGCCAGTATAGAGGCAGGTCAAGCTTTTGCTTTCAAATACTTCTATTATACCAAACTGACCAGTTATCTAGAACTACATCCGGCCTATTTTACGCTCTTTTTGGGCTTAGCGATATGGGGGCAATTTTGGTGGATCGGTGAAAAAATGCGCGGTGGGGAGTCTGTCAATTGGATTCGTACCGCTCTTTTGAGCCTTTGGTTACTGACCTTCATGGTCCTATTAGCCTCTCGGATGCAATTATTAGCCTTTTTGCTAGTGAGCGCTGTCGCAGGTTTTTTCTATCTCTACCAGCTACGTTTATTGTGGCAAGGCGGCATCATTGCCTTTTGTATGCTGCTATTGGGAGGCGTTTTGATCGCGGCTTCGCCGAACGCTAAAACTCGTATGACGAGCCTCTTTGATAAGCAAGCCTTCACACAGGACACGCATATCTCCAATAATTCGATTACCATTCGCCGAGCGATCTGGGGAGCCTCATGGGAGGTGTTTTTGCGCAATCCAGTGCTGGGTACAGGGATCGCAGATGTAAAATCTGATCTACAAGCCCAATACCATGTCAACGAATATGACTACGGTGCTAGTCGTAATTTAGGCCCGCACAGTGCCTATTGGGCTACTATGCTTGCTACGGGCACCGTCGGCTTAGTCTATCTGTTTTTAGTCTTTGGCTTTGGCGCTTGGCTTTCTTGGCAAAAACAAAACCCGCTCTATCTGGCGGTCCTGATATTTTTTGGCCTCAGTAGCTTGACCGAATCAATGCTCAGTCGCCAATGGGGGATTGTGTTTTTTGCTCTGACTACTGCCCTGATGTTGTTTGGGGGTATAGGTCAGCTTGCACAAAAGGGATCAACGCTAGTATCACTGCCGGGGCATAAAGTGTCTCCCGCACGATAAGATCATGCGTAAGTAGTCCTACGGCTCCGTTTTTTTGTTTGCTATTGGCTTTGCCGAACACTTTGTCATCCGCGATGCCTAGCTCGATACCACTGCGTACCATCTCCGCAATTTTGGGCGGTAGATAAAAGCCCGCAGTGCGCCCTA
>JBGCFA010000156.1:0-11139 GCA_045106675.1 Bacteroidia bacterium
GATGTCGAATAGATTTTGCTGAAAGAAACCGCCAAAACGTTTAAACTCTGGCGCCTGAGAGCGAATTGGGGCAGTCGGATTATAAATCGTAGCATAGCGAATGATGGAAGGATCGGCATGTTGGGTATTACGATGGCTAAATGTGAGATTTAGACCTGTAGTAATGCGGTCTTCCCAAAAGGATTGCTTGCCACCGAAACGAAAATTGTACTGCTCAAAACCGTTATCACCTAAGAGACCTTGTACTTGTCTGAAATTAGCAGACGCATACATCTGAGTTCGGTCAGTATTGTGATCTAAACGGAGGTGGTGGCTATGACTAAAAGCATCACGGCTAATTGCCTCTCTCCAATCTGTATCGCTCCCGAGATCAAATCCTCCATCTTGGACAAAGCGTTCGGCATCAGCTACCGGATTGCCCCAAAGCCGCTGTTCAATTGCGCTGCGTCCTTGATAAGTCAATCGAAAAGCTTGTGTATCGGGAGTTTGCCTCATGGTTTCTATCAGGATGATGCCATTGCCTGCTTGCAGGCCATAAATTGCGGCTGAGGCAGCATCTTTGATCACGGTGATCTTTTGTACGTCTGCCGGATCAACGCTACTGATGTCCACATTGGGGACTCCATCTACTATATAGATTGGATCGGGATTACTACCGCCTAAACCTGTATTGCCGCGCAGCCGAATATCCGGTAGGGTATTAGGTTCGCTACCCATTCGGGCGATCATCAGACCTGCGACCTTGCCCTGCAAGAGTTCGATCGGATTGTGAATCAAGCCTTGATTTAAGTTCTTTGCTTCGATTTGAACGATAGAACCAGTGCTAAGACTTGAATCGTTCAGAAAGAAGGGGAGGGGAAAAGACTCGGTTTGGCTAGGGAAGCGTTCTTGGGATAGCAAATAAATAGGAGTGAGCAGCAAAAGCTGCAGGATGATAAGCCTGAAATGGGTTGACATAAATTGAGTGTTTCAAATGGTTGCGCAGCTAAATTATTATTTTTTTGATCTTTCTTGTAAGAAAAAGCTTTGCCACTTTGTCTAAGCAATAAAAAACAGTGGACCCGACTCAACAAAAAGAACTGTTTCAGCAGATCCTGCGCGATCATAAAGAACGATTGTATCGTTTGTGTCGCTCTATGATCTATCAAGCAGACTTGACGGACGATCTTTTTCAAGAGGTCCTGCTCAATGTTTGGCAATATCTGCCTCGCTTTAGGGCAGACGCAGCTATCTATACTTGGTTATATCGGATCACGATCAATACAGCTATCACTTTCAATAAAAAGGAAAGCCGCCATCAAGATCGACATGAGGCCTATGACTTGAGTTTGCCCGGAGGGCAAAACCAAGCGCTATCGGATGACTTGAAAATGCTGTATCAAGCAATACAAATGCTCAAAGTGGAGGACCGAACCTTGGTAGGCTTATACCTAGAAGGTTTTGCCTATAAAGAGATCTCCGAAATCTTAGAACTCTCTATTTCCAATGTTGGAGTACGGATCAATCGCATCAAAAGCCGTCTTACTCAACTCCTCAACCCTCAAAAATTAAACAGATGAATCTCGAAGAATATCAGCAAGCTTGGCAAGCTCAAGCTTTACCAAAATTAGACGAAACTACTCTTTTGCAGAAGACCGAAGGCCTAGCGGCTGGTATCGCCAAACAAAGCCGCAAGGTGGTATTTACTTTAGGGGGGACGGTGATCTATCTCATAGTCATTGGAGGCATATTTTTACGGGACAATTTGCTAGCCTTGGGCTTAGTAGGATTTGTCGTCTTACTGCTGATTTATCAAGCAGTCTTATTACATCGTCGCAATTTTAGCGTTGAGCGTTCGCTGGAAGCAGAACCAACTCAATACCTCGAACAAGTGATCCAAAAGCTCCGCTATAACTTACAGGTTAGTCGTATCCACATGCCGATCTATGGGATTTTGCTTGGTAGTTTGATCTCAGTTTACACTTGGGTGGTCCTCGGACCAACGCCTGACTGGATCAAAGCTTTGGCTGTTGGAGGAACTTTATTGTTTATCGTTGTAATATTTGTTTGGGGGATGCGTCGCCAATACCGCAAAGACAAAGCGCAGATCATTCCACTTTTGGAAGACTTAGAGGCGATGAAGGCGTCTTATAGTAGTCTATAGTTATTGATTGGGGTTTGGTTTGTGCGCAATTTCTCTATGTTCGATATTTTTTCTCTTATCGCTTCGCGGAACGCTAGGCATAAAAAGACAGAGAGGGTTCTAAGTATAATGCTTAGAACCCTCTCTGCCTTAAACGAGTGCTGGCGTTCTCCGAAGGAGGAAAAGGCAAAAAGCCTATGCTTGGAGAGCTAATACATATAGAGAAAATTTATTATGACTGGCAACCATTTATAGCTTTGTTTTCGTTACCAAATTATTACCTAGTTATCCATTCTTTTCACAAATTGAATTTGTACGCAAAACTACGCCACATTGTTTCCAAAACTTTTGCAGATAGTTAATAAAAAGTTAATTTGCATTCCTTGGAAGCTATTATTTGATAACTACAGAACTTATTACACACTATAATTATAAGCTACAAATCATTCCTAGATTGAAATTTCGTTTAGAAATACCTACTTCCATTCGTAAAACTCTTAAGACTTAATTTTTACAATATTGACTTGTATGCATGGCTATTGGCAGGCTTATGCGAAGTCGTATACATATTGTTACTATCGTTCTTTTTCGATTTTACTTTTATTAAACTAACAGCTTTTATCTATGAGAAAATTCCTATTACTCATGGCTGCAAGTTTTCTGACATTTCAGATAGCTTGGGCACAGAGTACGGTATCCGGTCAGGTCTCTGACGAGGATGGCGAGGCTCTGGAAGGTGTCGCAGTGGTTGCAAAAGGTACTAATACCGGCGCATTCACTGACTCAGAAGGAAAGTACTCTCTTGAAGTACCTTCTGGAATTACTACACTGGTTTTCCGCTATGTAGGTAAGCTTGACCAAGCGGTTGAGATTACTGGTAGCACTATGAACTTAACCATGCAAGCTGACGATGTTTACCTCGATGAGGTAGTCGTTACTGCTTTGGGTATTAAGCGTGAAGAGCGTTCCCTTGGTTATGCAGTACAGGAAATCAGTGGTGATGATGCATCTTACGTACGTGATCAAAACGTAGTAAGTTCACTTTCTGGTAAAATTTCTGGTGTACAGGTAATCAGTACATCTGGAGCCCAATTGGGTGGTACAGCCAAGATCAGAATTCGTGGTGCTAATGGACTAGGAGGTGGTGATCCACTTTTCGTCGTTGACGGAACGCCTATGTCTAATGGTAACTTCGGTGCTGACCGTGGTGGTGGAGTTGATTACGGTAACCTTGCTCAGGATATCAATCCTGACGACATTGAGTCTATCTCAGTATTGAAAGGACCTGCCGCAACAGCTCTTTATGGTAACCGTGCTTCTGAAGGTGCCGTCGTTATTACTACTAAGAAAGGTGGTAATCGTCGTGGACTAGGTATTAGCATTAACTCTTCTATTCAGTTTGACAACGTTTACATCCTTCCTGACTACCAAAATGAATATGCTGGTGGTTATACACAGGATTACCTACGTTATACTGACCCAGTTGATAACCAAGAGTACAATGTTTTGAACTATGCTGCTGACGAAAGTTGGGGTCCTAAGATTGATGGTACTACCATGTATCGTCCTTGGTATAGCTGGTTCCCTGGTGATGACTACGGTAAGCAAGTCCCAATGACTGCTCAGCCTAACAACGTACGTGATTTCTACGAAACGGGTATCACTTACAACAACAACGTAGCATTTTCAGGTGGTAATGAAAGAAATTCATTCCGCTTGTCTTACTCTAACATCCAGCAGACTGGAGTTGTTCCTAACTCTTCTTTGGATCGTAACAACTTGAACTTGAATGTTTCTTCTAAGCTTTCTGATAAGCTTACAATTTCAAGTAGCATCAATTTTTCTGTTACTGAAGGTGCAGGTCGTCCATCTTTTGGATACTCTTCACGCGCAGGTAACGTAGCCCAAAACTTTAATCAGTGGTGGCAGCGTCAGGTTGACATCGATCAACTACGTGATTACCGTAATCCAGACGGAACTTTCCGTTCTTGGAACATTCGTAGCCCTGAAAACCTCCGTCCTCTATACTGGGATAGCCCGTTTTTCACTGTTTACGAAAACGTACCTACAGACAAGCGTGATCGCTACTTTGGTAACGTCACTTTGGCTTACGAATTGACTGATCACATCACTGTTAGAGGTATTGTCCGTCGTGATAAGTACACTCAGCGTATCGAATCTCGTATCGCTACAGGTGGTTTAGGTCAAGATTACTATGACGAGTTTGTTGCTGAAGGCCAAGAAGACAACTATGAATTCTTAGGTACTTATGACAACAACTTTGGTGATCTTTCTGTAAACGTAAACTTAGGGGGTAACATTCGTAAGAATAACTACCATTCTAACTTTATGGCTACTGCAGGTGGTTTGAATGCGCCAAACTTGTTTAATATCAAGGCGTCTACTGACCGTCCTACTACTACAAGTTTCCTTTCTGAAAAAATAGTTCGTTCTCTTTACGGATTTGCTTCTTTAGGTTGGAGAGACATGTTATACTTAGACGTTTCTCTACGTAATGACTGGTCTTCTGCTCTACCTGTAAACAATAACTCTTACCTATATCCATCTGTATCTTCTAGCTTTGTTTTCTCTGAGCTATGGGGACAGAACGATATCTTCTCTTATGGTAAGCTGCGTCTCTCTTTTGCTCAGACTGGTTCTGACGTAGGAGCTTACGCTACTAATTCTGTTTACAATTCTGGTACTCCTTACGGATCTACCTCTTCATTTACACTTCCTAACCAGTTGGTTAACGAAGAATTGCGTCCAGCGCTTTCTTCTGCTTACGAAGCTGGTGTTGATCTCCGTTTCTTCAACAACCGTGTTGGATTAGACGTAACTGTTTACCAGCAGGTAAATATTGACCAAATCTTGAGTATTACTGTACCAGGTTCTTCTGGATATAGCTCTGCTTTGATTAACGCCGGTAACATTACTTCTAAAGGAGTTGAGATTTCTTTCAACGCTACTCCTGTTAAGACTGATGACTTCCAGTGGGATATGAACATCAACTGGGCGCGTAACCGCTCTGAGGTGATTGAACTATCTGACGATATCGACAACCGTCGTCTTGACGGATGGGGATGGGGTGGACTTTCTGTCAATGCTCCTGTAGGTGAAGAATGGGGTACTTTACGTGGCCGTGGCTACAAAGAGTTCCAAGCAACAGATGCTAGCGGAAACGAAATCGATCACCCAAGCAACGGTATGCCTATCGTTGATGAAAATGGTTTTGTATTCGAAAACAACAAGAGCTTAGGTACTATCCTTCCTGATTTCAATGGTGGTTTCCGTAATACATTAGTTTTCAAAGGAATTGAGCTTACTGCTTTCGTTGAATTTCAGAAAGGTGGTCAGTTTCACTCTGTAACTAAGATGTTCAACGCTTACTCTGGTCTTTCAACTGAGACTGTTGGTAACAATGATCTTGGTAATCCATTGCGTGATCCTCTTGATCAAGGTGGTGGTGTGAAAGTAGAAGGTGTTAACGAAGAAGGAGAAGCTACTTCTACTTATGTTGAAGCACAGTCTTACTTTAGCGGTAATCTATTTGCGCTTAATGAGCATTGGATCTATGACCAGAGCTTTATCAAACTACGTGAGCTTCGTGTTGGATATACTATCCCTAAGAAGATGTTAGGTAACTCTCCTATTCAGGACCTAAGCCTATCTCTTATTGGTAGAAATGTTTGGTTAATCCATTCTAACGTTGACGGTATCGATCCATCTGAGATCACTCCAGGATCAAACAGCTTTGTTTTCCAAGAAAACGGCATCCTTCCTGCTACAAGATCTTTCGGTGTTAACTTGAGATTAGGATTCTAAATAAAAATTAGAATATGAAAAAGAATTTTTTAAGCTCTCTGTTTTTAGCCGGCTTAGTACTATTTAGTACTTCTTGTGGCGAATTCGGAGATATAAATATCGACCCGAACAACACGGTAAGTGTTGCTCCTGAGACCCTATTGACCAACGCACTGAGAAGTGTGCGAAGCGTAGAAAGCCCGGATATCGGTGCTTTGTACTCACAGCACCTGGCTGAAACTCAGTACTCAGATGCTTCTCGTTACCTTGATGTCAACTTTGACTTCAATGGCTGGTACACTGGTCCTCTTGCTGATCTTAATGAGATCATCCGCTTGAACTCTAGTGAAGATACCCAAGCTGATGCTTTGGCTTCTGGCTCAAACGCCAACCAAATTGCCGTTGCTCGTATCTTAAAAGCTTTTTTCTTCCATCACATGACTGACCGTTGGGGAGCTCTTCCTTACACGACAGCTCTACAGGGAAGAGAAAACTTTAAGCCTAATTATGATAGCCAAGAAGTTATCTATGACCAAATCTTCGCTGAACTTGAGGCTGCTGTAGCCCAAATGGACGGTGGTGCTGGTGTAGATGGTGATTTCATCTTTGGTGGTGATATGGACAAGTGGGCTCGCTTTGCAAACACTGTGCGCATGGTTGCAGCTCTACGTCTTTCTGAAGTCAACGAAACTAAAGCTAAAGCTCAGTTTGCTGCAGCAGTAGCTGGTGGCTTGATCGAAGAAGATGCTATGTACCCTTACCTCGGTGAAACAAACAACCAAAACCCTTGGTTTGGTCGTTTTATCACTCGTACTGACTATGCGATCAGTAATATATTAGCTGACAGATTACGTGATCTTAACGATCTTCGTCTTAATGCTTATGCTGATCCTGCTCCTGCGACTGGTGATGTGCAAGGTATGCCTTATGGTATCGAAGATGCCGGTAGTATTCCTAATGATGATGTTTCATTCCCAAGTAGCGTTACTGTAAGAGCACAAGATGCTCCTATCGGTATCTTCACGATGGCTCAGGTTAACTTCTCTCTAGCAGAAGCTGCTGCCCGCGGGTGGACTAGCGACAATGCTGAGGACATGTATAACCTAGGTGTCAAAGCTAGTATGGAACAGTGGGGCGTTTTCGAAGAAACCGCTTATAACGACTACATCACTAACGATGCTCCTTACAATGCTGCTGATCCTCTTCCAGGTATCGGTGAGCAAAAGTGGATTGCCCTTTACCTCCAAGGCTACGAAGCATGGAAAGAATGGCGTCGCACAGGATATCCTGATTTGCAGCCTGCTCCAGATCCATTAAATGCTTCTGGTCAGATTCCTCGCCGTCAGGCTTATCCAACATCTGAGCGTGATGTAAATGAAGCTAACTATGATGCAGCTGTTTCAGCTCAAGGTCCTGATGAGTTAAGTACTAAGACTTGGTGGGACGTACGCTAAATTTTGTATCATGAGCTAAACCTTTAGCTTGTAAGATATACAGGGGGAGAAACAGCAATGTTTCTCCCCTTTTTGTATATTCTGTCTGCTAGTAATCATTTTCCCTGCTAATTGATTATTAGATTATGCTCACTAACGCTTTCATCATGTCCGCACCCACCCAATCTTTCCTGCCTGTTTTTTTGATTTTATTGATAAGTCTAATGGCTTGTCAGCAACCACCTCCCTTTATTTTCGTCGGTGACGAACGCCCAGAAGCAGTGCCAGACATCTCTCATCGCTGTGTCAATTATGATTTGAGTACCAATACCACGGATGATGTTTTGACTGCTTTGGCTAAACGATCTGATGGAGCGAAATTCTATGCTTGGGTTCAGCGTATCAAGGAAATTGATGCCAACCATTATGATTATTTGGTCGAAGAAGCCCAAGGAGCTATCAGCTTATTATTACCCCAAAATGCTGCAGTTGAGCGCTATGAAAAGGAACATCCTGATCTCTTTGATGATGAAAATCAATTTTTGAGCCTTGTCAAACATCATTTTTTGCTTATAAAGATCAACTTTAACCAGTTTGCCGGTGAAGGAGCTGAGCCGGGCATGAATCGAGAGCCAGTCCAATACAAAGTGACTGATCAGTATTGTGTGCGTTTTGAAGATATGGCTCTGCTGATCTCTGCAGATGATGTATGTGATCGATCTGTTATCCACCTCATTGATGAAGTGATCGTTCCCACAAAAGGATTTTAATTTTTTTGCAAGCTATTTATGGAATAGCTCATTTCGATATATCTATCAACTAAATAATTAGTTAAAAAGATAGATATAATGAATCACTTATTGAAAATCTGCTTCTCCTTACTGCTTTTAAGTCTAACAGCCTGCCATGCAGACCAGTCTGCTTATGAGAAGGCTGCTCCAATGGCGTTTGATGAGGCAATAGTAAGCGAGACCAGTTTAACTGAGCCTGTTATTCGCAGAACGGCTAATCAAGGCACTAGCTCTATCTTGCAGCAACGTAAGATTATTCGTGAAGGCTTCCTCAGTATTGAAACGGATGATTATGCCCAAACCCGCAACGCTCTCACCGGACTGGTCGCTCAATGGGACGGTTTCGTCGCTCAAGAAAACGAAGAACGCTCTCATTATCAGCAGAGTAACCGTTTACAAATCAGAGTACCTTCCGCCACTTTTGAAAATTTGCTACAAGCCATCGAAGGCGTAGCCCAGATAATCCATCAAAAGCGAATCCAATCCAAAGATGTAACCGAAGAATACGTTGACTTAGCGGCTCGTCTCAAGGCCAAACAAGCTGCTGAGGAGCGTTACTATGCTTTTCTACGTAAGGCTAAGAATGTCGATGAGATGTTGCAAATCCAAGCACCTCTGCGGACCATAAGAGAGGAGATCGAAGGTGTCAAAGGCCGTTTAAGATATTTAGAAAATCAGACTAGCCTCAGCTCACTCGAAGTGTATATCATCCAGCCTTTTGAAGAGGAAGATGCCCAAATAGTGGAAGCAGATGGATTTTGGACCGATATCAAAGTCGCCTTGTTTAGCGGAGCTAATGGAGTAGGGGATGTGCTCATCGGTCTGACTTATATTTGGCCTATCTGGCTATTGCTGACCGGTATCGGCCTGATCTGGTGGCGTAGAAGAAGTCGTAATAAATAAGCACACTGTATTCTAGAAAGACGTTCCGCATAGGGGTAGAGATTCCCGCTGCGCGGAACGCGCTTTCGAACGAGCGTGGCGAGGAGAAATCTCAGAGAATCCAATCTGAAAAGATTAATCTTATTGGAAGAATCTGAGACTTCTCTTTGGTTCTGCAAAAGAGAGACTTCTCCCTTCATCTGCAAATCTGAGACTTCTCCCTTCGGTTCGAAGATACTCTGCCAACAGAGGGGCAAGACACAACATGTTTATATTTTACGTTTGGCTAGCCAAACACCTCCCATCGCTAGTATCAAGAATAGTGGTACAAGCAGATAAACAGCTTTGTCATTAGGCATTGGTAAAGCCTCCATATTGCCTATCGGCACAAAACCTGCCCAATAAAAGGGGTGAGCTCCTATTTGATCTGTTTGAGAGATATAATCTATTTTCGCTTGTCTTAGTGCTTCATCCTTGTGCTTGCCATCCTTAAGATGATGATAAAAAGTGGGCATCAGCTCAGCACTCGCTGCATCGTTTATACTCCATAAAGTAGTGATAATGCTTTTAGCTCCGGCATAAGCAAAGCCTTTCGCTTGACTACTGATCCCTTCGCCTTTGTATAGTTTACCAATCCCGGTTTCACAAGCACTAAGCACGATCATCTCTGCAGGGAGATGAAGGTCAAATAGTTCGGCAACGGTAATTACTCCATCTTCTTCCTCATCAGCATTTTGGCTAAAGGCGATTTGTGAATAAAGTGGATCTATATCGTTAGCTCTTGCATGGCTAGATAGATGGATGATTTGATATTGACTGGCGATAGCTCTAAATCTGCTTTCTGTCGCTTCAGCACCGAGAAAGGCTTTCCCTCCCATTTCTTGCTGGACCGCTTTTGCTTCATCTTGATTATGAGCGAGAGGACTAAAACCAGTCCGTAAGGGATCAAAAGATCGGGTAGTATTGCTGCCTTGAGCAAATGTGGGCGCAAAAGCGACTAAGCCTTTAGTGGCAGTAACTTCTTTATGCAACATCTCTTGCCAAATACTAGCCGAATAACTATAAGCAATTTGTTGTTGATGCAGCAAAAATGCATAGCTTTTATAATTCCCCTTTTGAATGGGGCGTTCGCTGAGAAGCGCATCAAAAGGAAGATAGCCCAATACTCCGTCAGGGATGAGCAGCCAACGATCATCCGTTTTTGGCACCATCTGATAGATAGGAGCGATCAAATCGTAATAGAGACTAAACCCCATTTCAATCAACAATGAATCCGAATCTAGTTGATCGTTCCCCAAGGGGGCTGCGATAGCCTGCCGAAATAAGGAAATTTGGCTTGCAATATTGGTGTTAAGAGGGAGCAGTCGCCAATGAAATTCGTCAACTGAAAGATGAAAAATCGCCAGCTCTTTTTCTCCTACAAAATATTCAATCAGAGTAGTATTTTGAGTGTTTAAATCTGATTGTAGAGATTTGATATCCAGAGGATTAAGAGAATATTTCAATCTATGATAATCGGGATAGTTATTTTCCAGTTGGAGGGCTAAGGCTTCACGTTCCCGATGAAGGGCAAATAAATCATTTTGCCAATTTTCAATCTGGCTAGTGTCTAGCTTGGCGCTATTAAATTGAGCTTTGAATAATTGCTCTTCCAATCGAGTGCTTTGAATGGCCAGTGCTTTTTCTTGCGCTAATAAAGTGTCGGGAATCTGGGCAAATTGTCTGGCGTTTACATCTTTAAGCGATTGTAATAGTAGGATCGCTTTGCTCTTTTCGCTCATCGCCAAAGCATTTTCAAAAAGCTGAGGATCGGCTTGCCTTTGGTAAAGCTTAAAAGCCGTCGAGATACCTCCTTCATAAACGGGCAGTGCCGCTTCTGCTAATTGAAACTTAGAATCGTTATGCACATAGGCCAATCTGAGCGAGTCTATCAAATTCACCGCGAGTTGATAGGTAGCCAAGGTCGCTGGCAATTGATCCAAGCGTTCTACGGAGTAGGCCGCATAAGTTTGGGCTTTAGAGGCAAGCACCTCTAGCATCACCTGTTTGTCCACGATATTGTCTAGGGGAGGATTTATGCTTTTTTCCGTTGCACGGAACCCTGCCC
>JBGCFA010000157.1:0-17860 GCA_045106675.1 Bacteroidia bacterium
TCGCTTTAGTGAGTGGTTTGGCACTTTCGGTACGGGAGTCAATGCAAAGTTAGGGATGATTTTTCGCCCAATCGATCCATTACGGATTGGTTTGACCTTCCATAGCCCAACGTATTTTAGTTTGACCGATACTTTCAACGCTCAATTGGTACATGTTACCCAAGTTGAAAATGGTACGGAAGAATTTAGTTCTCCTTCCCTAAGTCCGGGTCGCTTTCAATACAATCTGACAACTCCCTACAAAATCACAGCAGGATTTATGTATCTCCTTGGTAAAGCGGGATTTATCTCTGGAGATGTGGATTATGTTGATTACAGTTTCTCAAACCTTAGCTCTAGTGGAACTTTGGGAAGCCCGGACTATTATACATTCGAACAAGAAAATGAAAATGTAAATACGCTCTTCCAGCCGGCCGTAAATTTCAGGTTAGGAGGCGAATATCGTTACGATATATTCCGTTTACGCGCTGGATACAGCTATTTTGGCAGTCCTTATTCTTCCGAAGGTTCGGTATATCAGGACCCAGAAAATCTAGAAACACTCTTAAATATTGACGGTAGCAGAAAATTTATTACCTTAGGGGTAGGCATTAGGCAACCGAATTATTTTATTGACGTTGCTTATGTTAACCAGCAGTTCCAAGACAAGTTTAGTCCTTATACTGCAAACGATCCTAGCATATTTTCACCAACGGTAGTCAGCAGCAACCTACAACATCACACTACCCTTACCGTTGGCTTCAATTTCTAGGCCTTACTTTGAATCAATTTTCAACCCTGGTAAATTAGACTCTATGGCGAACCGTTACCTTTAATTTGTACATCAACAGTTAAAGGAAGAGCTATGAGTAATCCAATCCGTCAGATTGTGACCGACGACCTCTATTCGAAGTTGGTCTCATTAAACTTGCTCAACCAAAAAGTCATTCGCGACTTCTTGATTAAACGTCAGTACTTAGACTTACGTCGATCAGGCTACCGCTCTGCGGAAGCTATCGAAATGGTCTTAGACGATTATCCCTACTTACAGTTTGATACTGTACGTAAGATAATCTACAGCGTAAAATTACCAGAAGAAGTGAAGGCCAATGCGGCTTGAGCCACCCCTTAACCTCAACTAAGAATTGATTTTAAATCGATTAAAACGTTGGGTCGACTGAAAGCAAACGCTCTCAGTCGACCCTCGTTCTTTTTTGTGTCTAATATCCAAACTCAATGTAAAATAGAACTACTTGAGCTTTGGACATTGAAATTGGATATTCGATATTCCCAAGCGTTCTGCGAAGCAGGAAGAAAACTAGCGAAATAGTTGTGGCAATTTCATCGCCAAACTCATATCTCCTTCTACTTTGAATTTGCCCTGCATGAAGGCTGACATGGGATCTAACTTCCCTCGGAGAATGGCCGAAAAATCTACCAAAGTGGTAGCAATGGTGCATTGAGCCCCCTCATCAGAATTGCTAATATCATTTTTGTCCCCCACACCATCCACGAAAATACTGCCTTCATCAAAAGCAAACTTGAGGGTTGCCCCTATTGGATCGACTCCTTCAGATCGCTTTTTGATCAATAGAGTGATGCTGCTGAGGGTAATGAGTTCGGGATTTACAATCACCTTTTGGCTAGCAGTAGGCTTCGATGCATGTCCGTTGGAGGCAGGAATTTGGGTGGCGCGAAGCTGTTTATTGGCTCGATTGTAGTTTTTATCATCTATAACCATCTTGGCGATGATCTCTCGCATAATCTCTGAGGAGCCTCCACCGATAGTCAATACGCGGCTATCTCTAAACATACGCGCAATTTTATATTCTTCCATAAAACCATAGCCGCCAAAAAACTGAAGGCATTCGGTCATCGCTCTGTCTGAAAGCTCGGTCGCTTTTAATTTTGCCATAGAGCATTCCTTCACAGCATAGAGACCATCATTATGGACCCGGCAAAGATGATAGACAAAGTATCTAGTGGCTTCGATTTCAGTAGCTAAATCAGCAACCCGATGACGTAACACTTGGAAACGGTTGATCGGTCGCCCAAAAGCTTCTCTTTGAGCCATATAATCGAGGGCATAGTCTAGCGCACTTTCAGCCCCAGCAACCGCGCCAATGGCCCCAGTCAAGCGTTCTACTTGTAGGCCGCCCATGAGATAATAAAATCCTTGGCCTTCCTCTCCGATCAGGTTTTCGACGGGAACCTTGACATTGTCAAAAGCAAGCTCTGCTGTATCGGAGGCATGCCAGCCTAGTTTTTTGAGTTTGGTCGCTGATACTCCGGGCGCATCACGGTCGATGATGAGCAAACTAATGCCCCCTACCCCAGCATCGGGATTGGTTTTGACAACCATGATCAAGTAGTCGCCATATACCCCATTAGTAATGAAGGTTTTGCTACCGTTGACGATATAATGATCTTCCTCCCTTATCGCTTTGGTCTTGATATTGGCCACATCTGAACCGGCACCTGGCTCTGAAATAGCAATCGAACTAACCGCCTCACCAGCGATAGATGGGACCAAATACTTTTGCTTCAAAAACTCACTGCCATGTTGAAAAATATATGGAGTAGCCATAAACTGCATCACCATCGGCGCAACGGCAAAACCTCCCGAAAAACATTTACAGACCTCCTCACAAAAAATCACTGAATAGAAAAAGTCTGCATTCATCCCTCCATATTCTTCCGGGTAATTCAGCCCCATATATCCCATATCACCAAACTTCTTCCATAAGTCTTTAGGAATGCGTTGATCCTCTTCCCATTGGTCGATATTAGGCATGACTTCTTTGTCGAGAAATTGTCGTAAGCCTTCGCGAAAGAGATTGTGTTCTTCGGTGAAATAGTAATTCATGGGGCGAGATTTATGATGTTTTTTTATTCGTTAATCAGACTGAGTGAAGGGAGTAGTTCTGCTATGTGAACGCTCCCTTTTGGTGTCAGATGCGGGATGACCAAATACCAAATAGCCTCCACAGCATTGGCTTGCGTTTTTTGCTGGCGAATCTCTTGTTGTGAAAGCCAAAAATTGATCATCATCCAGACAGTATGGGCCAATTGTGTATACATACCCGTTCGCAATTCTGGCTGCATATTACCAGCCTTGACCGCATAATCAATCATACTTTTGACATTCGTGATTTGGCGTTCGATATGTGCCTGATGCTGGGCTGCAATCTCAGGATGAGCGCGCTCTATCTCTAGCATGTCCAGAAAGAAAAAGCGGTAGTAAGCCTGAAATTCATGAAACTGCTGAATGTGTTGGGCGATATTGGCAAAGCTAGGCTCTTGATTGACGGCAGCCCACAACTTTGCCAGCGACTCATCCATCTGCTGATAGAGGACAGTCATGATCACAGACTTATTGGCGTAGTGATAGGCTAGATTGCCGATACTGATCTCAGATGCCGTAGCAATATCCCTTAAAGTTACATTGACAAAGCCCTTTTCATTGAAAAGAGTATGTGCGCTTTGTAGGATTTTTTGCTTAGTCTTGATCGAAGCCATTCTTAAATTTAGAAACTTTGTTCTAATTTTTCAAGGAGACATGAGTTTATTCTGTTTTCCGCTTCGCGGAACGATTGGTTTGGGTATCGTGATTGATTTGTAGCTACTGCTTGCAAGCCGAAGCTACCGATATATACATATGTACATAAATACGCATACAGATAATTTACTTTTTCTCTTCTATACGTTGGATGAAGGCCATCAAAGCAGGATAATCCTCTAATTTGGGCATCTTCGGTGCCTCCTCCAATTTCGGTTTTCCCTCTTCATCGAGAGTTGGCTCCACGCGAGGGGGAGGGATGGGGGCTTTGACTTTGCGGATGATAGCGCCTTCTGTATAAGCTTGCTCCAGCGGAGAACGCACAAATCTGGCATTATAAATTTTAGCGTTCCGCAAAGAGGCACGAGCAAATTTCACTCCCACAAAGCGTGGGTTGAACATTTCGATTCCTTCCAGACGAGCATCACGAAAATCAGTTTTCACGAATATACTGCCATCTAAGCGAGCATAATCTAATAATGCTCCTTGAAAACAGGTCCCTTTCAAGATTGTATTACTCAAATCTGCTCCGCTTAAGTCTGCTCGATCAAAGACAGCTTGATTCATTCTAGCTCCGTTTAGCTTTGCTGCTTTGAGATTAACACCGCGCAGATCAACATGACGCAAATCTGCCCCTGTCAAGTCAGCAGGTTCGCCTTCTTCCCCTGCGGTATCAAGCCAGAGAGCATGTGATTCCAATATTTCGGTGAGGGCTTTGCCAAAGTAGTTGATCGCCCCAATGGGACGGAGATTATGATAAGGAGAACCAATTTTTAGCGATTTTTTACGAGGAAGTCTGACGTCATGTAAATGGGCTTTGCTTATTCGAGTACGTCGGACTTGTTTTGAGTAATCGAGCCTAAAACCTGAAAGATCAGCCCCCGAAACCTTACAACGAATCAAACGCAGGCTAGTGGTCTTAGCGTTCGCAAGGCGAGCATCCCGAAGATCGCATTTAATAAACTGACAAAAGCCTAAATCGCTGCCCTCTAAATCTACTCCACGAAGGCGCTGACTGACAAGTTTTTGACCATTCAGATCAACTTCTTTCAAAATAGCTCGCTCAAAAATCGTCCCTTTCAACTTGCAAAACTTCAAATCGAGGCCCATGAAATTAGCCCCTGTGCAATCGGCCTGGCGGAAATCTGCTTTACCAAAGGTAGCATGACTAAAATCACAGTTTTGCAGTCGCGCCTTACGAAAATTACTACTATTTAGGTCGGCATAAGCAAATAGACATGCACTCAACTCTGCGCCTTGAAAATCTACCCGATGCAAAACCGCATGAGATAGGTCTGCTTCTCGCAGATTGACCCGCTTTAAATTGACTTTGCTCAGACGAGCTTGCACCCCTTGTTCTCCATTGGTTTGCAACCATACGTGGTGCTCCTCTAATATCTTATCCAAGGTCAGATTGCCGATTTGAATCTGACGAGGGTGTCGAAATCCTATACGCCCCTTGATTGGAGGCAAGGGATGCGCTAATACTTCTGCCACGGGCAAGCCGTCCATGAGTGCGTTTTCGAGATTGGCTCTTTTGAGACGAGTTTTACGCAGACGAGCTTGAAAGAAATTGACATGTACTAAACTTGCGCCCTTGAAGATACTGCCAGAAAGATCAGTATTGCGCAAGCTAGATTTGTCCATTTGCACTCGATCAAAACGCGCTTTGCGGGCTTTCACATTATTCCACTGAGTAGCACGTAAATCTGCATCATAAAAGCGTGCCCCTCGAAAATCAGATTCAGCAAACTGGCTACCGCCCAATTGGGCATTTCGGAAACGTGCCTTACGCCACTGACCATGTGAATCGTTGAGTTGTTGGAGGGAGGCGTTCTCGAAACGAGCCCCAGCCGCCTTTATGCCCTCGAATACTATCCGATCTAAATTAGCAACTCGAAAATCTGCTTTTTGTAGCTTCGCTCTAATCCAAACCGAACCACTCAAGATCGCCTCTCGAAAATCTGCTCCTTGAAAGCGACTATCCTCTACCCTACTTGCCAACATCTGGCTACGGTAGAATTTTGCCTTACGTAAATCGCATTTGATAAAATATATCCCTCTCAGATCTGCTTCAGAGAAATTCGCAGCACCTAAGCGACAATTGATAAAACTTACGCCACGCAGGTCCTGTTCTCGAAAGTCCGCCTTGCGGAACGTTTGGCCTAGAAATTCGGCACGTTGCCCTTGTTTCCCTTCAGTCCTCAGCCATAGTTGGTGAATACTCAGTTTTTTCTGTAACTGAGCACCAAGCGGGTGGTATCGATTTCTTTTTTTTCGCAGGAAGGGAAAACGCATAGACAAAAGATACAGAAATTGAAGCGGGGTTGGAATATGGGACCATAAAAAAAGGGGATACTTAGCAGTATCCCCTCTATCTGTAATCAAATCAATTTTTAACCTTTTGAAATACGGACATTGCCATATTTGGAGTCGATTTTCACCGTTCCTGGCTTAGCCATGCGGGCTGTATTACCACTAGCCGGAGGCACTGTGGTCGGAGTGAGATAAGTAGTGAGCTTATCTTCTTGGGTAGTAGATTTGATTTCCGTACCCAAGTTATGCCCTGTCAAATCACCGTAGATAACTTTAGCATCAATATCGAAGCTTGCTTCTTCATGAAAGCCAATGTTAAGCGCGGTAAAATTACCAGTGATGACGATACCTTCAAATCCGGGTGCCACTTCTTCGATCTCGAAGCCCATTGCGGCTTTGATGTCTAGTTCGGCACTGCGGTTGAGGCGGCCAACAGTCACCTTAGTTGAGGTATATCCCCCGCTAAGGACATTTACTTCTTCTATTTTGATCTCCCCAAAATTAGCAGAAAGCTCTAGTTCGTCCGCTTTGTCGATGCGAACGACAGCACCATTGCTTTTGAGAAAGATGTCTTGCCCCTCGGTGAGGAACAACTGACCAAAGGAGATGTCCAGATTAGCAGTATTGAGCTTGGCGAGATCCGCCTGCCCAAACTGCAGTTTGATACGATTATCCTCTCCAGTGAGGTCTTTGGCTACGATATTGCCGTTTTTGATATCAATCTGGACGTTCCCGGAACGGGCATCTAAATAAATATCTCCAAATCGGTTTTCAATATCGAGCGGTATATCGGCGGGAAGGCTGATATCATAGCTCACTTCAATCCCTTGTTGACGAAGTAGAGAGAAGGTTTTGCTAAGAATTTCGGTTTCCAATACCACACCACTGCTCGTTTTACGCTCAAGGATTTCGACTTCGTCGAGTCGTTCTCGTGCGCGCTCAGGGTCTGAAGAATGTGCGTAAATAGTAATAACTACTTTGGCATGATCCTCATTCCAGGAGTTAATATTGACATCTCCATAGCGGTTAAAGATGCTAAGGGTTTGCTTGGGAGTGAGCTTTAGGGTCTTTTTGATGACAATGCTCTCTTCCACTGTACTGCCCAGTACTAGCATCGGCATACTCCAGAGTACTAGCCAGAGCGCCACCAACCAAGGGGAACGTTTATGACTGAATCTGTTTTCCATACTTTGCCTGCTTTGTCTTGATTTCCTCTAATATCATGAGCTGTTGCTTCAGAATCTGCATCTGGATCATCAGGTTTTGAATCATCGCATTGACGATTAAGTCCTGATCTTCGGCATGAGACAGTTCTGTTTGGAGCTCAACGTAATTTTCGTTGAGCATTTCCATCTGTTCGTACAGAGCTTCATCTAATACAACCCCTTGTGTCTTAAAGGATTCGATACGCGCCTTTTGGGCGGAGATTTGCTCTGAATAGTAGGTCTCTACCTCTGCCAATTCGGCGGTGTAGAAGGCCTGTGGGTTAGTCGACATCGCTGGATTTTCGGTAGGAGTCTTGCCTTCAGTCATCTCTTGACTAGGAGATTGAAGACTTACCCACCATAGTAGTGCACCAGCCGTCACGAGCATCGCGATGGCGGCAGCTACTTTCCAACTTTGAGACCAGAAATTGAGTTTGCGGACAGGGGTCTCTTGATGGAGCTCACGATCAATGCGCTCCCAGAGTCGGTCGTCCGGTTCAAACACGTCCAACTGGTCTTTCTGACTTAGGATGTATCTTTCCAGTTGATCCTGCATAAGCTTTGTTTCGCTTCTGATGAAAGTTGTGTGCGCAATTAGTATTAAGTACTGAGTAGATAGTATTTAGACTATTGTACTTTCTACTTCATACCTTGTACTAACTACTTTAAAGAACGCTAAGGATAGGCATCTCTTGCCATTGTTTCCCCTAGTATATTGCGCAACTTCTTTTTTGCCCGACTAAACTGGGACTTAGAGGTTGCTTCACTGATTCCTAAAATATGTCCAATTTCCTTGTGGTCATATCCGTCAATCAAGTATAAACTCAGTACTACACGATACCCTTCGGGTAGTTGAGAGATGGCTTTTCGCACCTGCTCGATGTTCCACGCTGGAGTAGGAGCCTCGTAAGTCTCCTCGGGTACTTCCAAGCGTTCATCATCGATGCCGACGAACTCAGCCTTGCGCTTTTTGAGGTGGTTGATAGCAGTATTGATTACAATACGCTTTAGCCACGCGCCAAATGTCGCGTCTCCTTTGAAGCTGGCGAGATTGCGAAAGGCACGTACAAAAGCTTCTTGTAGTACATCTTCCGCCTCCATGTAGTTATTCGTAATACGCATCGCTACATTGAGCATAGCCTTAGAGTACCGCTTATATAACTCGTATTGAGCCTTGCGATCTCCTTGCTTGCATCGTTCGACCAGTAACTCCTGGATCTGTATGTTTTTGGCGCTCGTCAAAAATTTTCAGTCTTCGGTGCAATGACAGACAAATATTTCTAAGGTTGCATGCAACCCATTCGGCTTAGTTACTGTCATATAAACAGTCTATAACATCAAACCTACCGAATAACCATCAAGAAACCTTAATCTAAGAAGTTGTTATGAAAAATCTATTTAGTCTACTACTTCTTGTTGGGTTGGTATTTGCGCAAACTGCGTGTGAATATCCCCAGCAAGCATTCCCTTGTGAAGACGGCGTTGGAGAACGCGTGACGGAGATTCGTGATTACGAAGCTTTCGATCAAGTTGTGATCAACTTGCCTGGTGATGTATATCTACACCAAGCTACCGAGTACCGTGTTGAGGTTACCGCTCAAGACAATATCCTAGAGTTCCTGACTACTGAAGTATTAGACGGGAAACTAAGCATTACAAACAATTCTTGTTTGAATGATTTTAAAACGATCCGCATGGACGTTTATTTGCCAAGCCTCACTATGCTTGAGATTCAAGGTTCTGGTGATGTGTATAGCGAAGAAGGTTTTGAAACTCCTTCTGACAACCTAGCTATCAATATTAAAGGTTCTGGTGGTGTTGAGCTTACCGCTAACGCTAAGAACGTATCTATCGACATCATGGGTGCTGGCGACGTTACGCTCAGAACTCGTGCAGAAGTAATGACTTCAACCATCGAAGGTTCTGGTGATCTTTTGCTACGTGGTTCTGTAGACAAGCATAGCCTTCAGATCGACGGTACTGGTAACTCACGTGCTTTCGAGCTGATCAGTCGCGAGTCTGCTATCACGATCACTGGCGAAGGTGATTGCGAAGTTTCTGCCGAAGAAAAACTAGTCGTCGATATCCGCGGCGCAGGTAACGTATACTACAAAGGCAATCCTCAATTGGATGCAACTGTAACAGGCACTGGACAGATCATTTTTGTTGAATAAAAGTGGTGTGTTTTTTGGCGCTTATTACCGACACCGTTCCGCAATTGCGGAACGGTGTTTTTTGTTTATAAGCAATTTGAAACCTATACGGTGATTTGGAGTTATATTTAATCAAGGCAGACTTACGATATAAATCACCTCCCATGAAAGTGCTACTGATAGAAGACGAACCCGGCGTATCCACCTTTATCCGCAAAGGCCTAGAAGAAGAAGGGCATGAGGTACAGGTAGCTTTTGACGGACCGACCGGACTCAGCCTCGCTCGCCAATTTCCAGCAGACTTGATCATCTTAGATGTGATTTTGCCTCACATGAACGGAAGGGAAGTTTGTCGTATTCTCCGTGAGGAGGGCCATACTGAGCCGATTCTCATGCTCACCGCCCTCAACAATACCGAAGATGTCGTCAAAGGACTCGATGCTGGAGCAGATGACTATTTGGCTAAACCTTTTCAGTTCAAAGAACTCCTCGCTCGTTTTCGGGCTTTGGCAAGACGCAATCGTTCCGCTGGCGGTCCCAACAACCAACTCAGCTTGGAAGACTTGACAATGGACCTCAATAGTAAAATCGTTCTCCGAGGAGAAGAAGAAATACGTCTTACCGCTAGAGAATTCAATCTACTCGAATATCTACTCCGTAACCAAGGTCGGGTAGTCTCTCGGGTTGATATCCTTGAAAACGTCTGGGAAATCAATTTTGATCCCGGCACTAATGTAATTGACGTTTATGTCAATTATCTTCGCAAGAAGATCGACAAAGCCTATGAAAACAAATTGATCCACACTGTCGTGGGCATGGGCTATGTGATGAAGGCTCCCTAGGACCTATGAAAATCCGCCAAAGTCTCGCTTTGATTTATACGCTTTCAGCTGCTTTCGTGCTGCTGGGATTGAGTCTGTTTGTCTATTTATTTTCTTCCGACTTTCGGAACGGGGAGTTTTTCAATCGCCTACGGGAACGCGTCGTCATTACCGAGCAATTGTATGTGGAGGCGGACCGACTAGATCCTGAAGTCTTAAAAGATATCAGAGAGAAGTTTTTGCATACCTTGGAGCAAGAGGAGGAGTATGTTCTCAAAGTGCCAGAAGATAGAAAGGCAATTGCTGATAGTCTCAAGCAGATTTACCCTACCGACTTCGTCGAACGCGTTTTCAGAGATCAAATAGCCGAATACGAAAGTGAAGATCGTCAAGGAGTAGCCCAATTGTTTCATGATCCTAAAGGCGACTATCTAATCATCGTTAGTGCTGTGGATATCTATGGGATTCGCAAGTCTACCAACCTTAGAGGGATACTTTTGGTGGGATTGTTGGCCAGTCTATTATTGCTTTATCCTTTTTCCTTGCTAGTCGCAAAACGCGCTCTCCAACCGCTTACTGTCAAAATCCGCAAAGCACAACAGATCACTGCAGATAACCTACACGTTCGCCTAGGCGTGTATAATGAAAAAGACGAGATTGGCCAACTAGCTAAGACTTTCAACCAAATGCTAGATAGATTGGAAACAGCGTTTGAGATGCAAAAAAACTTCATCAGCAATGCTTCTCACGAGATCCGCAATCCTATCACAGCCATACAAGGTCAGTCAGAAGTAATCCTCAAAAAGGAGCGTTCTCCGCAGGAATACCAGGAAACGCTCGAATTGATCAACAAAGAATCAAATCGATTAGGCGCCTTAGTCACTGCACTACTAGACCTCGCCAAAACAGGTTTTGAAGACACAAAACTCGCCCTGAGTCCGGTCAGACTAGATGAGCTGCTTTTTGATATTGTCGCAGAACTCAGTCAAAGGCAAAACATCTCTCGTATCCAGTTGCACCTTGAGGATCTTCCCGAAAACCCAGAAGAACTCATTTTACAAGGCAATACCCAACTGCTCAGAGTCGCTTTTTTAAACCTTTTAGAAAACGCCGCCAAGTTTTCGTACCCCACTCCAGTAGATCTCTATTTGAGTATCAACTCTCAAAAACAGGAAGTAGTCATTCGAGATCGTGGCATAGGCATCCCCCAAGAAGATCTCAAACATATTTTAGAGCCGCTTTATCGCGCAGAAAACGCTCGCTCCTTCAAAGGTTTTGGCATAGGTCTTGCCATGACCGATCGCATTTTGAAGCTGCATTGTGGTTCATTGGCCCTTAGCTCCACAGAAGGCGAGGGAACAACAGCGAGAGTGAGTTTTTGTTAGTCCGTAGCTTCGAGTCGGGAGTCCCAAGCGCTTTTTTGTCTCCTCTTTGCGGACTCTAAAGAGATCAAATTCTAATCTCATTTTAATCTCACATTAATACTAGCTTAAAGCTAAGAAGGCTTATTATCTTTTATTGGAAAAATAAGCTCTTTAAATCAAATTCATGTCTTCTAGACCATCTAATCTTTTTACAGAATTGAAACATGACCTACCTGCGGGTTTGGTTGTTTTTCTAGTTGCTTTGCCGCTTTGTCTTGGCATTGCTCTCGCTTCTGGTGCACCCTTATTTGCGGGTATCATCGCCGGAATTGTGGGAGGGACAATTGTAGCCCTCACGAGTGGTTCACAATTAGGCGTTAGTGGTCCTGCCGCCGGTCTAGTTGTGATCGTATTAGTAGCTATTCAATCTCTAGGCTATGAAGCCTTTTTGCTCGCAGTTTTGATTGCGGGTCTTATCCAGTTAGCGCTGGGCTTTTTGAAAGCCGGTTTTGTGGCTTACTTCTTCCCGACTTCGGTCATCAAGGGGATGCTCGCGGCAATTGGCATCATCATTTTCCTCAAGCAAATCCCGCATGCCTTTGGCTATGATGGTGATTTTGAAGGAAACTTTGCCTTCTTCCAAGCTGATGGTCAAAACACCTTCACTGAGTTAGGCAATATGTTTAACTACCTCAGCACGGGTGCGATTATCATTAGTGTACTTTCTCTTGGGATCTTGATCCTTTGGGAACGTCCCTTCATGAAAAAGCAAAAGTGGGCTCAATTTATGCCGGGTGCTTTGATGGTAGTAATCACAGGTATCAGTCTCAATGCTATCTTTAGTAACTTCGCTCCTTCTTTAGCGATCGAGTCTGAGCATTTGGTAAAGTTACCAGTAGCCAGCACTTTGAGCGAGTTTGTAGGACAATTTACGTTACCTGATTTTACTGCTATCACAAAAGGAGAAGTTTGGATTACCGCAGTCATCTTAGCAGCGGTCGCCAGTCTTGAGACTCTCCTTACCAGCGAAGCAACCGACAAACTTGATCCTTATAAGCGTATCACTCCTTCCAACCGTGAACTCAAAGCCCAAGGCTTAGGAAATTTCGTCTCAGGCTTGATTGGTGGCCTACCAGTAACGCAGGTAATTGTCCGCAGCTCAGCCAACATTCAGGCTGGTGGTCGTACCAAAATGGCCGCTTTTTATCACGGTATATTTTTGTTGGCCTGTGTCGCGCTGATCCCCACCGTACTCAATTTGATTCCACTAGCGAGTTTGGCGGCTGTGTTGATCCTCGTGGGCTATAAGCTCGCTCGTCCAGCTTTGTTCAAGCAAATGTTTGCCAAAGGTATCATGCAGTTTGCGCCTTTTGTCATCACCATCGTAGCGATTATCGTGACAGATTTATTGGTGGGAATTGGTATCGGTATCGTCGCGGCGATTTTCTTTATCCTCCGCCACAACTTTATCACGCCATACTTCTATGAGCAGCATGAAGAAGAAGGAGTCGTAACCTTAACTTTGGCTGAGGAAGTAAGCTTTCTCAATAAAGCGGCGATTCGTAACGCGCTCGGTAAGATGCCTGATGAAGGCAAAGTGATCATCGACGGTAGCCGTTCGGTATATATTGATCTTGACGTCATGGAAGTAATCAAAGACTTCGTCTTCCAGGCTCAACATAAAGGATTAGAGTTAGAATTACGTGGTTTCAAAGGCGTGGACAATACGCAATCCAATACTGCCGGGAAAGACCAAAAACTCAAAGAGATTATCATGGAACATGCTCCTTTACGGAAGTCTTCCTCCTGATCTCAACTGAGAAATCATAACGTAGTTTTACAAAATTTTCCCACTTGGTTTTTGTCTTACAAGCGCGAGTCCTTCCCGACTCGCGCTTTTTTTATGCTTGTCAAGCTATTTTACGCTGATAGGGTTCTTAAGCCTGTCAGCGTAAAAACCCACAAAATTTATAGGTATTAATACCTGTATTTCGAATCACAGTAGGAATTTTTCAGTGCCTCCTGTATCTTATTTTAAAGAGGCAATAGCCTATCAGTCTTACAAACGTCCTGCTCCACCATGTCAACTGCCTTACCGGTATTGTTTCTCGCGTTCGCGAATAGCGCCACAGATCCTCTCCGCCAGCTCAGTGAGGAAGAAAACCACATCCGGAAACTGCTGCTCCAAAGAGCGCAACAGCAGCATTATCATATACATCCGGACTCACACGCCACCCTGAGTACAATCCGCCAATACCTGACCGAATATCGCAATCAGGTCTGGCTTTTTCACTATGGCGGACATGCGGATAGTGAACAGATCATGCTCGGATCAGGCGATGCCAACTCAGATGGCGTAGCCGCCATGCTCGCCGAGCAAGAAACGCTCAAACTCGTCTTTCTCAATGGCTGTTCGACGCAGGCGCAGGTCAAAAAGCTGTTAGAATTAGGCATAGCTGCCGTGATTGCTACGCAAGCACCGATTGATGATGAGTTGGCGAGGCAGTTTTCGGGACATTTGTATCATGCTTTGAGTCTGGGTGCGAGTATTGGGGAAGCCTTTCAATCAGCCGCTAATTTTGTAGCCGCCGCTGGGCGAACGCTTCCTCAACAGCAGTCCGTGATATTGGAAAATGGCTTCGAAGAGGCAAACGATCTCGATTGAGCATTGTATCATCATCCAGATCGAGCTGACGTCCTTGACGAACGCTTACCCTCAGGTATGCGCGAGGAAGTGCCCGAAAGCTTTGAACCGAATGAGCTCTTGATCCAAGATATCTACCAAGCATTACTTGATGAAGAAGTGCTGCTAGCCTCCAGAAAGCCGCCCAAACTTAGTCGGCAACGCATGGCCATCCTCAACCACCTTCCCGCCCCTATCGCGGAGCATCTGCGCAAATTATTCGTTCCCCTAGGGGATAGCGACGAAGGCTACAACAAAATCGGCCCCAATCGCCTCCGCCAACTCAGCGCCACCTATCAGGTCCTGATGGAGTTGCTCTGCTTTACTCTTTTGGCCCAACTCTGGGAGGAAAACCTCAAAGACAATTCAGTCCCCTTGCAAAGTGCCACCAAGGAGCAAATTCTCAGTTTTTTGCAGTTGCCTGCGGCAGAACGCCAAGCTTTTCACTTCATCCCTTTTATCCGCAGTCTCCGCCAAGCCTTAGATGCGGCCAATATCGAATACTTCGTCGAAGAACTCAGCACCATGAGTCAATTGATCGCAGAGGATACTGACTTTCGGCGAGGCTGTAGCTATTTTGACTTCTTGCAACAACGCCTGATCCAGCAAAATGACACCCAATTGCAAGCCGAAGTCGGTCGCCTTTGTGTGGAGGCAGAACAGCATCTGGCCGCGATATTTAGCGAGTTAGGCTTTCTCGGACATTATACGCTCGCCACCATCAAGCAAATCTTGGTGCAAAAGCATCGACACCGCAAAACGGCCAGTTTTGAGCATGTGGTGGTACGTTTGGTTGACCTCCTTGGTGGCATGGATCAAGAAGACGAAATCTTTGCCAGCTTCCTCGACAGCCAATCCGTGATCCTGCTCAAAGAAGAGGAAGAAGATCAAGCCCTCGAATTTCTTAGCCTCTCGCCCTTTGTGATCGACGAAAACGCCTTTGTGGACAATAGCGATGTCTCCAAGATATACTTCTACCATCATCTGCAAGCGCATCCCAAAGCATGGGCCTACCGCTGGGCTTACAAACCCAAAGATCCGCCCCTGCTGGTGCCAGGCAAAAATTTTGCCATGGTCGAAGAGCAAATCGAAGCCTTTTTGAACAGTTTACAGTCTCCCGCAAATCCGCTCGCATAATATGGAATCCCCTTTCAAATTTTTGGATGCCTATACGCGGGACGATCACGATCAGTTTTTTGGTCGGGATGAAGAGACCGCGCAGCTATACGAACTCGTCAACCAAAACCGTTTGGTCCTGCTTTATGGGCCTTCGGGTACCGGCAAGACTTCCCTCATCCAATGTGGGTTGGGCAATCGTTTTGACGCTACGGATTGGCTACCGATCTCGATCCGTAGGGGCGATCACCTGCCGCGTTCCCTGCAAAGGGGACTCGAACAAAAAGCGGGCGAAAAGCTCGAGGGAGCGTTCTGGGAAGCAGCAGACAAGCCCTTACTCGAACTGATCGAAGACCTATTTGCCGAATATCTCCGTCCCGTCTATCTGATTTTTGACCAGTTTGAGGAGCTATTTGTCTTGGGCAGCGATGCTGAACGCGAGATCTTTGTGCAGGCGATGGCTGATATTTATGAAGCCAAACTGCCTTGTCGCTTGCTCTTTGTGATGCGAGAAGAGTATCTGGCGCACCTCTACGACTTTGAAAAGCAAATCCCTAGCCTCTTCAAAAGACGGATCAGAGTGGAGGCCATGAGTCCTCAGCAAGCGGCCGGAGTAGTAGCCAAATCTTGCGAGCGCTTCAATATCCGCTTTGAAGATCCAGTCCAAAATCCGCAGGACATCATCAGCAAAATCTCCGCCGGACGCGCTGGCGTGGCCTTGCCCTATCTACAAGTCTATCTGGATCGACTCTACCGTGAGGACTTTGCCCGTACTTATCCGCAGGGGACCGCTGCTGCGCAGAACGCCTGGCCAGAGCTAGAGTTTACCAGCGCAGAGATCGACGCCTTTGGCGAGATCGGGGATGTGCTCAAAGCTTTTTTGCAGGAGCAAAGTCAGCAGATACAATCGGATCTACAGCGAGAATACCCTCAATTGGCTGAGCGCGCTGTACGCAAAGTGCTCAATAGCTTTGCCAGTCTGCAAGGCACCAAGATCCCCCAAGCACGAGCGGAACTGAAGTTTCCGTTTTTGGAGGAGAGTCAGCTTGACGCCATCCTCAGTCGCTTGGAGCAAGCCCGTATCCTACGAGAAGAGGAAGGCCGCTACGAACTGGCGCATGATACGCTGGCCGGAGAGGTAGCCGGGCAACGCAGTGGACAAGAGTTGGCCTTATTGGAAGTAACAGAATTGATCCGCAATCGCAGCCAATCTTTTGCTCGGACAGATAGCTATCTCGCCAGTCGGGAACTAGAACTAATCGAAAACTTTCGCGCAGCCCTGAAAGAGGAACATAAGCTCAGCGATGAGGAGTGGGCCTTTATCGAAAAGAGTCAGGCGGAATTGAAGCGGCAAAGACAAAAACGCAGTCGGATCACCGCAGCAGTGATTGCAGGTTTGAGCGTATTGCTAGTCTTGGCGGCTTGGCAATGGTGGCAGGCAGGCAAAAGTGCTGAAGCGGCCGAAGCAGCCAATCGTGCTTCTCAACAAGCCCTGCTTGAGGTATATCAAAAAGATCGAGCGATCCTGCAAGCAGATTCGACTGAGGCGGAGCGCCAGCTAAAGAGTAGTCGCGATATTGAGTTGCCTGATGATATGGTTGCGAGACGGCAAGTGGTCTTGGACGAGATTAAAGCCGAGCTGGAGACGATGGCGGCGGATATCGACTCGATAAGAAAATTGACAGATGATGCATCCCCGTAAAGGCGCAAGATTTTGCGCCTCCACAGTTATGCTAACTGAGATAACTCATATTCCTCCACAGTAGGTGAGGAAAAATTTAGTGAATGATGAATGGATGCCTCCTTGCACTTGAAACATCCCCTTTTCGCTGGACATCCCCTTCAAAGGGGATTAGCGATAAGCAAAAGGGATATTTAATTGCTCAGGAAGGTGGTTCTACTGATTCAGTAGATATGTTTTTATAAAATAGATGAATGAATTCCTCCCCCCTGCCCCCTCCAAAGGGGGAGATGGTTTTACAAACCGGAGCTTTTATCCCCCCTTTGGAGAGTCCCGACAACTGTACAGGAGGGGGAGGAAAAAACTTAGCAATACCCCATGAAAAGCCCGCTCATACTCCTCATACTCAGTTGCCTTAGCCTAACAGCCTTGGCCCAAAGCCCATGCGAAGAAGCCGCTCAGATCATCCAACTGGCAGAGCAAGACTTAGTGGCTCGTAACTATGAGCGGGCCATCAATCGCCTGCTGGATGTCAAAGACATCTGTCCCCAAGAAGGGGCAAAGGTCAACGCCCTGATCAAAAAAGCCTTCCAGCAGATCGAAGGAGAGAAAGCAGCAGCCCAAAGGGCCCAAAGAGAGGCTGATAAACAAAAGCGTTCTGCGCAGCAGGCCCAAAAAACCGCTCAAGCCGCCCAACAAGAGAGCCTACAAGAAAAACAACGCGCCGACTCCTCCCTCTCCGTCGCCAATCGCGTACTGGATCAGATGTACTTCTATGAAGAGAAGTTTGGTTTAACCTTGAAGAATATTGCACAAGAACGGGAAACTCCGAAATACCGCTACGGCTATATCGACCGTCAAGGGAAGGAAGTGATCGCCTTTGAGTATGAAGAAGCGACTCCCTTTTCGCATATGGACGGCTTTGCTCGTGTACAAATAGATAAGCAAAAATACCTACTCGATACGGCAGGGGTAATCTATCG
>JBGCFA010000158.1:0-7188 GCA_045106675.1 Bacteroidia bacterium
TGATCCTACCCGGCGATCACCTAGGCCGTACCATGGGTTTTCAAACTGGTTTTATTTTCGCCAATGGCCACCTCAAAACAGGTTTCTTTTATTATGGTCGCAGCGGTCCGATCAATCCTCAGACCTATGAACTTATCCTGCCTAGCGGCACAGAGTACAATGGTAAAAGCAGCCTTAATCTAGGAGCCGATCATGGAGCATTTGGTTTATTTGTCAGTCCGGTAGTTAGTCTTGGCTCAGATTGGCAGCTTGAAGTACCGATCAAGTTTGGTCAGATGGGGGCTGGTTTTTATCTGGTAGGTGAAGACCGCGTAACGCCAGACGGCAGACGAGTGTCAGAGTGGGAAGATGATCTAATGGGTGCATCTGATGCCGGCTTTGGCTGGCTATTGGAGGGAGGCGTTCGGCTAAGCCGCGCTCTACCCACTGAAGCAAATATCAGAGTGGGAGCTGGAATCCATTACAGCCAAACCATAGGCTATGATTCCTTTCTGGGAGGTACAGACTTTTATAAAAGACCGAGAGTAGCTTTGTTTGTGGAGTTTGGCAACTAGGACTTCTTCACGTATTGCGTCAAGATCACGATTTGCTGTCCATTGACACGGCCTTCGATATGCTCGGCATTATCCCAAACGAGGGAGATATTACGGACAGCCGTTCCGCGCTCAGCGGGAAAATTAGCGCCTTTGACGTTGAGGTCTTTGATCAATACAATACTATCACCTGCCTGCAATTGTATCCCATTGCTATCGAGGTGTTTGATCTTTTCCTCTTTGACTTGATCCTCGCCTGTCTCTTTGGCCCAAGCGAGGGTTTCGTCCTCTAAATACATCATATCGAGTAGGTCTTGGGACCAGCCTTCGGCCTTGAGTCGATGGAGCATCCGCCAAGCGACCACCTGTACTGCAGCCACCGGACTCCACATGCTATCATTGAGGCTCCGCCAATGATTGGGATTGACAGATTTTGGATTTTCGATTTGCTCACGGCAAGTATTGCAAGCCCAAATGCTATTGTCAAGATTGGCCTCAGTAGCTTCTGGAACGAGATAACTATCTAAGTTATCGGTCGCACTACACAACTCACATTTGTCTTCACTTCTGGCTTGTAATTGCTGTTTGAGGCTCATATCAAAATTACTTGGTAATAGTAGTGGGCCAAAGTAGAGAAAACTCCTCTGGTATTGAACAAAAAAATCCTTAAGTTTGCGCCCTCGATTAAAAAAAGAAAGCCTACCCGCGAATTTCCAAGAGGGATTTACGCTTCATTTTCTAGCCCTCAGAACATATTCAATTTCCATGGAGATCGGAATGCTGCTTCCCGATCCCTGAGACTTTTATTGCATGAAAAAATATCTCAATCTCTTTGACTTCTCTCAAAAAGTAGATTACAAAACAGAAATCCTCTCAGGCTTGACCGTAGCCTTGGCTTTGGTCCCAGAAGCAGTAGCTTTTGCCTTGATCGCGGGGCTTTCGCCTCTAACAGGCTTATACGCTGCCTTTGTGATGGGATTGGTAACCTCCGTACTGGGTGGGCGTCCGGGCATGATCTCCGGTGCAACGGGTGCAGTAGCGGTAATTCTAGTCGTTTTGGCTCAATCTCATGGTGTAGAATATATCTTCGCCACTGTCATCTTAGCAGGGCTTATACAAGTTGCGGCAGGATTTTTACGCTTAGGTAAATTGATGCGCTTGGTACCTCATCCGGTTATCTTTGGCTTTGTCAATGGCTTGGCGATCATCATCTTTATGTCGCAATTGGACCAATTCAAAGACGTCACAGGAGCATGGTTGACCGGTGAATCGCTTTACATCTTGTTAGGTTTGGTGGCCTTGACGATGTTTATGATTTGGGGTTTACCCAAAATCAGCAAAGCCATACCAGCTTCCTTAGTCGCAATCCTCGCCATTTTTGGTATCGTAGTTGCCTTTGGGATTGATACAAAAACGGTTGGCGACATCGCCTCTATAGAAGGAGGCTTTCCTCCTTTTCACATACCCGATATTGATTGGAGTCTCGACACACTGATCTTGATCTTTCCTTATGCGGGAATTATGGCAGGAGTAGGTTTGATCGAAAGTCTCCTCACACTCAACATCATTGATGAGATCACAGAAACCCGTGGACGAGGCAATAAAGAAGCCGTAGCGCAGGGAGCAGCCAATATTCTATCTGGTCTATTTTCAGGCATGGGCGGTTGCGCCATGATCGGTCAGAGTTTGATCAATACCTCAGCCGGAGCGAGAGCGAGACTTTCGGGTATTGTAGCCTCTATCATGCTATTGGTTTTCATCATGTTTGGATCGAGCCTGATCGAACGCTTACCGATGGCAGCTTTGACAGGACTGATGATCATGGTTGCTATTGGCACTTTTGAATGGGCAAGTTTTAAGACATTCAATAAGATGCCGAAGTCAGATATTTTTGTGATGGTATTGGTAACACTCGTTACGGCAGTCCTTCACAATCTTGCTTTGGCGGTATTTGTGGGAGTGGTTATCGCTGCGCTCGTATTTGCGTGGGACAATGCCAAACGAATTCGTGCCCGTAAATTTGTAGACGATGATGGCGTAAAGCATTACGAAATATATGGCCCACTTTTCTTTGGTAGTGTCACGGTCTTTAACGAGAAATTTGATGTTCTCAATGATCCAAACGAGATCGTGATTGACTTTGAAGAAAGTCGCGTAGTCGATATGTCAGCGATTGAAGCACTCAACAAAATAACGGAGCGTTACCACAAAGTGGGCAAAACCGTACACCTCAAGCACCTCAGCGCTGATTGCCGTAAATTACTCGCCGATGCGGAAGCAATCATCGATGTCAATGTAGTCGAAGATCCTCGCTACAAATTGGTAGTAGATAAGGTCTAGCAAGACCAATAGAAAATAATGAATATCCAATGTTGAAGGTTAGCCTTCGACATTGGATATTTTTTTGGGGGTAGTAGCGGCGCAAGATTTTGCGCCGCCACCCTTTCAAAATATTGCCCCACAATCCTTTCAATTTCGCGTCTCCAACTTTTCAAGACTTGGCTTCCCCCTCCATTTCACATCTTCGCCCCCTCTTTTCCAAGCGTTCCGCAAGGCGGCATCAATAAAAAAAGCCAAAGCGAGCCTAAATAGGCGGTTTGAAAAAATATCTACTAAAAAATTAGTAGTACTACTAATTTTTTAGTAGACTTGGAATATAATTTCACTGACAATGAAAAAACTGACCAAAAGAGAAGATCAAATCATCAAGATCGTGTGGCGACTCAAGCAGGCGTTTATCAGAGATATACATGCCGAATTTCCCGAGGAAGAAAAACCGCATTACAATACTGTGGCGACCCTTGTCAAAATATTGGTAGACAAAGGCTTCCTCAAAGCGGAAAAAGTCGGCAATGCACACCAATATAGCCCGACGCAGGATTTTGATGAATATAGAGAGGAGCAGATCGGAGAGATCAAGTCCAAATTTTTTGGCAACTCTCTCCCCAAGATGCTCGCGCACTTTGCCAAGCGGGAAAAAATGACAGAGGCAGAAAAAGAAGAACTAATCAAAATCATCAAATCTCAAAAGGAATAAGTCATGATCGTCTTATTGATTAAAGCATCCTTAATCATCGTGATCCTATTGGGCTTTTACAAGCTCGTTTTAGAGCGGGAAAGCTTTTTCAGGACCAATCGTTTGTATTTACTGGCCTGTCTGGCCTTGGCCTGCGCTTTACCATTTATCAGTCTCCCACAATTGGTCGAAAATCAAGGTTGGGTATCGACAATCATAGAGGATCAGGATCTATCTCAAAGCAGTTCTCCTGCTCAAACCCAAGAGGAAGTAAGCAGCTTAGTTCCATCAGCTTCGCCTATTGAACCCAGCATACCCAAAGAGCTTGAGTCAAGTATCGACAGCGAAAGCCTTGAGACTCAACAAGCCATTGAACCCTTGGTCGTCAAGGAGACTAGCAATGTCAAAGGACTTTTTTGGTGGATCAGTCTCATCTACTTCTTTGGGGTAGCGGTGCTAACGATCAATCTGCTCGCTCAGATCATTGGGACCTTAAGGAGGATAACCAAAAATCCAGATAAGATAGAAGACAGTGGTAGTATCATCGTCAATCTATCGGGTGAAGTAGAACCGTGTTCCTTTTTCAGCTACATCTTTATCAATCCTGCTCAGTACGAATACGAAGCCTACGAGCAGATCATCGCACACGAAAAGATCCACGTCAAGCAAAAGCACAGCTTGGATTTGTTGATGGCAGAGTTGGCGGTCATCGTGCTTTGGTTCAATCCTTTTGTATGGCTGTTGCGCAAAGAGGTCGAAAAAAACCTCGAATATCAGACTGACGAAATTCTCGTCCGCAACGCAGCAGAAACCAAAGAGAGCTACCAAATGAACTTGGTCAAAATTGCCTCCCTGACCAAACCGCTCAACATTACGACCAACTACAACCAATCATTGATCAAACAAAGAATCCTCAAAATGAATAGTAAAAAATCAAACCAGTACAGCTATTGGAAGTACGCTTTCATTGCTCCCTTGGTCTTTGGGATGCTAATATTTATCAACAAGCCGAGTATGTCTTTGGCACCCAATGACCTCCCTATCGTGACTCCCATGGAGTTGGTCGATCACTTGATGCCTGTAACGACAAACAGAGAAGGAAGCATCACGGAGATCGTCCAAGAGCCAGAGGCAACTGAAGCCAATCCTGTCCATGAAGTCGGGACTGTCTCAGGTGATGATTGTAAAGAATTGATCCAAGCGGTCCGCGATCAAAATGTCGCCAAAGTAAAATCCTTGCTCAGATCAATCGATCCTAATTGCATTGATCAGGAATCGGGTTATGACAGCTACTCGGCAGAAAACGGCATGACCCATCGCAAGTCCAAAGCCAGAACGCCTCTTACTGCTGCGGCGAGATTAGGGAATCTTGAGATTGCCAAAATCTTGATGAAAGCGGGTGCAGATATGGATTTGGAGGACAAAAACTTTGGTTCGCCCATGGCAGAAGCAGCTTGCGGAGGATATATTGATTTTGTCGCCTATATGCTCGATCAAGGCGCTGACATCAACGAAATGTCTCAAGGTCAAGGCACGGCCCTCAACTGTGCATCCAGAAATGGCCATCTCAAATTGATCAACTTTCTCCTTAGCAAAGGCAGCGAGATCAACCTGCAAAATGATGGTCAAGGTTCCGCTTTAAATGCCGCTGCGCGGAACGGGCACAATCAAATTGTCAAACTACTCATTGCGCGAGGCGCGGATATAGATGCACACACCAATGGGCAAGGCTCTGCTTTGAATGCCGCGGCGCGGAACGGGCAAACAGAAACCATCGCATTGCTCATCAAACTTGGGGCTGATCTCAATAAGCAAAACAATGGTCAGGGCTCTGCTCTCAGTGCCGCAGCGCGGAACGGCCAAACTCAGCTCATCAAAATGCTGGTTGACAATGGGGCTAATATCAACGCCCAAACCAACGGACAAGGCTCAGCACTCAATGCCGCAGCCAGAAATGAGCAATACGAAACGGTAAAATTATTGCTCGACTTGGGGGCTGATCCCAATATCCAAAACGATGGCCAAGGTTCTGCTTTAAACGCTGCTGCGAGAGAAGGACACATCAAGATGATCAAACTACTCGTTGCGCAAGGCGCGGACCTCAATATCCAAACCAATGGTCAAGGCTCAGCACTCAATGCCGCAGCTCGCAACAATCAATATGAAGCAGTGAAGTTATTGCTCTCATTAGGGGCTGATGTCAATGTCCAAAACGACGGTCAAGGCGCTGCTCTCAATGCCGCTGCACGGAACGGACATATGGAGATCGTCAAACTCCTCGTCGAAAATGGTGCGGATGTAGATCAACGCAGCAACGGCCAAGGCACTGCCATAGACTCAGCCAAGCGTAATGGTCATAGCAAAATCGTAAAGTATTTAGCTTCTAAAAGCAACACTAGTAGAGAGGAATAATCCTGATTGATTACCTTAATAAAATTAGCAATTGTACGCAGTGGTTCTTTAAGTTCATGGGAGGCTATATAAGCAAATTGCTTTAACTCTTTGTTGGCAAATGCAAATTGCTCAAGCTCTTTGTTAATTATTCCCAACTCTTTTGCACGCTTTTCTTTCTCTTGATTTTGAAAGGCAAGCTCAATATTGGCAATGCTTAATTCTTCGGCACGCTTTTCTTTCTCTTGGCTTTGAAAAGCAAGCTCAGTATTGGCAATGCTCAACTCGTCTGCACGTTTTTCTTTCTCTTGGTTTTGAAAGGCAAGCTCAGTATTGGCAATGTTTAACTCTGCAGCACGCTTTTCTTTCTCTCGGTTTTGAAAGGCAAGCTCAGCATTGGCAATGATCAACTCTTGAGACAATCTTTTATTGGCCTTGATTAACTTGACTACTTGTTCTTCTTTCTCTACTTTTTGAAAAGAAAATTCTTTTTTCAGATTGCCTAACTCATGCATCATCTCTTCGTGAGCATTATGAATCTCTTCGGCCAGAGATTGATTATCAAGGATCAACGAGTCTAATGGCTTGATATTTTCCATATTTCTATTACTATAAAATTAGAAATTCAAGCCTTTTTCAAGCTCGTTTGGATCGAATAGCCTTACGTCTTATTGCACTTCACATCCACATATTGGGATTCTTCCAGTCTTCTATTATGCACTCAATCATAATCAATGTAGCTAATCATACCGATTAGGGTAAAAAATTATCAGACACTTTTATATTAAGTAAGAGGTTGGCAATCAGGAAATTAACAGCAAGGATTTAGACGAATTGTGTGGAAAAGTTTGCCTATCTGATATTTCAACAATCATTTTTTATTAAAATAAAAAAAAAAAATTACTACCATTATTGAACTATCACCATGAAGAACGTCTACGTTTGATTGAAAACTATCCTCTTGGGAGCAGGGGATTGCACAGCTTGTTTACGCCTCAGTTAATCAAGCTTTAAGGCTGCGGCTTAGCCGAACGATAGGAATCCCATGCGCAGGCAGCCAGCGATTTATCTCTTCAAAGCCCCATTTTTGATACAGATTGATCGCTGGCAAATTTACTTGAGCCGTATCTACGATCGCTTCCGTCCAAGCGTTCTGCGCTAGCAGATACTCCATCAACTTACCCGCAAGCCCTTGTCTAAAAAAGGCCGGATCAACCACCAAATTAGATATCTCCAACTGCTCGTCCT
>JBGCFA010000159.1:0-17680 GCA_045106675.1 Bacteroidia bacterium
CCTTGACGGAGCCCTGTACATCACTGGCCATGGTGATTACGGTCTGCTTCCCAGAACGCGCTACTATCACGGCAGAAGCCTTGTTGAAGAGGTTGGCGCTAAGCTTTGCGGCATAAAAACCACAAAATGCGTTAGCCTGGCCACCCAGCAATATGATGCTGAGCAGCAATAGAAACATTCTTTGCATGTCTTTGAGATTTAAAAGGTTTTGTGTTTGTCTACCAAGCGAATTTCTTTCCTTGGAAATAGCGATCTAAAAAAGCGGTGATCGGTGCGTAGATCACCAAGGCCCATATCGGGGCAGTGTGGACATATTGCCAGGAGGTCAGCACAAAGGCGAGGACTCCAATCCCTACGGCCCAAATGATCCGCGCTTTGCGTGCATTGGGCGTAGTGGCAGGATCAGTGATCATAAAAAAGGTAAAGAGCAAAAGCGATCCATTGGTCAGCGAGTGAAACCAATGATCGAGGGGCCATCCTTTATAAAGGACATTCTGGATAAACAAGAGAAGGGCGAAGGTGATAATAAAACTTAGGCAAGTATCGAGGCGGCCCACTTTGAAAAGCACCACACTACCCGTAACTCCAATCAAAAAGAGCAGGATAGCGGCATTGCCCCATTGTCCCGGAGAAATCCATGCGTCGCCCGTAAGCGCAATCGCCGCAATGATGCCGAGATTGGCAGGATTGAAAAGATGTTTGCCTTTATAGCGAATCAAAAACTTACTACTGATGGCAATCGTTCCGGCAAGGCCGAGGACCCAAAACTGATTGGCTTTGAGCAATAGACATAAGCCTAAGGCCGTGATCATCGCACTCTTCCAAGAACTATAGTTTTGGGTAGTAAAGCGGGTCCAAACCAGCTGGCTAAATAGGCAAATCCCGATGAGCAGGGCGTAGCGCATCAATTCGACTTCCCAGCCAAGGGTCATAATCCCAAACACCAAAAAGCCGCCCAAATACAAGATCTGGAAGTGCCGGGCGTCTCGCGTCAGGCTTTGCCAAGACAGTGGGCGTTGGGGGGGGAGAACATTTGTGGACATCATCTTACACTCTATGTTTGTTACAGAAAGAAGATGATGGGCAAAGTCAGATTCCACAAAGTGAGTAAAAAAAAGTGCGTTGAGGGCAGTGTTTTTGTCTTGATTTTCAAGCAAAATATCTGGATTCTTGGGCTACACACAGTTCAATCATGAAGCTAAGATTCTCTATTCTATTATTCATTTTTTGTCTAAGCGTTCCGCAAGGCGGCTCAGCACAGAGTCCAAAAGTGCAAAAACTAGCGACGAGAATTACTCGTGGTATTGGAGACGACAGTCTCAAAGTAAGGGCTATTTTCAAGTGGGTAACTAAGCATATTCGCTACGATATGCGTTCTTACCTCAAACATAAACTGCCTAATGCAAACGCAAAAACTACCCTCAGACGCCGTAAAGCAGTTTGCGCGGGTTATGCAATTTTGTTCGCCGAACTTTGCCAAAGTGAAGGTATTGCGGCCTATTACTTGAGTGGTTATACTCGAGGCAGAGATTTTGATCCAGATTTCCCCATACGATTTGACGATCATGCGTGGAATGCCGTCATGATCAATAGGCGTTGGTATCTGCTTGATGCCACTTGGAGCAGCACGGATAACAAGCTGCGTAAAACACCGATCCGCAACTTTATTCGCGAGCTATTGGGTCTACCGACTGTTCAAATCATTGTTTCGAGGCACTCACCCAATGATAATTATTATCTGCTCCCTGCCAAGCAAATGATCCTTGATCACCTGCCCTTGATGCCTTTCTGGCAATTGCTTTCAACAGAGATGCCCTTATCGGTATTTAGAGAAGGAGCTGACTTTAGCAAACTTTGGCTCTCTGAACAAAATATCAGTAATCGATATAGTTCTGCTGGTATCGACTACTATCAGAGTATGACCAAGCCAAAACAATGGCTTTGGGAAGGAGAGCTAGGGCTAGAATTTAATCCGAATAATTTTCAAACGATTGGCTATAATTACGTTTGGTACGGTCTTAATGATCCTCCCCAATCCGATACAATTGATTATTTGAAACAAGGTCAAGAATACGTTCGGGAAGCGATCAAAGAAAATAAAGCAGCACATCGTGCCAGAGGATTGCGCAATCAAAAAAGAAATCGAGAGGCCAAATCCTTGCTGACTAAGGTGCAAAATTCTCAGCAGCAGTTTTTCAAATCGATATTTCAGCATCACGCCTTCAGCGAACGCCAGTATAAATCCCTGGAAAAAGCACGCATAAAGCCTCTCAAACTAGTGCTAAAGGAAGTGCCTAAGCGTTCTGCGAAGCTGAGCGAACGACAACAGCAGAAAATTCAACAAAGCATCGAAAAGATACAGCTATTGACAGATTCGATCAGAAGTGTCGAAAACCGTATTCCTGTATCACTGGATGAAATATCAGGAGATTTTGATAGCCTCAACACTCAGGTTTATACTTGGAATGAACGATTGGATAGCATGTATCTTATCTACAAATCGTTAAAGCGACAGGCGGCGGTCAATGATAAAGTTTGGCAGGAATATCAAAATAATCATGCGGCACTTTTGCGCTATTGGGAATGTTTAAACAAAAGTAAGAAGCCTTATCTCGAAACAGAGAAACACTTGGTCGCCAAAATACGCGAGTGGCAAAAATCACAACAGCGACTAGAAAATCTCTATCGTCATCGAATGCGATATTTACAGGCGATCAACCGCTATCAAGCGCGAGAAAGCGAGATCAGCTTCACTTGGGAAGCTTATCTCAACGCTCATAATAGCTATCAGGCCGAACGGAAAATGCTAAGCGATTGGTGGTTACTCATTTACAAAGAAATGCCTCGCACCAAAAAACTCGAGCGCCTAGGTAACAAAATCATATACCGCCGCAAAATGGCTGAGAAACGACGCTTCAAAAGCGTTCGCAAAGCGGAGAAAACCCGCTACCAAGCAGAACAAGAACAACACACCAAGATCATGCAGTACGCGCGATTAGGCTTAGCGAGGCGAAAAAGCATAAATAATCATTAGCGGTTTGCGCGAACAATATTCTTACCACAATGCAGCTTTAGCACTTGTCTTTCAGCCCCTACATAGGTTTCAGAGCGGTTAAACTCTCTGGATTCTCCGTTCAGCGTGATCTCTTCAAAACCATTAGGCAACCAAAGTTCTCCTTCTGTATTGCCGGGCACCTCAATTTGGATCAGCCAATTACCGTCTTGCTGTTGCAAGTGGCAGCTAATCGTACCGCTAGCAGTGGGGAGTTCGAGAGAGACATCGGCAAGATCGGCGGGTTGAGGAGCAATACGAAAACGCTGATAAGCAGGGCTTAAGGCTTCTATGCCTATCAATTTACGCGCGACAATATTGGCAGGCGCACTGCCCCAAGCGTGATTCCAAGTGAGATTGGGTTTGAAGTATTCGTCCCAAGCTTCGGTAGTCATCGACGAACCCACTCGCATCATATTTACCCAACTTCGTTTGCTATCTGAAGTCATTAGTTCGAGGGCATATTGGTCCTCTCCGGCCATATAAAGCGCTTCTAGCAGATATTGCGCACCATAAACGCTACAAGCCATGCCTCGACTCTTGACAAAAGCGGCCACACTTGGCAAGTGCTCATCTGGCACCATCCCAAAAGCTAGGGGAAACATATTGGCGTGTAGGCTGGAGTGGCTAGTGTTTTCACCGTCTCGGAACACCCCCTCTTTAGGATCAAAAAAGGTCTCCATATAGGCCGCATGATGTGTTTTGGCTCGTTCTTCAAACCATTGCTGATCCTCAGAACGCCCCGTCACCGCGGCAATCTTTGCCATCAATACCAAGGAGCGATAATGAAAAGCATTTACCACCGTATTATAATCTTCAAAGACATAAGCATCCGTTTCGCCGCCTTCAAGCGGGCTTTGGTTTCTCGCAGGTTTTGAGCCTTTGGGATGACCATGTGGCCAATCCACGATATCACGAAACTGCTTTACCGGGCCCGGAAAATTAAGCGATCGCAAATATGCTTCGGTCTTTTTATCCGTTCGGGTACTGATAAGATGATTTTTTTCGGTCAGCGCAATCAGAGTTTTGCGCTTAAAGTCTTCATATCGTTGATCCAGCAGTTCGGCATCGCCGGTAGCCATATAATACTCCCATCCCATCAGGATGACGTGCATTTGCCACTCGGTGGGCCAAGAGGCATGATCAAGCAAAAAGTTGATCGTATATCGCCCAATCGCATATTCTCGATCTACCGCAAAATGCCCCATTTGCTGAATATATGCGTCTGCCTCATAAGGCATTCTTTCACGATTACCGTCGGCATAAACCCCCAAAAAAGGTGTTGCCTTGAGCGTATATTTACAAAAGTCCCAAACCGTTTCTAATGTCTCATCGGAGCAAGTAAAAGCAGAAGCTTCTTCATCGAAATAATAAAACAAAGCTTCTTGTTGTGGTGCAAAGAGTTGATAGCTATTAGGTTCTCCTACGATTTCCGCATAGCGGAACGGGATCACTTCTGGATAATGGGGCGCAAGTTTTTGAGAGTGTAGATAATTGGAAGCACGGCGTTCTGCCAGCTTGAGCACATAATGGTGTGTGCCCTTTTTGAGCATCATTTCGACCTTCTGATAGCCTATATTGGAGCGTCCAGGCTCTTTATCCACAGCTGGCTCTTCCGTTTTACGTTCGCCAAGATAGACCGTGATGGGAGTATTGTCTTGTTTGGCACTAGCCGTGAACGTAAAAATCCCGATCACTGATTTTTCAAAAGCCACAAAATGATGCCCTGCCTCTGATTCTAAGCGTTCCACTGGTGGGAAATAATGAAAATCGGCTCGCTGTTTGTCTTCCGAAGCCCACTGCCCACTAGCTAGTTGTACCCAGCGACTCTCACTCGGATAAGCAAGCTGAGAACGATCAAAATCACCCGTGATAAATTGTTGCGGCTCGCTATACTCACTTTCAGCGCCATCTCCTGACCAAATTTTGACTTGCCACCAATAGATCGAATTAGCCGCTAATGCCTTACCTGCATAGGTGATATTTAGGTTTTGCGAGCTGCTTTGTTGGCCGCTATCCCAAAAATCAGCTTCTCCCTCGCGCAACAGATAAGGGGAAGAGGCAACCAAGATTCGAAAGGCTTTTTGCTGGGCCACAGTATTTGGTACAATCCAAGCAAATTCGGGACTAGGATCGGTGATAACAGCTTGCTCAGGTACCCGCAAAAACTCAACCGTCAAGCCGGAGGGCATGGGGATATGTTGCCCGATGAGTGGCAAATAAGCGAACAAAATTAACAGGCTCAAGATCAGCGCCCGATATTGTTTTCCAGCAAAGGTTCTCACAGTTTTGTGTGTTAGTAGTTTCATCATTCCTAATCCCAACTTAAGGTTTTTGAAAATACTAGTTTTAGAGGTCCTAGCAAAGCTGATATCTGCTAGTATTTTTTCGTATCTACCAAGTATTGGCAATCCACAAATACATCTCTACATTTTATTCATGACTCCTATTACGCTTTCCTTTCGAAAACTACTGGCTATCAGCCTATTGACCGTAGCAGGCTTTTCTTGTCAGCAAAGTGTGGCACCAAGTCCTCAACCCAATGTCCTAATCATCCACACGGACCAATGGCGTGCCCAAGCATTTGGTTATGCGGGAGATCCCAATGTAGTTACGCCAAATATCGACCGCTTGGCGGCTGAAAGCGCCAATTTGCAAAATGCAGTTTCAGGCATGCCTGTCTGTACGCCGCACCGTGCTTCTCTGATGACTGGCCAGCGCCCCCTTAGCAATGGCGTCTTTATGAATGATGTACAACTAGACCCAAATGCAGTATGTCTGGCTGAGTCTTTTCCGGGCTATGCGACTGGCTATATCGGCAAGTGGCATCTCGATGGTAGTGGACGCAGCGCTTATATTCCGCCGGAACGTCGGCAAGGTTTTGCCTACTGGAAGGCACTAGAATGTACCCATAGCTACAATCAGTCCGCTTATTATGCCAACGATGATACAGTCAAGCAATTCTGGGACAGCTACGACACATTTTCCCAAGTAGAAGATGCACAGCAATATATGAAGGAGCGGGCCGTAGACGGACAACCTTTCCTCCTGATGCTCAGTCTGGGCACGCCACATGCACCTTACCATACAGCGCCACAGGATTATCGCGATCGTTACGATTCGGCCTCAATCAAACTTAGGCCCAATGTGCCAGAGGAAATGCAAGGCCGTGCTCGCCGCGATCTGGCAGGTTACTATGCGCATTGTACCGCAATTGATGATCAAGTGGGTCTTTTGCGCAAGACGCTAGAGGAAAACGGTCTGGATGCCAATACGGTGATACTGTTTACAGCTGATCATGGCGATTTGCTGGGTTCCCATGCTGCCTATAAAAAGCAGCAGCCCTACGATGAGTCTATCCGAGTGCCGATGCTCATCTGGCATGCTGATCCGGGCCACATCCGTCCGGGTGTTTACGATGCCTTGATCAATTCGGAAGATATCATGCCGACACTCTTAGGCTTGTGCGAACTGCCAGTCCCATCATCTGTTGAGGGCATAGACTATAGCGCTTATTTGCAAGGAAAGAATCAGCAAATCGACACGGCAACGCTGATCACTTGCGTTCAACCTTTTGGGCAATGGTCTAGGCCCAATCATGGTGGTCGGGAATATCGTGGCATTCGCTCAGTCCGATATACTTATACTCGCGATCTAAAAGGCCCTTGGCAACTATTTGACAATCAGACAGATCCTTATCAACTACTAAACCAAGTTAGCAATCCGGAATATGTAGAAATCAAGCAACGCTTGGAGTTGTTGCTATCGGAAAAATTGTCAGAAACGAAAGATGAATTTTTGCCAGGCCTTAGCTATGTCGAGCAATACAAGTATCCGACATTGAACGATCGGGAGACAGTACCATATACTTGGTAAGCTCAAGCCTTGATAAGCATTCGACTCATCGTTCTGCAAGGCAGGCAAGCAAGCAAGCCTAATTCGGACTGCGATTAGTTCCCTCCTACTGGCAAACCACTTGGGACAGTCTCCGGTTGGCTCTTATCAAAACTATCGTCGTTGAGTGTATTGAGGAAGGACAAAATAGGCGACATCTCCATCACCCGTAGTTCGATCCCTTTGATAAGTGGATCTACTTGGTCTTTGCTGACATTAGGGTTGCGCATCTTACCATCGGCGATGTCTTCATAAAACTCTAGCACTCGCCTAAGTGAATAAAAGCTTCCATTGTGCATATAGGGAGAAGTAAAGCGGAGATTACGTAGACTTGGAGTTCGAAAAGCAAAACTACTGTCAATGCCTACATCTGGTGTATCCAGCTTATCACTTTTAGGTACTCCCAATACATGCTTCTGATAGTCTGAAAACATCGGCCCATTATGACAACTGCCACAACCAGACAGAATAAATTGTTGGAAGCCTTCCTTTTCAGATATCGAAATTGCAGACTTATCCCCTCGCATAAATTTATCAAATCGCGAATTATTCGTAACCAGCGTACGCTCATAGCAGGCGATCGCCTTAGCCATATTAGTAGCGCTAATCGTATTTTCTGATGGAAATGCTGCGGCAAACATAGACTGATAAGCGGGAATCTTCTCAAGCCGTGCTACTACCCTATCCAGTATTTCGGCTTCAGGGATCTGATCTCCCCGCATCTCGGGCAAACTTTTGATAGGCTCCAAAGCCTGGGCTTCAAGACTCTTGGCACGCATATCCCAAAACATTGGCGCTGATTCAGGATCGTAATTATCACTAAAATCCATCCCGTTGAAAGCCGCATTGAGGACAGTCTGAGAATTGCGTTGAGTAAAAGGGATTGTATTGGGTTCCTTAAACTTGCGCTTGCTGCCGCGACCATGTCCATTGACGCCAATGGAGATTTGTAGGCTTTCCGCAAAGCCATTGTCAGGTAGGTGGCAAGTAGCACAAGCGACGTCTTTATTGCCTGAAAGGATAGGGTCAAAAAAGAGCATTCGGCCTAGCCGAACTTTGGCTTCTGAGGGGGGATTATCTTTAGGGAATTTGACTTCTAAGGGTAGAGACGAAAAGTGAGCCAGAGAATCAATTAGATTTCGTTGCTGCTGGGCTCGGCTGATTTTCTGGGGGCGTTTGGGTGCTTTTTGGCAAGAGGTGTAAGTAAGGACTAAGATTGGAATCAGACAGGCAAGAAGATAGAAAACCTTTGAAATTGGCTTCTGTTGAGTATTCTGCTTATAGTCTGAATGATTCATAGTTTTTTAACAAAGCGTTCTGCGAAGCAGTGAGAAGTGTGCCGGTCCTTCGAGAGCCTCAGGAACCGAGCCTTCGAGAGCCTCAGGAACCGGAAGTGATAAAGCTAGCTTAGAGGCCGAAACTTTGTCAGCCTTGGTCTCTTACTTCACTGCTTCGCCGAACGCTAGGATCGTTCTGCGAAGCAGTGTCAGATCAATGGCTCAGATGCTCGACTACGATAATAAGTAATCTTGGACCAAAACATATCCGCCATACGTTGAGCGCGCCATTTGGCCTCGGTGGCTTTGACGCCTTCAAAGTAAGTATCTACCGTCTCGGAGAACAAGGCGACCCAACGATCAAAATGCTCTTTCTCTACGGGTAGCTTCATATGTGGCATAAAAGGCGTACCGCGATAAGTCATTTCTTCGGTCAAAACCGTCTGCCAAAAGCTATACATCTTAGTCAAATGTCGCTCCCAATTTCCTTGTACAACGGCTTCAAAAATCGGCCCCAGCATTTCATCTTCACGTATCTTGTCGTAAAATGAATCCACCAATAATTTGATATCTGTCAGCGTCTTGATTTCCTTCATGATTGCATTTCTTTCAACCTTTTGACGGCAGCGGCAAATTCATCTGGCTTATTGATATTGGCCATTTCTTCGGGCTTTGCATGCTGCAACAATTCAATCTCACTATTGATCAAAACTTTGCGAGGGCAGGAGTAGCCCAGACTTAAATAATGTAGCAAGCGAGCATAGGCTCTCGGCTCCCAAAGCGTGATCAATGGCTCAGGAAAATCAGTTGCGGGATTATGAAATGCCGTGGCAATTTTGGAGGGATTGCGCCATTGCAAAAGTTGCTCAATAGTAGTCCTTGTCAAAAATGGTTGATCACAGGCAACTACCAACCAAGCCGCATTGGGATCGGATTGGAAAGCCGTCAGTATCCCTCCAAATGGTCCTAGTCCCAAAAATTTATCTGCTAAGCTTCGCTCAACGCCCAGTTCAGTTGCTTGTTCTGCACGGCAGGAATAAAACACCTCCTCTACCCCAGCTTGCAGGAGCAAATCATACATATACTTCCTTTGGGGAACGCCATGATAGCTGAGCAGGCCTTTGTCTTGTTGCATGCGTTGGCTTTTCCCACCCGCGAGGACAAGTCCTTTTACTTTGGGTTGGAGATTCGCTATTCGCGAACGCAAAAACGCACTGATCTGATCAATTTGGTTTATCGCCAAAACTGGGGGCAATTCAGGACCGAGTGCTTCTTTCAAATAATCCGGCATCTCCCCTACTCCCTCCGTCATAAGGATCAATTCGACCTGCGTGAGTTTTGCTAGTTTTTTGGCCAGCGGCTTACGAGGATCAATCACAGCTATCTGACGAGCCGCCGGAAAATGATTGCCATTGACGAGTACGACATCCGCCGAACGAAACTGCTCGCGATAGTCAAACTGATTGAAAGCAGTATTATAATCAAGACGTGAAAAAGTAATCTTATCAGTGAATTCGAGCCAAGCGCCATTGCCTAAAGCAGTTTGTATATCTCGCCCTGTTTCAATTTCATCATCAGCGCTTTTATGGTCAGCGTCGATATAGGCCATACGATAATCATCGGCCAATTCCTTGGTCAAGGCATAAGCCAACTGCTTGATGACCCCACAAGGCGTTCCCAGAATGGACCACTCCATCGCTCCAAATGTACCTTTTGGTGGACGAACAAGCTTAGCATGTTTTTGATGGGCTTTCATAAAATCGATATCTGAACATTCAAATTGAGGATTAAAATCAATCAAGCCAAATGATTGTTTTCGTATTTGAGTTGTATGGAGATGATTTTTGTCAAGTAGGAATATGACAAGTATGTTAAGAGTAATAATTTTCATGATACTGATTGCCCTTTTTCGCAAAAAGGGTAGCAAAAAACCGGCCCATGCCAACGCCCCCTCATAGTGCAAAAGTGCGTTGGCTTGGTCCTTTTGGGCGATGCAAAAGGACCCATTTTGACGATCACATGTTGAATGCTTCTCAGGGGAATTCTATTAAGGAACGATTCCCATCATTATCTAAACAAAAGCCTAATTTTTGGCGCAAAGCTTAAAAAAATGTTAAAGTCCTGATTAAGAGGATTTACGATGCAACCGATTTTGAGTTAATCTCCTCTTACTAGCACATCAATCATTTATTTCGTGTTCATGAAAAGCGTCCTATTCCTACTCAGCTGCCTATTTGGGATATTCAATCTGTTTGCACAAACTGATATTCCTGGCAAAGAGGCCCTAACAGATTCTGTTGATCAATCGCAACAGGAACAAAGTTTCTATCTAGACGTTCCTCACTTTAAGGCTAGCCTGACCAATGGAGAAACCTTCGACCTAAGCGATTATAAAGGCAAAGTAGTATTAATCAATTTTTGGTTTACGAGTTGTGAATCTTGTCTAAACCAATTATCTGAGCTTGAGGCCATCCACCAAAAATTCGCCAATCAAGAAATTAGTTTTGTTACAATCCAACTAGAGAATGAGGAAGACTTTGAGCGTTTGTTTAGACGCATCAGCAAAGATATGCCCACTTGTCAACAGTCTATGGTCGCTCAGGGTGAACAGATAGTCAAAAACTATGGCTTTGAACGATTTCCCATCAATATGCTTATCGATCAAACTGGCGAAGTACAATTGCTTGGGAGATCCAAGCCCAATCAAACCGAGAGAAAGCTTAAAAAAATGTTAAAGTCCTGATTAGGAGTCTTTTCGATGCAACCGATTTTGGTTTAATCTCCTCTTACTAGCAAATCAATCATAAAACACATGCGACTTTCCGCCCTTTGGCTGCTCATGCTAGCCAACAGTATTTCTTTTGTCTTTGCCCAAGACAGCATCCCTGAACCAGTTACCCGATACATCAAACATATCAAGGTTACAGGCACGGATTTTAGCGAGCAACAAGCCATCCGTAACTTATCTGGTCTCGGATATGGGTATGTGCGCATCCCCGGTCTCCAAATCAGTGATGCTATGAAACGAATTTGGCAGGAACAGATTTTTTCGGATGTCCAGATCACCGCGGAGCCCTTGCAAGGAGATAGTATCATCCTCCACATCAAGGTAGAGGAAAGCATGCGACTAGCCTCTTACCAGATCCTCAATCTCAACAAACGCCATACAGATGCGCTCAAAGAATTGCTGGCGCTCAAGTTAGGAGCTCATTTTACCCAATCGCAGGCGCTAAGCGTCAAGCGGATGGTGCGCAATTACTTTGTGGACAAAGGCTATTATCACTGTGAGGTTGAGATTGATACTCAAAGAGATAAACTGCTAAAGAGTGGCCTTAACGTCAAAATCAAAGTAGATAAAGGAGACAAAATACGCATCACACAACTCCAAATAGCCGATGGTGGCGTACTCACTCCCAAGGAAAAACGTAGAGTGATCCAACCACTCTCTCAATTTGAATGGTGGAAAGTCTGGCAGTCTTCACGCTTGGTACCAAAAGAGTATGATCTCGCCCGCAAGCAACTTCTGCGTGCCTATCACGGCAAGGGTTTATTGGATGCAGCCTTGCTGAACGATACCATCATTGAGTTGCCAGATGGCAATTTGGCCTTACGATTTGAGGTCGATGCCGGACAACAATACTACCTCCGCAATGTCAGCTGGAATGGTAACCAAGTCTATGAAACCGAGACGCTTGAGGCGATCCTCAACCTACAAAAGGGCAGCAAATTTGACCAAGGCGTTCTCGAAGAGCGTATCTACGGCAATCCAGAAGGCCTTGACCTCTCCTCTCTCTATCTAGATCGTGGCTATTTGTTTTTTCAAGCCAATTCCGTGATTACCCCCGTGGGGAACGATTCGGTTGATCTTGAAATATGGATCCAAGAGGGAGTCCCAGCCTATATTCGTGATGTCTATATCTCAGGCAACACTCGCACTGCGGATCATGTGATCTTTAGAGAATTAGAAACTGAAGCGGGAGATTTGTTTAGTCGTTCCGATATCATCCGCAGCCAACGCAAACTCGCGATGCTCAACTACTTCGATCCCGAAGGTTTCAATATAGTGCCTCACCAAGATCCCAAAAGCGGAGCGGTAGATCTTGAATATGTGGTAGAAGAAAAATCCTCCGATCAATTTCAGTTTCGAGGCAGTTGGGCACCTAAGGTCTTTGACACCAATGATAATCTCATCAGCGGCGGTCTGACCGGAACCTTTATGTTGGTTCTCAACAACTTTTCGACCAAGCGTTTGCTTGAAAAAGAAGCGTGGAAACCCTTCCCTGGCGGTGATGGGCAGCAATTATCTCTCGCGGTCCAAAGTAATGGCCAGTCGTACACCAACTTTGGCGTTACTTTTCAGGAACCGTGGTTGGGAGGTAAAAAGCCTAACCTCCTAGGCTTCAGCACCAATTATGTGCTTTACAATGCCCTGTTAGGAGAGAACGATAGTGAATCTGAGTTTAAGTCCAAAGCCTTTTCATCTTCTCTCGACTTTGGTACTCGCCTCAATATTCCCGATGATTTCACCCGCTATTATGCTTCATTGAGCTATCGCTATTATGATATCGAAAATCCGGCATCGCTTTATCCAGTATTTGAAGGGATCGACAATGCCTTTATCAATATTATCAGCTTAGATCAAGAGATTCGTCGCACGACGCTAGATGATGCGAGTTTTCCGACAAGCGGATCTGATTTCTCTTTCAAACTTTCCGTAACGCCTCCTTACAGTCTTTTCAGCAATGATGAAACAGAGGCAGCCAATGCTGCGGATACTTATAATTTGCTTGAATATCATAAGTGGCGCTTCAAGGGAGATATTTACCAGCCTCTGACCTTGGATAAGAGCTTAGTGCTACGCTTACATGCAGAAGCAGGATATGTGGGTAGTTATGGTGATGGACCCGCTTCTCCCTTTGAGCGATTTTCAATGGGTGGTTATGGGATCAACGCCGCGGCGAACGGTGGCTTCATGGGGATTGACCTCGTTCCGCTCCGCGGCTATGCTCCACAAGTATTTGATAATGACGATGCGAATTATCCGCTATACCAACGTATAAGTGCAGAAATTCGCTATAAAGTGCCCTTACCACAGAGTTATCCACTATGGTTACTCGGTTTTGTAGAGGCAGGCAATGGATATAACAGTTTCAAGGAGTTTGACCCATATGATCTCAAGCGTTCAGCAGGGCTGGGCTTCCGTACCAATGTCCCATATATCGGCCTCTTTGGATTGGATTGGGGTTATGGTTTTGATAAGGTGAACCCAACAGATGACAAAGTCTCTGGCCATCAGTTTCACTTGATACTAGGTCGCGAATTCTAATTACTTCAAAAAGCGGTAGGTCCATTTTAGTAACAAAATATTACGGCCTTGCTCTCCAATGAGGTAGTCATTAAAACTAGGTCCGATACCCAGTTCTCCTTCGCCGTTCTGGGTATTGGCTTGTGAAAAAACTAGATAGAGTTCAGAACCAGGTACATACTCCCAACGCAGAACGAGGTTGGAGCGAAACTGAATGAAATTGAAGTCAGGCTGATAAAAGGAGCAATCTGCACAATCAGCAAGTCCATCTAAGTTTTCATCCAGAAAGTATTGCTCCGAACCAGATGGATTGATTAATGCGTTCCCTAAGAGGGAAAAACGATCATCATACTGAGCCATAGGATCGACAATACGCTTATAATCGCTATAAATTCCTTGAGTAATATACGGTTGACCATAATACTGCAAGGTCAGATTGGGGGTAAAATTGATACTAGCCCGAGCAGTAAGTCGAAAGGTCTGCCGACTGAGTGATCCACCGATATAACGCGCTTGTTCACCATTATGGAAAGTAGCGATATGCTGATATTTGCGAAAAAAGGTCCCATAAGAAGGGGTAAGACTGATGGATACGGCATTCCAGGGTTGGTAATTGATACTCAGGCTATAGTTACGGCTTTTGACTGATTGACGAAATCCGTTGCCTCCGTTGTAATTAAGATTGAAACTAAGTTTTTTTCGATTATCAGTATAGAGATAACTAAAAAAGCCTAGACCACTTGGTCGACGCATCGCGGGGCCACCAAACAAAGCCCGATTGGAGACATCCAGATTTTCATAGGTGATGCCTCCACCGCCGCCCCAAAAGTTATTGAGCATAGTATGGGCGTTGGTATTGATGGCACGATAAAGCGGATTGCCACCGAAATCCCAGCGATGCCAATGATTATAATTCAAGCGGAAATTTCTAAAAATGCTAAAGGGTTCTTGGATATTCATGCCCCCCCAAAAGAAATGGTTGATCTCATCGGCATTGAGTTGAAAACCGACATCATTGAGTTCCAATTTAGGAGAACGCCAAGTCAAGCCAGTCTGGAAGCGCCATTTGTTTCCGTATTTGGCGATGTGCATAGTACCGCCATGTCCAGTCAGCTCGGTTGCGGCAGAGTCTACACTGAGATGTTCGGCATCTGGGCGGTCAAAATAGTGGACAAAATTTCGTTGCGTCCGTAAAATTGCAGCCTCAGTTCCTGCCACTTGACTAAAAAAGAGGCGTCCACCAATCTGCCACTGCTGATTGTCCCATTTATGCAATGCATCCACACTGCCTGAAATTGCTGAACGATGCAAACGATCCTCCATACCAGTATCAGCCAAACGGCGTTGTGTAGAAGTAAAGATCCCCCCAATTACGGTATTACCACCGTCAAAATCTTGGGTCAATCGGCCTACAAAAAAGCTAGAAAGTGGTTCGATCACTTCTTCTCTTTCTCCGTTCCCTCCATCGATACGTGCTACTTCTTGTTGGGTAACACTTTCCAAGATCCCAATGGCTAAGCCTTTCTGGGTTTTACCGGAAAACTTCGCCGCGCCCAAAATGGTAGAATTCTGTGGTAAATCAGCATATTCATCGGTCTGTAAATCGGGGTAGCGATGAGGAGGCCCACCGATACGGCGCGAATAAAACAAATTATCAGAATTGAATGAGCCACCGGCTTCGGCGGAGGTTAACTGATATGAAAATAAATTACGGTTTTCGATAAAAAAGGGGCGGCGTTCTTCGAAGAAGACTTCAAAACCATCGAGATTCACTGCCGAGGGATCAGCTTCTACCTGACCAAAATCGGGATTGATGGTAAAGTCTAATACCAAATCTCCGGTTACCCCTATTTTGCCATCTAATCCTGCTGTCGCAGCTTGATCCAAGCCATCTGCAAAGGGATTACCTTCCTCAGCAGGAAAGCTCTCCACTTGGGCCGAAACATATGGTTGTAGCTCAATTTGTTTTTGCGGCTTGATCCCTTTGATTCCATGCAACTCCCCAAAACCACTCACCCAATAAGGCGCTTGATTGGGAATATATTGCCATACGGATTTACTCTCATTGCGGAAATCTCGGCGAGTAAATTGTATCCCCCAAACCTGCTCTTCTTGACTACCATAACGCAATTGACTCAAAGGGATTCGTGCTTCCGCGGTCCATCCTTCTTCATCAATCTGGGTTTTGAGAAACCAGATGGGGTTCCAACTATCATCCCAATTGTTACCATTGTTAGAGATAAACTCATCCCCTTTCACACCTGCCACAGTCGCACTAAAAGAGAAAGCTGATCGCAGGTCATGATAGCTGTCTATGTTGATTTCAACCCAATCTCCAACGAATCCATCTCTTCGGCTCATCCGCCGAACGATGCTATCCGGGGAAGAATCTTCACAACGAAAAGCAACATAGAGATTTTGGTCATCATACAAGATTTTGAATCGAGTTTCCTGAGTAGGAGGTGCATTGTCATGTGGCCTACGCTGGATAAAGTCACTCCCCCACTCTACTTGCTCCCAAGCCTCATCATTGAGCAATCCATCAATTTGCGGAGGGACTCCCTCCACAAATTGAGTTACATACTTTTTCTGGGGAATCGTTTCGCTTGCATTTTGGGCAGGAAGGATCAATAGTATTCCTCCAAGCAATAGTCCGAGAACAATTAGCTTTCTCATCTGGGGTTTAGTGAAATGTAAGAGGTGGTAAATATGCCTGTAAGCTAAGTACAGCTACTTATCTAAAAGGTTGAATAGGAAAAATATTAAAAATGGAAAAAGCAACTTCAACCTCCTGAATGGATGAGATTCACACAAAAAATAGGATATATCTATCATTTAAAAATAATGTAACTAACTTATTATAAATGATTTACATATCCATTCCCAATTAAAACGAATTATAAACCCCACAAATAGTACTAGAATATTTACTGAATGATTGAGATTTTGCTGTCCAACCTACAGCCTCTCTCATGAAAAAGTACTTCTTCCTCACTTCTCTCTGTCTTTTGTTAATTGGTATCAGTTTGTCCTCGAACAAATTGCGTCTTTTGACAGATAGGCTCGATTCGCCCCTCCTGCCGCAATGGTTTTCGAATTACACTTTCTTCGGCATTCCTTTTCACTTTGAATTCGATCCAGATATCCCACTTTTCACTTATTCACCGCTTGACAATAGTATCACAGATCAAGGCGCAACTTTGGGAAGAGTATTGTTTTATGATACTCGATTGTCGCTCAACAAAACGATTTCCTGCGCTTCTTGTCATGTACAGGAGCATGGTTTTGCGGATCCTGCGACCGTGAGTTCTGGTCAGCATGGTGAAAAAGGCATTCGCAATTCTATCGGCTTGAGTAATGCGGGCATTCCGGCTACAGGTAGTTTTTTCTGGGATAGTAGTGCTGATACGATGCGGGTTCAAATCATCACGGCCATCACCAGTAGCATCGAAATGAATCTTGATACCTTGACGATGGTAGAGAGAATCATGGACACCGATTTCTACCCCGGCCTATATTATCAGGCATTTGGAGATAGTACGGTTAGCACCGAACGCACCGTCAAAGCCATCGGCCAGTTTGTGCGTTCGATGATATCGTTTCAGTCAAAATACGATTGGGAACGTAACTGGAATATCGGTTGGGTCAATTTTGAGGAGCCTTTTAGTACCTTTAGCGAAGCAGAAAATCTTGGCAAAAGTCTCTTTCACGCTCATTGTCAAACTTGCCATACCGGAGAGCTTTTTATGACCAAAGAGCCCCGCAATAATGGTATCAATCTCGATAATACCGAAGCAGGTTTTGCAAATGTAACAGGCAATCCAAACGATCTAGGTAAATTCAAAGCCCCCTCTCTTCGCAATATCGAGTTTACTGCTCCATATATGCACGATGGTAGCTTGCAAAGCTTAGAGGATGTTATTGCCTTTTATAGCAAAGGTATCCAAGGCAATCCCAATCTAGATACAGCCTTGCTCGACATCAACGGACAGCCCAAGCAATTTAACTTCACCCAAGACGAATCAGCCGCCCTGATCGCCTTCCTCAAGACCCTTTCCGATACAGTTTTTCTCAATGATCCGCGTTGGTCCGATCCTTTTGACCCCAATGCCAATACGGATTATATATGGGACGAAGGGCCATTTGTATTTA
>JBGCFA010000016.1:0-19299 GCA_045106675.1 Bacteroidia bacterium
GTTTTCTGCTTCGCAGAACGTTTATTTAAGCTTTAAAGGTTTCATTCCTCCCCCTAAATCCCCCTCCAAAGGGGGAAATGGCTTTACAAACCGGAGGTTTTGTCCCCCTTTTGGAGGGGGTAGGGGGAGGAAAAGTCAAGCGCTTTGCGAAGTCAATCCCTTAGCTTGACGCTAATGCGATAACTATACGGGATTGCGCCTCAACAAGTCGGTACGATTCGACTAAGCGTTCTGCGAAGCAAGGAGGATAATCTATACCTATATGATTGATTGCTACCGCTATTCGCGGAACGCATCCACTTGATTATCATTAGTTTTAACGCAGAGAGGGTTCTAAGCAATATGCCTAGAACCCTCTCTGTATTTTATTGACCGAGTCAATCAAGCTTAAAACTCTCGATTACGGTCTGTGTCTAATTTATTTTCGAATTACGTCTTGCTTCCAGCTTTGGCCTTCTCCACCTACACCAGTAATTTCGCTTACTTGATCGCGGTATTTGTAGGAATAGTCATAACCGTACTTAGTGCGATACCCTTGTCCGTACTTGACATCATTGAATACCAAGTAAAAACGCTTAAGATTGGCATGCTTGCGTAGAGTTTCGATGTCTTTGAGATACTCTAGTTTAGAGTGGCGTTGCCGAACGATATATAGATTTATGTCTGCATGTCTTGCCACCTGTAGATAATCCGCAAAAAGTCCGGAAGGAGGCGTGTCAACGATGACGTAATCAAAATCATCTTGCACCTTTTGCAATAGATAAGGCAATCTTTCACCATCTAGCAATTCGGCTGCGTTTTCGGGTACTGGGCCACTAGCGATACATTTGAGACGTGGTTGACTCGTATCTTGGATTACCTGTTCGACAGATGCTTTGTTGGCGAGATAGTTGGTGAGCCCCATTTTGTTTCGCACGTCGATATACTTATGTACTCTCGGTTTGCGAATATCAGCTCCGATCAACAATACCTTTTGGCCATTAGCTGCCATGACTTGTGCGAGATTGACGGCGCAGAAGGTTTTACCCTCATTAGGTACGGTAGAGGTAACAGCAATCACTCGACATGGCTTTTCAAAGGCCATGAACTGAAGATTGACAAATAGATAGCGAAAATTTTCTGCTACAGCCATCGCACTCTCATCCGCCCAAAGGTTGCCTTCTTCGACTTCAGGAGGAGCATGTAAAATATGTCCCAATACAGTAGCTTCTACTCTTTGCTCGATTTGCTCGAGATCCATGACTCGATGATCAACCGCAGACAATGTTAAAATACTGGCCAATGGGATCATCAGTCCAATCGCAAAAGCGAGTAATAAGACTTTTGTTTTATTAGGCGAGACTGGCCCAGTACCGACTTTGTGGGCGGGGTCCAATATCTTACTATCTGCCTGACTAGAGGCTTGGGCCATTTTGGCCTCCATACGTTGCTGGAGGAGATAGTTATATAAGTTATCATTGAAGACAAACTGCTCGTCGATACGATTGAGAAACTGTTCTTCACCAGGCAGATTTCGTACGACTTCGCTCGCCTGATTCATTTTTTGATTGACGCCTCTGATTGCTCTTTCGGTTTGGGACAGACTCGTCTGAACGTTAGAAAGCAGCGTCTCCTTGGTCTTTTTGATCATCCGGTTGAGGTACTGCATTTCGAGGCTTTCCTCAGCAGCAGCAACGGATTTGATCACCTTTTCGGAGTATAGACGTTTGAATTCGATGATTGACTCTTCGAGCATAGGCTCTCTAATCCCTACCGTCTTGGGCGAACTCAAAACCGTCGGATCAGCATCTGTCTTTAGGGTTTTGATCAATTCGACAAAGTAACTGCGACGGTTTTGAAGATCTGCCTGCTGACTTTGAAACTGCTTCAATTGTTGTACTGCATTGCCTGCGGTAAGGCGGAGATCGTTATTGCGACCGGAAGACTTACGTGGACTAGACAAAGCTTCTACCGCACCATCAAGACTATCAGAGAGAACTCTAATTTGACCTTCAATAAATTGCACTCTGCCTTCGGCAATACGGTTTTTTTCTTGAAGCTGTAAGGCTATATACTGTCCGGTAAGGCCATCCAAAAAGGTACGTTCTTTGGCGATCAAAGGACCTTGATGCGCTAGTTCTACTATGGTCGCTTGTTCATTGATCGTATTGATGCGAAGTTCATCCACATAGGATTCAGTAATCAACTCTCGATCATTGATCTGAAAATACAATTCTTTGGTTTGCCAGGATTCGTTAAGCGCTAGGGTATCAGCTACGATTAAGACACGCAGGCATTCATTTTCAACAAAAGTGCCAAAGCGACCTTTGAAATTGAGGTCAACCTTTTTGCCTTGTACCCATTGAAGTCGTTCCTCTTCAGGAAAGTAGAGGTAAGGATCTTCAGCCTGAGCCCTTAGCTGAAAACTATCCTTAGAAATAATCTTGAGAGAAATCGGAATCCCTTCTAATTGAGGATGATTTTGATCAACTACAATATTGAAGGGTAGATTATCATATAATTCTTTATCCTGCCAAAACGAGCTTTCAAATAGTTGAACCTCAAAGCCTAAGTATTTGATGGTTTGCAGGACCAGTTCTCTTGAGCCTAGGAATCCAATTTCATTTTGGAGGTTTTTGGGTTCTCCTTTTGGGATTCCACCCGAACGTTCGGCGAGTCGCTCCACTCGTTTTTGATCCTGGACCAAAAGACTAGTAGCTACTCGATATGCAGGTGTTTTTAGTTGGAGATAAAGGAATCCAAAAATCAAACATAGAGAAACACTGATAGCAAACCATTGCCATCGTTCTCGGATTTTTTTCACATAACCTATCCCACTTAGGTTAAGTCGGCTCCTTTTTTTCTCCTTTTTTGGTAGTGTTGCCAAAGCAGTAATGTTATATCCTTCCTAATATAAAAATGACGTTCCGCAAAGCGGAAGAGCCATAAAAAAATGTATTCATGTCAAAAAAATCGCTGTAAGCCTGACAGAGGAGCATCAAAAGGTTCAATGCTTACAGTAATGGGTATAAATCTTGAATGTGTTATCAATATTCTAGCGATCAAACGATATACCACTTTTTAAATTTGCTAAACAATGGCCTTCAAGCCTAGGTATTGACGATTGACTGGACAAATAGAGCGCTAAGCTGTAAAATTCTTAGACTCAATCGATAATTGCATTTTATTTTCATCTTATATTTGCGGCATGTGGCGAGAATTGCGCGTACTCTTACGAAAAGAACTCATGCTCGAGTGGAAGCAAAAATATGCTTTCAATGGTCTGCTTTTGTATGTGCTTAGCATGTCAATTGTCATTGCCTTGGTGTTTAGAGCCGAACTAAACCCCAGTAATTGGAATCTACTTCTTTGGCTGATGCTTTTGTTTGCAGCTATCAATGCAGTGGCAAAAAGCTTCCTTTCGGAAAAACCCGAGCAGCTTCGCTATCTCTATACATTGGCTAGACCTTCAGCTATTATTTTGGCCAAATTTATCTACAACGCTGCTCTGTTGGCCTTAGTAGCCGTATTGAGTCTCGCGGTTTTCGCCTTTTTGGGAGAGCAACGCTTTCACGATCCACTTGGCTATGTCGGTTTAGTATTATTGGGAGCGTTCGCCTTGGCGGCAAACCTCACCCTCGTCACGGCGATCTCCGCCAAAGCTCAAAATCAATCTACTCTGCTTGCGGTATTGAGCTTTCCATTGATTGTCCCTTTGCTATTGATGCTCGTTAGGTTATCCGAAACAGCTCTTACTGGAACTGGCGCAAACCAAGGAGAAGGGTTTTTAGGGTTTTTGCTGGTTTTGACGGCAATCTTGGTTGGCGTCTCCGTTATACTATTTCCTTTTCTCTGGCGGGAGTAAACCACAATTATTTCGTAAATTAGCAAGGATTTTAGCCTAACAATTCGACCACAGATAGGTTTACTTCCTAAATGATCAAGCAAAGTCCTCTTCGTATTACTTACAAAGCTCTTGCTGTCGCCTTATTGCTTTATGCATTAGTATATGGTTTGTTGGCAGAAATCCCGGTTTCGCCGCAGATGGGAAGCCAACTTGGCCAGAGTGCTCGTAACATCCTTTATCACGTACCTAATTGGTTTGCGATGTTGGTTATGATGGGCATCTCGCTATACCATAGTATCCGAGTATTGCGCCTGACTGATCCTGATCGGGAACGCACAGAAAACCCACTCAGTGCTGACATCAAAGCCAATGAAGCGGCTAGAGTTGGCGTAATGTTCAATGTACTAGGTTTGTTGACGGGTATCATTTGGGCACGCGTTTCATGGAATGAGGTCAAATCCTCTAGCAGTTTCTCTGCCTGGTGGGGTTGGGATCCAATTCAGACCTGTGCCCTGATCGCATTACTTATTTATCTGGCGTATTATTTGCTGCGTAACTCAATCGAAGATCCAGAGCAAAAGGCCAAAGTATCAGCAGTCTATAACATCTTTGCATTCATGACGCTGATTCCTCTATTTTTTGTAATTCCACGCATTTTACAAGGCTTACACCCTACTGCAGATGGCGGCGCAGTATTGTTCAAAAAAGAAGGTATGAATGGCCTATTACGGATGATCTTATATCCGGGTATGTTTGGCTTTATACTATTGGGGATCTGGGTATATGAACTCCGCTCTAGAGCCGCAACGATCAAATTTCGTTGGCAAGAATGGCAAAGCAAAAAAGATTACGACCAATCCCATCAATCTTAATTAAGCTTAGATGAATTTTCAACTGACACTTTTACAAGATATACTCTTTCAAAGCGATAAAATCTATTCTGTCCTCGCCGTCGTATTGGTTGTTTTTGGGGCAGTACTATTTATGATGATTCGACAAGATCGCAAGATCAGTCGGATGGAAGCAGAGATGAACGAAAAAGATACTTCACATTCCTAAAGGCAAATGAAACCAACACAAATAATAATCATCGTTGTAGCAGCTATTGTACTAGTAGCCCTAGGCATAAACTTGAGTGCTACAGCAAGTACCTACGCTGGCTTTGATGAAGCTGTCGGTACCGGCAAGAAGGTTCACATAGTGGGTCAATGGGTCCAACGTGACCAAGCTGAATACGATATGGATCGCGACCTTTTCAAGTTTTACCTTAAAGACGAAAAGGAAAAAGAAATGCTCGTCTACTTTCACGATCCAAAACCCGTAAACTTCGAGCAAGCAGAGAAAATCGTTATCGTAGGTTCTTACGCTGAAGACAGAGCCGTCTTTGAGGCCGACGAAATCCAGATGAAATGTCCGTCCAAATATGAAGAGACTGACGTAACTGCTGCCGAAAAGAAAATGTAAGTGAATTGTTGAAGAATTGAGTTGTTGTATTGATACAATACACTTGGCAACTCATACATTCAAAAAACAAAAAATATGACCGGAGGAATGCTGGGAGAATTGTTTACCGCTTTGGCTTTTGCTAGTGCAGGAGTGTCGATGGTCGCGTACTTTCTCGCGGACCGTAAGACTCATCCGATAGAAGCGGACTCTTGGAGCAAGCTAGGTACTCAAGCCTTTATTATACATATCATTAGTGTGATAGGCGTGATCGCGACTTTGTTCGGGATGATCTATCTACATCAATATGAGTTTCATTATGTATGGGCGCATTCATCCAATGAGTTGCCGGTTTACTATATGATTTCCTGTTTTTGGGAAGGACAAGAAGGGAGTTTCTTACTCTGGAGCTTCTGGCACAGCATACTGGGCCTAATTATCCTTCGCAAACGCAATGAATGGCGTAATTCGGTCATGGGGGTGATAGCCTCCGTCGAAGTCATCCTAAGTTCTATGATATTGGGAATCTACCTAGACGAAAATATCGTTACAGGGATTTTCATTTTGATGGGAGTAATACCAGCAGCTTGGTTGGCCTATCGTTACGCGGCTAAGCGTAATGAATTAGCCATGGATGGTAGTTTCCATCTTTTATCGCTCATCGTAGCAGCTTTGTATTTCTTGCTACTATTTGGCAAAAACGGAGGTTTTCAGGATAACTTTGGCTGGGTAGACACCTTTAGCAATGGCGTGAGTGGATTCACCTTTGCTTTGGTTACGACTTTTGTATTCCTCTACTTCTTGGCCAATATGGTCTTTGTCGCCAAAAACGGGCAAGAATCGAAGTATCCAATCGGAGATATTGTAGCAGGCTTAACGCTCTTTTTTGGGCTTGGCATCATGATGTATTATGGGCCAGAAGTCTGGAAGCTAGGCAGTACACCTTTTACCTTACTCAAAGACACCTTCCCCAACGATCCCATCTATCAAACCAATCCAGATTTTAGCCCGACCAATGGTACTGGGCTAAACCCCTTGTTGCAAAACTATTGGATGGTCATTCACCCGCCGACCCTATTTTTAGGATTCGCCTCGACTGTTGTGCCTTTTGCTTATGTGATGGCAGGCTTATTTAGAGGTAAGTATAAAGAATGGATTCGTCCGGCGATGCCTTGGGTTACCTTCTCTGTATTGATCCTCGGTGTAGGTATCATCATGGGTGGTTATTGGGCATACGAAACCCTCAACTTTGGCGGTTATTGGAATTGGGATCCCGTGGAGAACTCTTCCTTTGTCCCTTGGCTTTGTGGCGTGGCTTCCTTGCATGCAATGCTGATCTATCGCAAGAGTAAAGCATATCTAGGGATGACCATGATTTTGATCATCTCAACTTTCCTACTGGTCCTACTCAGTACCTTTTTGACGCGTAGCGGGATTTTGGGAGAAACCTCAGTACATACTTTTACAGATTTAGGCTTATCGGGGCAATTATTAGTCTTGCTCTTTGGATACATCACTTTTGTGGTAGTGAGTTTATTACTACGCTGGCCACAGATACCGACTCGCATAGATGAAAGTAAAGTCTGGACCGCAGAGTTCATGATTTTCTTAGGCGTATTGGTCTTTGTGTTTAGTGGTGGCATTATTCTATTCGCGACTTCTATTCCTGTTTTCAACGCGATATTTGGGACGGATATGGCTCCACCGCCGAACGTTCAACTCTTTTATTACCAATGGACAGTCTGGTTTGCGATTCTTTTCGGAGTAGTATCTGGTTTAGGTCAGTTTTTATGGTGGAGCAAAGCCAAAAACAAGCCTATCAAAGACGCGCTATTTCGTCCATTTTTGATGGCGATGCTCAGTGGTACTGCAGTCTTGCTAGCGATCTGGTATAGCGATATGGAGTTTGCCTATGACAAGACATTCGCAGACTTAATTAAGGAAGAAAACTTACCCTTAAGTTTTGTAGGCAAAGCAGTCGCTTATATCAAGTTTGGGATAACGAGCGTCGCTGACGAACTCCTCCTCTTTAGTTCACTATTTGTGATCTTTGCCAATTCTGATATTCTGATCTCGCTCTTACAAAAGAACCGTAAAGGCCTCAAAGTAATGGGCGGTACAGTAGTACATATTGGTTTTGGCTTGATGTTGCTGGGAATGCTATTTAGCTCCGGCTATGATCAAGTGATCTCGACCAATCCTTTTCCCAATGAGTTGAGCCTATTTCCGGATGAGGAAAGAGCTGATAATATTGCCTTGCCCAAAGGACAAGCAAGACCGATCATGGGTTATAATGTAACCTATCTCGGTCGTAAGCGAGCGGTAACACCGGTGGAGAACTTACGCATCTTAGAAGCGAATGCAGATGCCTTCAAACTGGCTTTTGAAGATCAAGATGGGGAAACTTACTCTATGCTGCTACCTCGTCTGCCGTTCCTTGAAAAGGGAGCAGACATGCATCCAACCGCAGACCTAATCTCGAGTAAAGAAAACGTAGAACTCTATAAAAAAGGCATTGACCTGGCCCGTATCGAACGCTCCCTCAATCGTAGTCTCGCCTATTACGCTGATCAGATCAATTCAAGGACCGACTATGGATTGAAGTTTGAAGCACATGGCGAAAGCGGCGGAGAATTCATGCGTTATACGGAGTCTGAGATGGGTGCTAATGGAGAGGGGATCCTCCCCCACCCTGCCCGCAAAGTATATTGGAATCGCGATGTCTATTTTTATACTTCATCACTGCCCAATCCAGACAGTCTCAAACCCCGCGTCATTAGCCGGCAGATGGAAATCGGCGACACGATCAATCTTCCCATCGGACAAATAAAACTGTTGTCTATCGGTGCGGTCGATCAGCCAGATGAGGATTTGAAGAGCTACGATTTAGTGGCAGCAGCAACCTTAGAAGTATTGTCATCGGACGGGCGAAAGTTTGAGGCTAAGCCTTTATATCTCATCAAAGGTCGTCAACCTGATGGCCGTAGAGATATCATCTCTGAACTCGATATGGAGTTTGCCTTCATGGATATTCGTCCTGCAGAAAATAGTATTACCCTTTGGGTGAGTTATCTCCATCCAGAAGATGATTTGATTGTATTAAAAGCAATCAGTAAACCCTTTATCAATCTGCTCTGGTTAGGAACCTTTATTTTGACTTTTGGCTTTCTACTTTCGATCTATCGGAGGGTGCGCGAAAACAGGGGAATGTGATAAATCTCATTTGTATTCCTGCCAAATATTTATAACTTATATTCTATCGAAAGCCATCGTAGCGATCACATTGTGAGGCACTTACATCCGATAAGTGTGGGCTACGTTTCATGTTCTTTATTTTCCTATCTACTCACCTAATAATACTGCAGAATGAAGACAATGACCTTTAATGAGCTCCGCCGTGTCAAAGACAGCCTACCCGATGGTAGTATGCACCAGATTGCCCAAGAAATGGAAATCAGCGTAGAAACTGTACGTAATTATTTTGGCGGTTCTAATTTTAGGAAAGGAGATACCGTAGGTATTCATTATGAACCGGGAGGTCCCGATGGAGGATTGGTCAAAATTGATGATAGTTCCATTCTCCACAAAGCACTTTCAATGATTCCACAAGCTGCTACAAACTAAACTGGACTGAATTAATTGGCATTACTACTTTACTACTCGTTTTGAAAACATACTCATTTGAGTTTACAGGCGTAAGTATTTTACTTACGCCTGATTTTTTAATATGAAATACTACTTACTATTCGGATTACTGCTGCTAAGCTTCACTCAAGTCAAGAGTCAAATTGCTTATCAGATTGGAGATAGTGTAGCTAGCTTCTCCCTGACGAGTACAGATGGTAGTACTTGGGCCTTAGAAGCTCAAACCAAAGGCTTGATCCTCGTCTTTATCAATAATGATTGCCCGATAGTCGAATTATATATAGAACGCTTAAAAAGCCTCCAAAAGCGTTTCGGACCTCAAGGCTTTGCTGTAGTCGCCATCAATTCAAATTTCCCACAGGCTTCGCCCAACGACTCCTTCCCTCAAATGCAGCAGTTTGCCGCTGAGCAGCAACTGAACTTCAGCTACCTCTCAGACGCTGATCAGACCGTAGCGAGAGCGTTCGGAGCTAGCCGTACCCCTCAATGCTTTGTCCTAGCGAGAGACGCACGCGAAACCTTAAGGCTTCAGTACATCGGGGCCATCGACGACAATGCCCGTCAAGCGGATGCTGTCAATGTCCAATACCTAGAAGATGCATTGAGGCAACTTATCGCACAAGAAGCTGTAAAATCGACCTATACCCGCGCTGTGGGTTGTGGTATCAAATGGGCACAATAATTCCCCAATGTATAAAAAGACAATGGCTCCACCCGGGGAAGGTTGGAGCACATTGAGTTTGGGGTATTAGGTAGGTTAATAAGAAGACTACACATGGCTCGAAAGCCACTTTCATCTTGATATGAATTTATAGAAAAAAACCAGCTATCACAAGCCGGCCAATATCAGAAGTGTTGCCTTATCAGGGGTTTTTCAAGCTTTTGGGTATTTATCTCTCAAAAAAGCGGCAATTCTTACATCTCAGAATGCTTCCGATAATAAACTATTTACTGTGCAAATGATTTCATAATCAGCCAAATCACGATTAGACACGTAAAAATAGATGCACTAACATATAAAAATGCCGCTACAAACTGCTGGTTTTCCAACAGACGAAAGGTTTCAACGCTAAAGGTCGAAAAGGTAGAGAAGCCTCCGCAAAAACCTAACAACACCATCAGTTGGAATGACTCTGAAATGTCTTCTTTTTTGCTAAACCACACAAATGCTAAAGAAAAAACGACACACGCCAGTACGTTTGCACCAAAGGTTCCCCAAGGAAAACTCTCATTAGCGGGGTTGAGCCAACGTGAAAGTCCAAAGCGTAGCATACTCCCTAACCCTCCTCCGACAAATACCGCGACCCACTCATTCATGATAAATTGCTTTGCCCATAACCCAAGCATGAAACCCTGAGTTCATCAAGGAAACTTCGTTTTGAACCTTCAGATTATGATGAGTATAACGGCCTTCGTTGTCAAAAAATATTTCTACCATTACGTCTAAGCCGTAGAGCCAATTCTCTTTACTGTACTCACTTTTCCAGTAGAGAATCTTTTCTTGACGATCATCTAATAGATACTTCTGAGCCTTAAGGTCACTTTGATTGGCAGATGAGCTTTTGATCTGTGCCAGAACGGTATCCCCCTTAGCACTAATGCCATAATAGTCGATGATGCTAGGAGCATCATGTATCGTTTTCATCGCCCACTCTAGTTCTAAAAATAAAACACACTGTACCGAGTCCCGCCCATCTTCGGTTTCTCCTGCTGGGACGAGGGGCCATATAGACCAAGTAGAGTCTTCCTTAGTATTAGGATCAACTGCCAGATTGACGATCTCCTTGCTGAATTGGGAGATGGGAGTATTGCAAGACGCTTCAATTTGAGCCTTCAATACTTTGCCGAGAGATGAGCGTTCGCGAATAGCGGCCTCCTCTCCACCGCTACAAGAAATAAGGCTTGTAAAGAGAACGAGCAGGCCCAAAATCGGACCTGCTACGTTTATGAGATATTTTCTTATGAAATGCTGCATATTGATTGCCTTAAGGAGGCAATCAAAGATACGGATTATTTGCGCACCAATAGACTATCGCCCGTCATCTCTTCAGGAGCCTCAAGCCCCATAATATCTAAGATGGTCGGTGCGAGATCGCCTAGTTTACCTAGCTGATCGCTTAGATCAAGTTTAGTATCCTTATCGAGTAAGAAGAGCGGAACCAAAGCAGTTGTATGAGCAGTGTGTAGACTACCATCTGGATTGCGCATCTTATCAGCATTGCCATGATCAGCCGTGATCAAGACTGTATAGCCATTTTCCAGCGCCACTTCAGCGACTTCCTTGGTACAGCCATCAACAATTTCGCAGGCTTTTACGGCAGCCTCGAAGACTCCTGTATGCCCTACCATATCAGGGTTAGCAAAATTGAGGCATACAAAATCTACCTCTCCTTTTTTGAGTTCAGCGGTGATCTTGTCGCGGATTTCGTAGGCGCTCATCTCTGGTTGGAGATCATAAGTAGCGACTTTAGGAGAAGCACACATTATATACTCCTCTCCAGCCATCTTCTCTTCCCTTCCTCCATTAAAGAAAAAAGTAACGTGTGGGTACTTTTCGGTCTCAGCGATACGAATCTGCTTTTTGCCCTGCTTAGAGAGATACTCCCCTAGCCCATTGACGATTTTGTCTTTGTCATATAGAACGTGTATGCCTTCAAAGGATTCGTCATAGCGAGTCAAAGTAGCATAATACAGGTCCAAGGTGCTCATCTGCTCCTCGGGCATATCTTTTTGCGTCAAAACATGAGTCAACTCACGTCCACGATCAGTCCGGAAGTTATAAAACAAGATGGCATCTCCCGCTTCAATCTTGGCAATGGCTTGGCCATTTTCAGTAATGACACATGGTTCCACAAACTCGTCTGTCTGACCTTGATCATAAGCGTTCTGCACGGCAGCAGCAGCAGATTCAAACGTCTGCCCTTCGCCTTTGACCAATAGGTTATACGCCTTGCGAACGCGTTCCCAGCGCTTGTCCCGATCCATCGCAAAATAGCGACCGATGACCGAAGCGATTTTGCCAGTCCCAGTTTTTTTGATCGCCGCTTCTAACTGAGCGACATATTTGATTCCGCCATCAGGTGCAGTGTCCCGCCCATCCGTAAAGACATGAACATAAACGGCAGGAATATCCTCATTTTGCAATACTTCGAGCATCCCCGTCAAGTGATGTATAGTACTGTGGACACCCCCATCAGAGAGCAAGCCCAATAGGTGCAAAGGCTTCTGATTGGTTTTACAATACGCTACGAGTTTGCGGTATTCAGGATTTTGGGCAAAACCATCCCCTGCAATTTCTTGATTGAGCCTCACGAGGTCTTGATAGACAATACGTCCTGCACCAATATTCATGTGGCCCACCTCTGAATTCCCCATTTGACCTTCAGGTAGTCCAACTTTGAGTTCAGAGGCTTCTAGTTTGGTAAAAGGATATGATTGGAGCGCATGATCGTAAAAAGGGGTATTGGCGGCGTTAATCGCACTTACTGACTCATCTTGAGCCATCCCCCAGCCGTCCATTATGATTAAGATTACTTTTGGCGTATGCATGACGCAAATGTAAAATATAATCGTTGATTTCTATATGAAATCTTAGCTGTCTAGTATTATCAAACCGTTAATGCCGGAAAAATAACCATTCACCCTTGCTGGAGGGGGTAATTACCTAATTATCAAAACGATTGGCACGGTCTTAGCATACACCAGAATGAATTGTGATGACAACAAGGTTCTGAAGTATGAAGTTTTTAAACACCCTAACTTTGCTTCTCGTCATCTCTGTTATCGGAGTGGGACGGGTACAAGCACAAAACGACGTGGTAAACGCGGTCGTAGAGAGCTTAACCGCCGGTAGTGGAGAGGCTATGGCAAACTATTTTGGGGATAGGGTTGAGATCACGCTTTTTAATCAGACGCACATTTATTCCGCGACTCAGGCGCGTTATGCCATTCGTCAATTTTTTAGCGACTATCCTTCGGATAATTTTACTTTGCTCAACACTGGTAGTACAGGAGAGACCTCTTACATTCTCGGTACACTCATTACTGCCAAAGGTAATTTCAAGGTTAACGTCCATATTCGGACCGCCGGGAACGGGGGTACCATTGAGCAAGTTCGCTTTGATCTTCGATGACTTAACGCGGCTAAACTCACTAGCAATAAGATTAAGTCCTGCTTCGGCGGGACTTTTTTTGTGAGCGCTACCGTCTTAAATTGCAAGCTCAATCCAATCTCTCATGATCGATTTTCTCAAGCATCCCGAAACTGACCGTATTATCTCCGAAGCTTTACGCGAAGATATTGGTCCAGGAGACTACTCTACGCTCTCTACCGTTCCCGCAGGGCATATCTCATCGGCGCGTTGTATCGTCAAAGCGACAGGTATTTTGGCCGGAGTGGCTATCGCCGAACGCATCTTCCAAAAGGTTGATCCTCAACTAGAATATCAAGGGATATTGCAAGACGGAGCTGTAATCGATGAGCTGATGACTGAAGCATTTCATGTCAAAGGTGATCCTCGTTCTATCCTGCAAGCAGAACGTCTCGTCCTCAATATCATGCAACGGATGAGTGGCATTGCTACTTTGACCCGCAAGGTGGTCGATCAATTAGAAGGGACTAATTGCCGCGTGTTGGATACTCGCAAAACCACTCCTCTCATTCGACACCTCGAAAAGTGGGCTGTCAAGATCGGTGGTGGTACCAATCATCGTTTTGGTCTATACGATATGGTGATGATCAAAGACAATCATAACGACTATGCAGGTGGTATCGCAAAAGCCATTAGTTCCTGCAAGGAATATCTCCAAGCCAACAATCTCGATCTCAAAATCGAAGTAGAAGCACGAGACCTCAACGAAGTCCAGCAAGTCCTAGACGCAGGGCCTGTGCATCGTATCATGCTCGACAATATGTCTTTGGATGATATGCGTACTGCTGTAGCCCTCATTGGGGACAGAGCACAAACTGAAGCTTCTGGTGGTATCACTCCAGATTACGTCCGTCCAATCGCCGAAACTGGCGTAGATTTCATCTCCATGGGAGCATTGACGCACTCGGTGATGAGTTTAGATATCAGTTTGAAGGCGATGTAAAATAGCAATTACAAATTGCTCGATCAGGACAGATCCGATACTTCTTCCTAGCCAACCCTTTCAGAAATACCATTGTAAGGGGTGATTTTGAGAGTTTAAGCAGAGGCTCACGAACCAAATAGTATAGGTCCAATGTTCATCTGGAATAGTATTTCGTGAACCCATCATCAAAGGAAGCATCAAAATCTATAGTAGACTTTTCCTCTCGACAATTATGCCTGACTTGTCAAAAGTATTCTATTCCCCGTAGGATCAGAGAGCCAATAGCCTCCATCTTTTTCCTCATGATTGGGGACATTAACTAAAGCTTCCTTAAGCTTTTCTCGGTTTTTAAACTTTATTTGAAAATGCCTTAATCCGGCACTTCCTTTTGGAGCCAATGGCCTGTTTTGGCCGTGCCATGAATTCATTGCAATACGATGTTGATATCTCCCTCCGGTACCCAAATCAGCATACATAAATTGCGGAAGATAATTGAACGGGAAATAACCTATTTGTTTATAAAAATCATTTGAACGCTGCACATTGTTTGCATACAGATGTAAATGACCAATATAAGAGCCTTTATCTATGATTTTATTGACATCTGTATCTATTAATTCTTTCAAAACACCATTTACATCTAAGCGTTCTGAAGCAGATCGAACAACTCCATCTGTCCCTTCAATACCAAGGCCTCTTGTAGTAACTACTCTTTTAAATCTTTCTGGTGTTTCTAAGGTGAATTCAACATTGATTCCGTCAGGATCGTCTAAATAGACTGACTTTGACATAGTATGGTCAACAGCTGAATAAGGATATCTATTGACGTTTAATCGATGCACCATACTGGCAAACTCCGCTATATTGGGTGCATGAATCGCAAAGTGATAAAGTCCGCTATACCCCTTTTCAAATTGGGTCTTCGCTGTTTGATGCACAACTACCAACGTATGAGTTTCTGTTCCAAATTCAGCCACATTTCCGGAAGTACTCCTTGCTTTCATGCCCACTATTTTTGTCCAGAAGTGAGTCGATTTTGCTATACTGGTATTGTTCAGGTGAATGGCCCCGTAGGATGCGAATTCCGTTGAATTGAGCTTTTCTTGATCATCTTGTGACATGGCATTTGCTAAAGTCGAAAATCCATCCATAGTTATTAATGTTGATGCCCCTAAAAGGGTTTTTATAAAAGAATTACGGTTCATATCCTTTAGTTTGAGATCCTTTAAGAGACCGCTTTGGTCGTAAAATTACTTTATCGGGCTATGCTTTTACATTGCTCCAATGAGTACTCAAAAAACAATGAGACAAAGTTTATATACTTTTCTGGGAATAGAATTAATCTAGATTAAGAAATCGTTTTTCCAGATTCTGCATTTTGCGGCTGATATTACTCAATGCTTCAGGAGTAATGACAAGTAGAAGGAGGCGACTATTTATTCAGACCTTAGTGAATCCCTATGCCCTATATTGGGTAAGATTCGCATTAATAAGGAGTAGGACAGCAGAAAGCACAATGATGTACTGACTACCAGTGCTTTAGTCTTCTCTCTACTTTAGGCTCAATACTTGATTTTTACTTAGCCTCAGTTTGCTAGCGATTACAAATCTCCCGATAAGGACAGATCCGACACTTCTTTTCATCTTCGGTCTGCGAAAAATCTGCTTCAAAAATACGGTTAATGAGTTCCGCGAGGCGGGTCTCAAATTGATGCAGCACCTCAGGATTAAGGGGCTGGTTTCCTTCTAGATACTGAATACCATCTTTGAGTTTGCGGGCTGTGTAATAGCCTACTTTGATCCGCGTATCAGGATGTTGACGCAAATAGAGCCACGCATAGAGGTAACCCTGAAAAGCTTCTTTGAACCTATTGTCTTTGAATAAATCATCCAAGGTAGTGCGCGAAGTGCCTAACTCCACCCGCCCAGTCTTATAGTCCAAAATCCTCACCGCATCCTCTGCTACTAGATGATCAATGCGGTCAAAGGTCCCGTTGAAGCGTACGCGATAGGTTCCGGTATCAAAAGAGGTTTTATAATTTTTATTGTCTTCTCGACTCAACAAAGTAAAAGGATCGCCCTCCACATCATGCGCAATAATGCGTTGACAGAGTTGTTCGATCACATTGCGTAGCAGAAAGTTTTGGCCTTGTATGGCAGTTGAACTCCCAAGATTGTTGTCGGCGAGGGCTTTTTGGAGACTCGGTTTTAAGCGCCGGCCTAATGTTTCTTTATCGTTCGGACCAATGCTTTTGCCCTCATAGCCTTCATAGACATACTCCAAAGCATTGTGGAGCACGCTACCAAAGGTATTGGCTTCCATCGTTTCTTCGACTTCTTCCGCTTCCTTAACTTCAGCGACGTAGCGAAAATAATAGCGCAGAGGACAGCCCAAATAAGTATTTAACGCAGTAGCGGAGAAGTAGCCTCTGCTCCCTTCGGCAACGTAGCGTTGGTGCAAGATAGCTTTGGTCTTGGTGTCATTGGCGACCGTGATTACGGGGCTGGCACCATAAGCGGCTGGAGTAGAGACAATGCGTTCGTGTACACGCAAAAGCGCATGATCTTTAGGGAAGAAGTGTCTAATCTGCCTGATAAAGCGACTCAATTCCTTAGAACCGCCACCACTACTATCATGCACCACAGTATTGTAGATAAGGTGGATCTCGTCCGTTCTCTGCAAGAGGCGATAAAAGTGATAGGCATAAATCGCATCCTTCTCCTCAAAAGTAGGCAAGCCAAAGGCTTTGCGCAGATTGTAGGGAATAAAACTATTGCCCGCACTCGTATCGGGCAGATTGCCTTCATTAGCACCGAGGATGAAGACTTTTTTGAAGTCCAATACCCGCGTCTCAAGAAATCCCATGATCTGTAAACCCACCAAAGGTTCTCCCTCAAAAGGAATCCGCACTCGCTGCATCACTTCACGAAACAGATTGACAAAACCGCCTAAGCGAATTGGCACCGGATATTGATCAAGAATGTCTTGTAGCTGGTTGAACTGAGTATGAAAATGATAGATATACTCAGCTTCTAAAATCGCTTTACGCTCTTTGGCGTCTTCCAGCAAAGAGAGAAAAACTGTCTGTAGATATAGATTTAGTGGTTTGAGATCGTCTAAAGGTTTCTCAGTACTCAGCTCAGGTGGATGGAACAAATGACTCAATAGAGGCCCTAACTCATGTTTTTCTAAACTCGCTAGAGGCACAAATATCAAGTTGCGATGCCGTACGTCTTTGAGAATATCTTCGCTTACCTGAGCGTTTTCAGCTTTGAGGTAGGGATTATTGAGCAGGTCCTCCACTTCACGATGTGAAAAGGATACTTGCCCATTTTCCCAACGGAGATTGCGTAACAAGCGCGTCACCACCATCAACAGACTGAAAATATGCGTCTGTCTGAGCGGGAAACCCATGGTAATATTAAGGCGTTCGACCTCGGCGGGCATCGCATAAAGCGTAGGAAAGAGAAGGTTTTCATCCGCTAAAACGATAGCCGTTTCTCGCCCCTTGAGGTTTTCAGGATCTTGCTCTCGGAGGAGATTACCGAGGTATTGTGATTGGCCCACTTGCAGTGGAACGCCGGTATGGTAAATATCTTTGGGCGTCTTGCGCATATCGTGCAAGATCAGCCGTGTATCCCAGTTCTTACCTTTCCACTTTTTGTGATACTCCTGTATAAATTTAGCAGGCTCTTCGCCCGTGAGGTGAGCTTCTTTGTGAGGGCGTTCCCCAGGGGGCGTATAATAAGACCAATCGACATCCCAATACACAATCGCCTGCTTCTCCGCCAATAAGGCAGCAAAAATCTCTTCTTCAGCCTTGGAAAGCGCATTAAATCCAACAAAAACAATCTTTTTGTAGTCCAGCGCCAATGCATTAGGATCGGCCTTTAGTTGCTGGACGATATCGAGATAAGCCATCCCATCGTAGCCTAAACCCTTTTGAGTGAGCGCAGCTTTGAAACCGGCATAGACGTCATAGAGCGTCTGCCAAATCTTGAGAAATTTCTCTTGAGTTTCGGTAGGACCATCGCCATGAGCACGGAGGGTATTCCAAAATCTTTGCAAGGCTTGCTGATACTCCTCTTCTTCTGGCAGATTGAAAAATAGCTCAATCTCTTTGAGATCCTTGACGTTGGTGAAGAGTTTTTCGGCATCGACACAATACTTATCGACCTCATCAAAGTCTTTGACGAGCATTTCCCCCCAAGGATAAAAGCGTTCGAAGGGTTCGAACCAATCCGGCTCATCTTGTTGCATACGCTCCATATAGACCGCATACAGCTCAAAGACCAAGGGTAGCATATCCGGGAACTGCCATTCAAACTGCTCCCGCACAAAGTCCTGAATCGATAGCATTCGTGGTGCCCAGAGCGTTTGCTGGTAGGCTTCGGCAATCGCCTCCCGCAAAAAGACTACCGCACGTCGAGTCGGCACTACGATACAAAGCTCAGAGATATCACCAGCAAACTCTTGTTTTAGTTCGGCAATGATTTGCTGGAGAAATGTCTTCATGAATAATTTGAAATGTGTGTAATTCCTTAGCCAAAGCTAAGCACAAATTCAGAAAATTCGTATAATAGAGTATGCTAGTGGTCGCAATTTTACTCGGTTTATTCTTTTTTGGTTTGAGCTTCATCCTCACCAAAGCCAATGCCCCTACTCTCTTAGCAGGCTACAACAGCCTGTCAGCTGAGGAGCAAGCGAAATTTGATCTGGAGGGCTATATCCCTTTTTTCAAAAGATTTCATTGGTTTTTAGGCGTATCAACGATAATTCTGAGTCTATTGGGCTATTATCTGATTGGGGAAGACAGCCTCGGCTACATCATCGGCGTTTTTCCGATCCTGGCATATGTGTATTTTATTTTGGCTAGTCAGCGTTTTCAGCAGAGTCAAAAGCAGCTCAATATGAGTCGGATTGGCGCTGGAGTACTACTCGTCGTAGTATTGGGCGTTGGTATGTTGATGTATTTTGGTCAGAAACCCAATGTGATCAAACTCACCGATCAGGCTTTAGTGATTGAGGGCATGTATGGTGAGGCCATTTCATGGAACGCTATCACAAATATCGAGCAATTAGAAACACTGCCAGACATCAGTATGAGGCTAAATGGATTTAGCACTGGGAGCGATCTTAAAGGCTACTTTCGCACCGAATCAGGCGAAAAAGTCAAACTACTCGTAGAGAGAGACGCTAAACCGCTCCTACGTATCAGCTCAGATTCTAGCCCAAATATCTATCTAGGGCAAAACGATCTCGATACGAAAAAAAACCAAAAAAAAGCTAACGAATAAGCGTAATGGTC
>JBGCFA010000160.1:0-5427 GCA_045106675.1 Bacteroidia bacterium
CCATCTCCGAGAGGTTCAAAATAGTTGATCTGTGCATTGGGGGTTAGAGTCAGATATACCTTGGGATTCTCTGAGAAAGTGGTCGTATCTCCTTCAAAAACAGGCTGTTTCGATTGGGAGTGGACTGGAATGATCGGTTGGGTGGGAGTGGGCCGGAAGGTCTCTTCAGTAGCATCGCTCTCCTCAGCATCGATTGGCTCGATCCTCTTTGATACATCGGGGGCTAACTTGATGCCTTCGGAGTGGATCAACTGGATGGGTTGGTCTGGTTGCTTAAGGCTAATAAAGACATTGTCCATCTCCCAATCACGAGCGTATTGGATTTCACCTCCTTTTTCGGCTTTAATTGAAACATTTTCCCAGCTAAGATGGTGGATGGGTTTTTCTGGAAATGCATTGGCATATATCGCTTCTTTTGCTGCCTCAACCGTAATATTGCTCAAGCGGATGTTTCGGAATTCGGGTATGCCCCGTGCTGGCGGTTTGACTCTGGTGGTCATGACTTTCCAATGGTCAGGGATTTCTTTTTGGGCGAATTCTTGGGGAATCTGTGGATAGCTATATTCTGGATACCAGTTGAGTTCAAAGTGAAAAGGATGGTTTACCTGTTTCATTTTGATATCGTGAAACCAGACATTTTCGATTAGCCCTCCTCTAACTTTAGCCGACTTGAAGCGAATGCCAATATTGGTACCAATGGCTTCCAGACCATAAACTTCTACGTTTCTGACGCCGCCTGAAGTTTCGCTGCCTATGGTAAAGAGACCATGTCCTGAGCGAGTGATGCAATTACGGTAAACGATGTTTTCGGCCGGTCGATTGACGCGTAGCCCATCCGCATCTCTTCCTGCTTTGATACAAAGATTATCATCGTTGCAGTCAATGTCGCAATTTTCTACCAAGATGTCTTTGGATGAATCGGAATTGATCCCATCGGAACTCGGGCCATAACCTCCAATATTATTTCGGATGATCAGTCCATTGACATATACGCGCTCCGAATAGGTCAAAGAGATGGTCCAGAAACCTGCCCTTTTGACGCTAAAGTCTTGCAACAATACATCCTTTGATTCATATACGGCGACAGGTCTCACCCTTTTGCAATCATAGTCAACTGCCCAACGAATCCCTCTTTGCGTATAATCCACGTACATCCCGCCCTGTCGAGGAGGATCTCCCCAAAACTTGTCCCACCAGTATTTGCCATTGCCATCGATGATGCCCTTGCCTGTGATCCTCACATTTTGTTGCTGATAGATATTGATCAGAGCTGCCGGCCATTCCATTTCGATGCCCGCGATTCTAGTCCATATGTCTGGAAATTGCTTGTCATCCTGAATGGCAATGATGCTTACCCCTTGTGGGATATTGAGTTCTACGTTTGACTTGACAAATATGGCACCAGAAACATAGGTCCCAGGAGGAAAGGTAACTTTGCCCCCTCCCACTTCATGGGCTGCATCTATAGCATTTTGGATTGCCTGCGTGTTGAGTGTTTTCCCATCACCCTTGGCCCCAAACTCCGTTACTTCAAAGATTTGACTAGGGATTTGGGTAAATGACTCTTGATAAAAAATAGATTCGAGTCTTTGGACGAGGAGACTTTTGTTGGGCTTGTCCAAGGAAGAAGGTGAGCAAGCGGAGAAAAAGCCCAGCCATACTAATACCACTAAGAAGAAAGATGATTTTTTCAAGGCCTCAGATTGTTTAATGGATTAATGAATTTCAAGCATACATAAAAAAAATAGATAAATCTGGGGCAGTACGATTTTCATGGATTTTCTGTACAATTTTCCCTCCCTTTGCTTGGCGTTTCAAATATCTTTCCCCAACAAATAATAGAGGATTAATAAGAAGGTGCTCGCCCTTTTTCTAATTCGAATTTTAACCATGGCAATTATCTAATCATGTTTATTGGCATGTGCGATAAGGCCATTTAATTTTTTTTTTAATATGAAAAGAACATTACTACTACTTCGTCAAAGCCTACTGATATTGATCGTCTTGATGGTAGGTGGATTTCAAAGTGCTGTATATGCACAGACTAGCTATGTCCAAAGTTCTGATAGTCTCGGTTTGCTTGTCATGCAAGCCGAAGATTTTTCGGTAAATAAAGATGGTACGGGGATTAAAGCTGGTGATCTTTGGCAATTTGCTACAGATTCATCAGGTTTTAATGGCTCTGGTTATATGCAATCTGTAATGACTGCCGGAGATGGCAGCATCACCAATGCAGAGACCGTGAATGCAAAGCTCACTTATGATGTAGAATTTGTTTACACCGGGACTCATTATTTGTGGGCCTATGTTTATTTTCCTGACGGAAGTGGGGATTCCTTCTTTTATGGGTTGGATAGCAGTGTGGTTGAACGCGTAGATGGCAGCCCGTATGGATTCTTTCGCTGGGATGCTGGCAATAGTAGTTTTATGGTAGATAGTGTTGGGGCTCGAACAATTGATATAATGCAAAGAGAGCCTAATGCAATTGTAGATATGATCATTGTTACCCGCGACGCGAACTTTGATCCTGCGACAGATTCTTCTTGGTATGTACCTCCGGTCACTTATTTCCAAGATTCAGATAGCCTTGGTTTGGTGGTGATACAAGCAGAAGAGTTTACTTTGAACAAAGCGGGTACAGGAACAAAAGCAGGAGATAGTTGGAAGTTTGCTTCTGACTCAGTGGGTTATTTGGGCGATGGTTATATGGAATCAGTGATGTTAGGTGGAGGAGATGGAGATGTCGACAATGCTGAAACAATCAATGCGAAACTGACTTTTAATGTAGAGTTTGTACATACCGGAGCTCATTACTTATGGGCGCATGTAAACTTCCCTGGAGGTAGCGGTGATTCTTTCTTTTTTGGATTAGATGGTGATGTGGTTGAGCAGGTAAGTGGCAGTCCATTTGGGAGCTATAAATGGGATGAGGGCAATAGCAACTTTATGGTAGATACCGTTGGTTTACATACCCTTGATATCATGCAAAGGGAGCCCAATGCCATCATAGACATGATCATCGTGACTCGTGATGCAAGCTTTGACCCTGTTACAGATTCTACTTGGTTTTATGGTCCTACTCCTCCGGTGGCCCAGTACAATGTAGTGTTTGTAACTCCTACTGCTTCTAACGATACTGTTGCTATTAATGAAATTGAAGCATATGAAGGCGGGAGTGTATTTTCTGTTACAGTTCTGGAAAAATCGGTCATCGACAGCACTGATTTGGGACAATTAGATACGGCAGATGTGGTAGTTATGGGTAGGAATATCAACAGTGGAGATGTTGCCGCTGCCACAGGTGTATGGGATGCCATTCAGAGGCCGGTTCTTGCCATGGGGATGTGGGGCCTTCGAGAAAACCGCGCTAACTGGGTTCCTGCCGGAATTGGTGTCGAAAACATCAATGGCGATAGCCTGATTGTCAATGGAACTATCCAGAATACCGATTCCGTGTTTGAGGGGATGACAGGGACTATTCCGTGGTGGAATGGCTCTCATAGTGCATTTGTACCTGATACGGCACAGATTGCTGCTGGTAATGGAACCCTAATGGTCGAAAGTGATGATCAGCGCCCATTATTTATACGATGGGATGCTTTTGAAGAATACTATCCTGGTGCTGGACATTCACCGAATCATATCCGCTCCTACTTAGGCTTGGGTAATGATGACGCTACTCCAATAAACTATTTTGGATTCTCTTCTGAAGGTGCAACTATATTCTTCAATGAGTTGATGATGTTGGCTGGGCAGGGCGAAGCAATTGATACTACTTCAACGGCTATAGACGGACCCTTGGATGTTAATATTAAGTTTTATCCTAATCCAGTTCAGGGCCTCATTACTCTTGAGTCTGATGTCAATATTCTCTCTTTCCATTTAATAAGTGTATCGGGAGCAACGATAATAAGAAAGGAAGTCAATGCTAGAGAAACCATGATCGATATGACTGGACTTAGTAGTGGTATTTATGTCCTCTATGTTAAAGGAGAAAAGGGCGTGCGTACTTTCAAGTTGAAGAAGTTATAGGGCTAAACATAGCTACATAGAGGAAAGATCAGACTGCTTTGATATACTAAATTGGATCTGGTCTTTCCTCTTCCTACCTTTTTAGAAGTGTAAGCTGATTTGAGCGGCCAACAAAATTTAAATCAAGTTGAGGGGAGTAATTTTGGGATCAGTCTTTCCCAATCCGATAGACAAATAAATTTAAGGTTAATGAAGAAATATAAGAGAAGCGGAGTCTTGATCTTCTGCACATGCTTACTTTTGCTGGGTAACATTGAGTCCTTAGCACAGCAGCGATTAATGGAAAAGTTAAATCGTGGTGTAGTGGCAGTGGAAACAGCTAATGGGATATTTCTCAGTTGGAGGAAATTCGTAAGTGAACCGGATAGTGTAACATTTAATATATATCGAAATAAAGTCCTTCTTAATGCTACTCCTGTTGAAGAGGTTTCTAATTTTTTTGACTCAACAGGTACCCGTGATAACTACTATTACATCGAAACGCTTTTGAATGGAGTTGTAATTGAGAGATCCGAACCGGCATTAGTTTGGGAAAATGGATATAAAGAAATTCCTCTACAAACACCTCTTGGCTATAGTCCAAATGATGCCACAATAGCGGATTTGGATGGGGACGGTGAATTCGAGATTGTAGTAAAAATGTTGGGAGCAAGCAGGGATAACTCACAGGCGGGGACTACCGATCCCGTTTTTCTACATGCTTACGAGATGAACGGCACATTGATCTGGAGCATAGATCTAGGCATCAATATCCGAGCAGGCGCCCATTATAATCCCTTTATGGTCTATGATTTGAATGGTGATGGCAAGGCAGAAGTAGCCGTTAAGACTGCACCTGGGACGAAGGACGGAAGCGGTAACTATTTGAGTGACGGCTTAGCAGCGAACGATGATGACTTAGCTGATTATAGAAATGCTGACGGATATATCCTTACAGGGCCTGAATATTTAACCTTGTTTGAAGGCAAAACCGGAACCGAAATATCGACTGTTGATTATGTACCTGCACGTGGAAATGTAGGAGATTGGGGGGATACCTATGGAAATAGAGTTGATCGATTTTTAGCCTGCGTTGCCTATTTTGATAGCATCCCGAGCCTTGTCATGCAAAGAGGGTATTATACACGTGTAAGTATGGCGGCATGGGATTATGTCAATGGAGAGTTGGTCCAAAGATGGGTGTTCGATACGGATTCTGCATTTGTAGGAAAAGATGGTAATCCATACCACCTTTATGAAGGGCAAGGCGCTTCCAGCCTGACATTGGGAGATATTGATGGTGATGGGTTTGATGAAATAATATATGGCTCGGCAGCAGTTGACCACGATGGCGTCGGTTTATATACAGTCGGCAACAATCATGGAGATGCCTCTCATCTTGGGGACTTTATTCCG
>JBGCFA010000161.1:0-5066 GCA_045106675.1 Bacteroidia bacterium
TCGAAAGCGCCTGGGCGCAGCGCAGTTTTTTTCTGCTTAAATTGGAAACAAACCCTAAAAAATGTTACGCAAAAGCCTCCTCCCGATTTTTTTGACAATTTTGATCTTTACGGCTTGTCAGCCGAACGATGCCTCCCAAACTACTAAGCTGCAAGGTCCACAGGACCTCTATCCGATTGCATTTGATGCGGTGCAGATGGCGGGAATATTCCCAGACTCCAAGACTTTTGTGGACTATATACCCAAGCGTTCTCCGCAGGAGATCGAAGCGGCCTACCTACTGATCAAAGACAGCGCTGAAGTGGATTTGATGGCTTTTGTCAAGGAAAACTTTGATCCGCCAAGAGTCTTTAAGCCTAATTTCACGACTGATACCAGTATGGCAGTGGCCGATCATCTTGAGCGACTTTGGCCGGTATTGACGCGTCAGCCCGATACTTTGACTAGAGGATCACTGATCTCTTTGCCAGAACCTTATATCGTGCCGGGCGGGAGATTTAGAGAGGTGTACTATTGGGATAGCTACTTTACGATGCTGGGCTTGCAAGTCTCCGAAAACGCTCAGCCGATGGTGCGCCATATGGTCAACAACTTTGCTCATATCATCAAGGAGGTCGGTTTTATCCCTAATGGCAATCGGACTTATTATCTGACGCGTTCGCAGCCGCCTTTCTTTTCTTTGATGGTAGGGCTGCTCGCAGAAATGGAGGGAGATAGCGTTCTCGCAGAGTATCTCAGCGCGATGGAGCAAGAGTATCTCTTTTGGATGGAGGGTGCGGGTATGCTACACCCAAACAAGCCCGCTTACAAACACCTGGTCCAAATGCCAGATGGCGAACTCCTCAACCGCTATTGGGATGCGGGTACTACGCCTCGACCCGAATCTTATCGTGAAGACGTAGAGTTGGCCGAAGGCTCGACTCAAGCCAAAGCTGATATATATTTAGACATCAGAGCGGCGGCAGCTTCTGGTTGGGACTTTAGTACGCGCTGGTTTGCTGATGGCGAAAACATGGCGACCATCCGCACTACTGATATTGTGCCTTCTGACCTCAATGCTTTGCTTTATCACTTAGAAATCATGCTCGTCAAAGGCCACGCTCAAGCAGGGCATGAAGTCAAGGCAAAACTCTTTGAGCAAAAAGCCAATAGCCGTAAAGCAACAATGCTCAAATATCTGTGGGATAGTGAGGCACAATACTTTGTCGATTATGATTGGCGCAATCAGGAAGCAACTGGTATCCCTTCGCTAGCGATGATGTATCCGCTCTTTTTTGGCATTGCTGATCAAGCACAAGCTGATGCGATTGCCAATCGGATTGAAGCAGACTTTTTACAGGCAGGAGGCGTAGTATCTACCCTCAGTCGTAGCGGTCAACAGTGGGATGCTCCCAACGGCTGGGCTCCGCTACAATGGATCACTATCCAAGGTTTGCGCCAATATGGACATGATACACTCGCTCAAACGATCGCAGATCGCTGGATCGAAGTCAATACCAGGACTTTCCGCAATACCGGGCGCATGCTCGAAAAATATAATGTCGTCGATATGGATCTCACTGGCGGCGGTGGTGAATATCCTACACAGGATGGTTTTGGCTGGACCAATGGGGTGCTGCTGAGATTGTTGTCAGAATAGGGAATATCGAAGTCTAATGTAGGATGTTCCGCGCAGCAAGGAATTGTAAAACATCCCCTTTTCGCTGGCCGTCCCCTTGAAAGCGATATCCCGCTTTACCCTTTGAAGGGTAAAAGCAAGCGGAAGGGATGTTTAAACGATGGGTTCTGCAAAGCAGCCAAAAAACAAGTCGGTCTATGCAATAGACCGCTACATCGACTAAATGTAGGGGCGTATTGTATATGCCCTAAGACCTCCTACGGAGAACGAGTAAAATATTCGTTTTTTCGCAAAAAAGTATAGAGATAATTGTATCTTTTGGGGACTGTTTCCATCTAAATGGGACTCAGCCTCAAAATCGTTCTAATATATGTTGACTAGTGCTTTCAAACCTGCCGCAGGCCGCTTTCTCATTTCGGAACCTTTTATGTATGATCAAAACTTTCAACGTACGGTGGTCTTGCTAGTCGAGCATGGCGATACCGGTAGTTTGGGTTTTGTGATGAATCGTATGGTGCAGACGAGCATCGACGAGATTGTAGATGAATTTCCCTTGATCGAATCCCCTGTATTTATGGGTGGGCCCGTTGAGCAAAGCACCTTACACTACGTACATCGGCTCGGTGATCTCCTCCCCAATAGCCGCGAAGTGATGGACGGTCTCTACTGGGGCGGTAGCTTCGAAGTGCTCAAAAACAAATTGAATACTGGCCTCATTAGCGAAGAAGATATCCTCTTTTTTGTTGGCTATTCAGGCTGGGCACCCGGTCAACTCGATCAAGAACTGGAGCGTAAATCTTGGATAGTAGCGCCTGACAAGCTGGAATTTGTGTTTCGAGAGGACTATACCGATCTTTGGAGGCTCATATTACAGAGCATGGGGACCAAGTATAAGGTGATCGCCAACTACCCTGTTGATCCCCGTTTGAACTAAGGATATTACTCAGATGCGATTTTTAAGTATTGCGGGCCTGCTGCTCGTACTCTCCTCCTTCATGTATTGCGGTTCCACTACCGAGACGGCCTTGCCGAACGCTCAGGTACGTATCCAAGGCAGCATGGACCATTGTCAATTGGATTCGATGCGACTATTCGTTCCCGAAGGGACTAGCCTCAAACAAATCCAAAGCGTCGCCCTAGCCAAAGACACTAACAATAAATTCAACTTCGCCTTTGACTTAGAGAAGGCAAAACAAGGCTTTTACTATATCGGTGGAGGCCGACAAAACGATACTCGACTCCTCGTACTCGGCCCCGATCCACAAGTGGAGGTATATGGTCAATGCCAAAATCTCCGCAATTCTAGCGTCAAAAACTCTCCGCGCACCGACGCCTACTATCAACTCAAAGAAAAGCAGCAGTGGCTAAATCAGTCATTTTCTACGCTATTGGGTCGTTATCGGCAAAACCTCAAGAATCCTACTATGCTAGAAAAAGTAGTAGGAGAAATGGCTGAGCTAGATGAGATGAAACTCAAAAGGCTGGATTCACTGACTTTACATGATCCCTTCATGCACAAAGTCTTTGCTCTACAAACCTATATCAGCTACCAAAATCATGGCGAAGGCTTTAGCACGGAAGGGGAGTATTTCGCCAAGCAGTTTTTTCAGTTTGTCGATTTGGCTGATCCTGCTTTTGATCGTATCCCTCATGTATTTGAAGCCTTCAAAAGCTACGCCACTACCCTGAGTCGGGTGGGCTTGATGCCTGACCAGCAATTGACATATTGTGATGAGGTTCTCGCAGATCTGCCTCCCAACACTATGACACACCGGATGGCAATGCTGGGACTTTCGCAAGGTTTTTTAAAGGCCAATACTACTGCTTTTCTCCGCTTCGCGGAACGCTACGTCAAAGACTACGGATCACAAAATCCAGATATGGCCAAAACTTTAGCAGGTCAAATCAAATCTGAAAGAGCCATGTCGGTAGGAGCCATTGCTCCTGAGATTGCCCTACCCTCTCCGCAAGGCGATACGCTGCGTTTGTCAGAGCTGCGTGGCAAAGTCGTATTGATTGATTTTTGGGCTTCGTGGTGCGGTCCCTGTAGGCGAGAAAACCCGAATGTCGTAAGGATGTACAAATCCTACAAAGATCAAGGTTTTGAGATATTGGGCGTTAGCCTAGACGCCACCCAAACTGCTTGGGAGCAAGCCATCGCCAAAGATGGCTTAGAATGGTTGCATGTCAGTGATCTTCGCCGTTGGCGGAGTGTGGCGGCTCAGACTTATGGGGTCAGTTCTATTCCCGCTACTGTATTGATTGATCGTGAAGGTCGGATCGTTGCTCGTAATCTGCGGGGAGCTTTGCTCGAAAGCAAGCTCGCCGAGGTGATGGGCAATGGATGAAATCGTTAATAAAAATAGCGACCTAAAATCTAGGTCGCTACGAAAGGATATATCTAAATTTTCATTCGGGATCTACTCTCCCCAATCACCTAATATTTCTTGCGCTCGTTCGCGATAAACGCTGGCTTCATCCTTGGCGATGCCGGTGAGTACTGCTTTGGCCTCCGCAGCTTGATCGTTTTGTAGATAAGCTAAGGCTAAATACCAAGCGGTAATCTCAGAGATGGCGCTTTGTTCTAAAGCATACACATCATCCAATATATCAATCGCAGGAGCAGGCTCCTTCATCGCGAGGTAAGCGTTCGCTCGATAGAGCTGTCCCAATAAATACTGAGAATCCTCTGGGCTAAGCTTCTCCAGCGTATTGACAACGGTCTGATAATCTTGTTGGTTATATGCTTGCAATGCCTCTTGTACCAAAGTAGTCGAATCTCCACCACGGATTTGCAGACGATCAGGATAAGGTTCAAAATATGCCTCTGCCATCTGCGGATATGAAACCGTAGTACTTGGCCAGAGGATGAAACCTAAACCTATCAATAAAGCGATTGCCGCTGCGACTCTTACCCAATTGCGTTGCCATAGGGCTACAACTGGAGTTTCGGTCATATTAATCGTAGTCGCTGTCTTAGTCTTGGCAGCAACGGATTTCAATTGAGTCTTATAAGCTCGTTGACGATCAGCCAACAAAAGCTGAGTGGCTTCTTGCTGTAACGCAACTTCCTCAGCTAGCTGGGGATCTTGTGCGATTTGTGTTTCGAAAGTTTTTCGATCTACATCGCTCAGTCGCCCGTTGAGGTATGCATCGATTTGTTCTTCCAAGTTCATGGATTTGCCCTTTAACGTTGCTCCAACATCTCTCGCAATACCGTGCGCAAAGCGGGTTGATCTCGGAGCTTATTCTTTAATTCTTTAAGACAGAGGTTCTTTTTATTACGAACCACCTGTTCATTTTGGTAACCGAGGCTTTCGGCAATCTCTTTCATATTGTATTTCTGACTCCACAATCCCAACACTTCGCGACATTTGTCTTTGAGTTGGTCGAGGACTTCAAACAATATTGAATGCTGGTCAGCCTCAAGGAGCAATACTTCAGGGGT
>JBGCFA010000162.1:0-4723 GCA_045106675.1 Bacteroidia bacterium
CTCAAGCAGATTATCGCCAACATCAGCACCGCCCTCAAAATCAAAGCTGATGAAAAGGGGATTGAAATCAAGATGGAGGTTGATCCAAGACTCCCTTTCTATCTCAAGGGCGACCCCTCGCGATTAGCCCAGATTCTCAATAACCTAATCGGTAACGCCATTAAATTCACCCATAATGGTTATGTCAAAATCAAGGCTCAATACATAGGTGAAACGGAGAAAAACGTTTCTGTTCGTTTCATGGTAATAGATACTGGTATTGGGATTGCACAGAATAAACTCGACTCTATCTTTGAGTCTTTTACTCAATCCAACTCTACCATTACGCGCAAGTATGGAGGAACCGGTCTTGGTTTGGCGATTACCAAGCGCCTATTGAGTTTGCAGGGCAGTGAGGTTAAGGTTGAAAGTGAACTCGGTCAAGGGACTGTTTTTTCATTTGTGCTAGAGATGGATAAGTCCGAATGCAAGGGGAATGGAAAATCAGCAAACGGCCAAGAGCCGCAAAAAGAAGGCTACATTATCTTTGAAAATGAAAAAGTACTCTTGGTTGAAGACAACCTAGTCAATCAAATGGTCGCCTCCCGTTATCTCAAAAAATGGGGCCTGATGCCTATCGTTGCCAATGATGGGCAAGAAGCACTCGAAATAGTCCGAGAACACGATTTCTCTCTCGTTCTGATGGATTTACAGATGCCTGTGATGGACGGTATGACCTCTGCGAGTGAGATCCGGAAATTAGAAGGTAGGCAATATCTACAACTGCCCATCATTGCTCTGACAGCCTCCGTAAATGGTGCCGTCAAAAATGAAATTTTTGATGCTGGCATGGATGATATTATCTCCAAACCCTTCCAACCGAAACAACTCAATCAGACTATCAGTGAATATATCCGCGATGGCCGCAGTAAGTTGGTGTCTAATCAATAATCTTGACTCTTTTTGATGCATTGCGCCCAAATTGAGTAGGCACATACATCAGTTCCATTTGGGCTGGCAGTAGCTGAAAATCTCCCGTAAAACGACTTTCCAGCGGAATCCGATAGGTATATTTTCCCGGAGCTAAAGAGCGCAAATAAATATTGGTCCGATCGCGTCGATATTCCCGATAGGCTTCTCCGTAAGGCTGCGGTTTGTTGCTATAAGTACAGCCCGCAGGTATAGGCACTTCCAACATCAGATGGTCCGCACGATATCTAACTACGACTTCGACCACAAGCTCTAGCTGTTCACTTTTAACTAGACTATCCAAGACTTGCCCGGATTGAACCAAGGTCGTTTTGATCTCAAATAGGCTATCTACCTCCGGCGCATCGACCAAGGCTTGAGTCTGACTAAAAGACAATAATAGCGGCCCTGCCCCTTGTTTACGGATATTTACTCCTGTCGGAGGAACGTCCAACTGCAGAGGGAAATCATCATAAAGCCTTGAATCCCCAGCATAGCTTAGCTGCAATTTAGGACTACTTTGCAAGGCTGCTGCGTTTTCTAAGTCTTGCTCCTTGATCAATATTTGCAGCATTCTCGCTGTCTCTACGGTTTGATTTTGCCAAGCGTCATTCGCTAATAGTAAAAACTGTCTGATTTGTCCTAATGCAGCATGATTTGGAGCGATCTTCTCGATCAACTCATAAGCCAAAGCGGTACATTCTATCTGGCTACCATACCATCGCCAACCTTTCTCAGACCAATACCGTCCTCCTAAAGCATCCCGTTTGGCGAGGCCAAGGATCTCTGCTACCGCTATCTCTTCTCCTTGTTCGTATTGGATTGCCAAGCGGAGGACTTGCTCAAATACACTTAGGGGAGGGGCAAAGCTATCTACCGCTGGCAGTTGATAGTCTTCTCTGGCGATTAGTTGATTTTCCAGGAGATAGAGCGCCAGCTTGAGTGAGGGTGTCTTTTCTTTTTTCACCGCTTCGCGGAACGCTTCTACCAGCCAAGCTTGTCCGTTTATGATCGCTTTTTCATTAGGGCTAATCGTTTGTAAAGTCTGCAAGACGTACAAACTCATCCATTCCTCACCTTGATTAGCGCTCCACCAGCCCCAAGAGCCATTAGCGTTTTGACTTTTGATGAGTTTGCGAAGCGTTTGACTTTGCCTTTGTTTGAGTTGTCTCAGGATCGTTGGATCAGTGGTAATTAACTGCTGGAGATGTATCCCAATCAAACGCGAAGCCAATTGCTCATTGCAACCATGAGGATAGCGATAGAGCCAGTCCAGACGCTCCTGCAAAAAGTCAATCGGTTGATGGTAGGCAATGAGTTGGACGTTCTGCGAAGCAGCAAAACCACTCGGCATGGAGATACTGCTATCTCCCTCTAGATAGACAAAAGAACCTTTTTGCTCCATCACTTTGTTATCTATTACAGCGAGTTCTCGCAATTCGCCTTCGGTGAAACCACTGCTATCTCTCAGTACATAGGCAATCTGATAAGTACCGGTATCAGCCGGACTGAGAGACTGCGACTCCGTCCAATATTCATCCAATAAGACGGAGCGTTCCTCGAAGAGGCTATCTCCTAACAAAAAGCGCGTATATATCTGCTGACTCTTATCGGCCAATGATTGCACCCTGCCTACTACATCTATTTGGTCGCCCACTCGTAAAGTCTGCGGCAAATCCAATCTCGCCAACAAAGGGGCCTGAGCCATAACGGTATCTTTACGATAGCCGCTTTGGCGATTTTCGTTCATGGCCAGTACATAGCAATGCCAAGCTGTGATGTCGTCGGGATATTGGATGCTAAAGCGCGCCTCGCCATTGGCATTCGTCCGTAAAGTCGGTTCCCAAAAAGCTGCGTCACGAAAATCTTGACGGAGGGTGGCTATGATATCCTCATTCATAGTTTGTAAGCTCTCCTCGGAAAGTAAAGCGTTTACCGAATCAGCGTAAACGATTGCTACACCCTTTGCATCATAATACATGCCTTCAGGTGAATTGGGCTCTTTGTCATATAAATCGGGTACCCCATCGTAGTCACTATCCATTGCTCTGCCAGCACCATTCACAGATTTACCCGGAGAGGAAAAAGAATACGCAACTTCTTTGTTGTATAAGTCAGGTACTCCATCGCCATCGGAGTCTTCGGTCATGCTATTGGCTAACTCACGGGTCTCAGTCAATTCTCCATAATATCCTGTAACTGGATTTTGCCACCAAAGTGATTGTGAACTCCGATTCAATTTGAGATTCAACCCAATCCCAAATTGCTGATGCCAACGTCTTCCCAAAATCAGCCCAGGCCCTTGACTCAATGGATCATAGCTACCGATCTCTGTATCCCAAGTATTGCGCCCACTGAGTTGTAATTGATAGCTAGCATAGATTTGAAGGCGTGGGGCTAGATTATAGCTGATCTGAGCAGAGGTCAAGGCATAAGGAGCGATTTGCTTTTGTAAAGGATAGATCGTCTCATAATCTTCATCTCTGATACCACGCAGGATATCAATGCGATCAGGATTGCTAAGAGGAGGCGAACCTTGATCAAGGGCAAAAATCTCCTGATAATCATAAAGCTGTGCATCGCGCCTTGCATCTACGAGCAAGCGTCCTCCCATCAGGCCAGCACCTAAGCCTAGTTCTAAACGCCATCGAGGGTTTTGCAAGGCAGTAAATTGAAGCTGTAAAGCGCTAGTCCACCGATCTCGACGGATAGCCGGATAAATAGCGGCACCATCTTCATACCATTCCTCCCAAAGACTATTTTCTTGGATGATAGTAGGCCCTCTCTGGGCACTAGCGTATTGAGATTCGAGGCCCGCTACTAGGCTGATCCTGAGTCTCGAGCGAAATTGATACCACAATCCAATATCGCCAAATCCTCCTTTTTCATAGTTCAATATGCCTGACATCTGAGCTAATCCCCAACTGCTACTGATCCCCCATTGTGCACCTGTCTTTGGCAACCAGAAGTCTGGAAATCCGCCCTTGACCTCTACTGGAATTGGGGCAGTTTTTGTTAGAGGTAGCATTTCTTTATCAAGACTAAACGATCGTAATACGGGATTGATGGTGTCCTGATAAAAGAGTGCTAGATTAGGAATATAAGGCAGGGAGTCAGCTAGATAGCTAAGTTTACGGTATTCAGAATTATAATAAGTACGCTCGATTTTATGGGGAGCGTTCAGCGCAGCTTGCCACTTTGCAAGGTGCTCCTCAGGCATGGAGATAAGGGTATGCAAACTATCCTCTTCATACTCAAATATGTCGTAGCGAAAATCTGGATGATAGAGGCTTATCTCCGGAGTAGGATTGCTCAGATGGCCAAACTCGACCCAGCCTTGCGCATCACTAATTTGCAGTCGTCTGCTATTACGATTTTCCTGCGTCCATACTTTTGCACCTGATACGGCCTTGCCGAACGCATCCACTAGTCGAAAGCGTATGCCATGTTTGCCTAGGCCATCATTACTATAATTGATCTTGACAGGCTCTGACCAAGCTTGATGATATTCCGTATTGGGCTTTAGGTCTTCGAGACTTTGCCAATGATTTTTAGCTAAAGTATCGCCTTGCACTTGATCAAGGCTCCAAACCCAGATCGAGTCTGCCTTAATCAAAATGCTGTCGTATTGGACACAAAGACTATCCGCAAAATACGCCTGCAAACGATAATGATCGGGAGCTAAAGACCAAGAGGAAATTTGACCCCTAACGGATTGCACATATCGGTTGAGCGTATCGGTATAGGTCTGTAAAACTAAGAATAGAGGTCTATT
>JBGCFA010000163.1:0-28325 GCA_045106675.1 Bacteroidia bacterium
AATCCCGCGGTCCTAATCGGTGATCCAGACTTTGGTGCGTCTGAAACAATATCGGCTCTACCGGGGACTCGAGTGGAGATAGAACAATTGCATCAACTGTTTGAAAACCAGGGAAAACCGAGTATCATCTACCTTGGGGCTGAGGCTAATAAAAGCAATCTATTGGCGATAGAAAATCCTCGCATATTACACATCGCCACCCATGGATATTTTGAAACTGAACTCGAATCAGGGCAGAGTATAGGTGGTTTTCAAAAGACGGCTCGCCAAAAGCATCCATATTTACGAGCGGGCATACTGCTGCAAGGGGCTGCTTATGATCATCCAGACCAAATGGGCATCCATCCGGGTATCTTGACCGCTTATGAGGCGGCTAATCTAAAGTTGCAAAACACTGAGTTAGTGGTGCTTTCTGCCTGTAATAGTGGGGTCGGTCAGGTGCAAAATGGTGAAGGAGTTTACGGATTGGCTCGAGCGTTCCGCGAAGCGGGGGCCCAGAAAGTATTGTATAGTCTATGGCCTGTGTCAGATGAAGCAACGGCGGAATTGATGCAACTCTTTTATCATTACTCAGATAAAGAGGATACTCTGGAAGAAGCCTTTGCTTTGGCCCAAATCGAACTCAGAAAAAAATATCCAGAACCTACTTATTGGGGCGGTTTTTTATTGGTCTAGGAGATTGTTTGTTTTGTGGAGTATGAATATTGAAAATACCATAAAAGATAAAATCCTTGCTCGGCTAGAAGCTCTTAAGTCGGAACACGGCATCCATATCCATATGGCAATAGAGTCGGGGAGCAGGGCTTGGGGGATTGCTTCGCCCGATAGTGATTATGATGTGCGGTTTATTTTTAGCCACCCTGTGGAACGCTACCTCTCCGTGCGTGATCCTTTTGACACCATCAATTTGCCCATAGATGAAGATTTGCTTGATCTCAGTGGTTGGGAATTGCGCAAGGCACTCAATCTTGTGACCAAGTCCAATGCTAGTCCCATCGAATGGAGCCAATCTGATATCATCTACCTCAATCCAGATGGTTTTTATGATGCTTTGGCGCAGTTGAGCACGAGTTATTTCCAGCCGAGAGCCACGGCTCATCATTATTTGGGACTAACCAATAAAACTTGGTTGGGCGAACTGCAAAAAGAACGTTTTTCAATCAAGAAGTATTTCTATGCTTTACGGCCTTTATTTGCGGCTATGTGGGTAGTGGCCTTCGGCGAAAAGCCAGCTCTGAGATTTGCGGATCTCCGTAAAGTGGTCAAAGATACAGCGGTACAAACGGCTTTGGATGAATTGTTGCTTGCCAAGGAAAAGGCGATTGAAGCGGAGCCTATTGCAGCTGTTCCTATTTTGCACGATTTCATCGAACGCGCCTACCAAGAAACACTGACTACTGCTGCTCACTTAGAGAAAGTAAGTCATAGTTTGGACCGAGCCGATCAGTTTTTTCGTCAATGGATCAATCAAGACTAACGCCTTGCTCAATTTAGAACAAATACGCTCTGATGGACTGCTTCTGCTTGAAGTTGTCAGTGGGAGCCGTGCCTATGGTTTGGAATTGCCGCATTCGGATACCGATCTCAAGGGCGTATTTCTCCTTCCTAAGGAACGCTTTTATGGTTTAGATTATGTACCTCAAGTTTCTGATGCTCAGAACGATGAAGTTTATTATGAGCTAGGGCGTTTCATTGAACTGCTCGCGCTCAATAATCCAAACTTGATGGAGATGTTGGCTCCTCCTGCCGCGACAGTACGCTATCGTCATCCATTGATGAAGCAGATTACGCCTGAATTATTCCTTTCAAAACGTTGTCGTCAAACCTTTGCTGGCTATGCGATGTCCCAAATCCGAAAGGCTAGGGGATTGAATAAAAAGGTCTTAAACCCTTTGCCCAAGGAGGAAAAAGGAGTGCTAGATTTTTGTTGGATACAAGTTGGGGCTAATAGCTTGGCAGTTAAAGATTGGTTGGGCAAACGCAATTGGCGTCAAGAGCTATGCGGATTGGTCAATTTGCCACATATGCCAAAAGTGTATGCGCTCTTTTATGATCATGAAGCCCAGGAGACTGGGAGGGAGCGTTCCGCGAAGGGGTATAAAGGGATCATCCAAAAAGAAACTGCTAATAATGTCGCTCTTAGTTCAGTCGCTAAAGGGATCGAACCAGATGCGACCATGGTATTCAATCTGGAAGGCTATCAAGCATATAAGCGTGAGTATCGACAGTATTGGGAGTGGGTAGAAAAACGCAATGAAGCTCGGTATGGAGAGACATTGAGTCATGCAAAAGGATATGATGCAAAAAATATGATGCACACCTTCCGGCTACTCAATATGGCGGAGGAAATAGCCCGTGAAGGCATCGTATGGGTTCGTCGGCATGATCGTGAGGAATTGCTCAAAATCCGTAGCGGGGCATATGAGTATGAAGCTCTCTTGCAAATGGCGGAAGCAAAACTTGCCTCAATTGATGAGGCCTATCAGATATCTGACTTAGCCGATAGGCCAGATCGTCTGGCGATTGAAAGATTGCTCGTGGAACTAAGAGAAGAGTTTTATCGGTAAAGCTTTTTCTCGAAAGTAGCATTTATAGTCCTGTTGGCGAGCTCTGGCGTTTATTGCTTCTCTATTTGTGTATCATTTGTGCCATAGCATAAAGCCACAAACCATAGGCTCCAGCCTAAATAAATAAGTCTCATCAATAAGCCACCAAAGTGATAAGCCAAATACCCAAATACTTCAAATGAAGAACGAGAGAAGAACATAGCGACTGGTAAAACTATAAAAAACAAACTGACAAAATAGAGTAATCGTAGGGTGTTGGAAGATTTTTTCCACCAAAACAACAGACTCAACAAAGGCCCCAAGGCACTCAGTATGATCATCTGATCAAGGTCAAAAGCGAGAGAATGAGGAAATGGAAAGATTGCTTTACCAGCTTGTGAAACGATAATGATGAGAATCGCGAAGAGTGGAATGATACTGAGGGATTTTTTGGCGTTAATTTTGAAAAGCGCTAGCATAAATATTGAAGCTAAAATCGCACTAGCCATCTCAAAAACGCCCATCATTGGTCCCGTAGAACTGTATTGTGAATCTAAATAGATGATTGGGTCTTTCAATGGATTATAGGCACCGTAAAGCAAGCTCCCTGCAAACTGGCTGATCCAAAAAATGATAGGAATGAGGTAGCCAAGCTTTCGTAAGTTATTTAAACTCAGAAATTCCTTTTTGTATTTACTGCTCAGAGCAAGGATTATGGTCAAGCCTAATAGAACTGATAGATTTATCGGTAGCCTGTTTTTAGGTGTCCCATGAGGCAAATCGTAAGAAATCCTGACTGCATAGTTTAAAATCTCATCGATATTGGATGCACGGCCATTAGTCGAGTATGCGAGCGAAATTCCAGAATCAGGGAAATAAAGCAAATGTGAAAAACTAGCAAAATAGGCTCCGGAATGTCCATATGCAGTGTGGCCTGCGATTTCAAACTTCATTATTCCCAAACCATAATCAGTCTCCATTTCCAACATTAAGGCTAGGCTCTCTTTGGAAATGAATTTGCCCGCAAATAATGCTTCAATAAATAATAGCATTTCACTTGGAGTGGAAATGATTTCCCCAGCAGCAGCAGGTACTGGTCCCATGGCAGAGCCTTCATCGGCTTCTTCCCAAGCCTCTTGGAATAGATAGGAAAAGGCTTCGTTCTTTTCTTTGCTTGGAAACGCTTGATGGAAAGTTGTTCGTTTTAGACCCAACTTATTGGAGATTCTATTTTGTAAAGCGATTCCATATGAGGCACTATCCAAGCGCTCTATCAGATAACCCAACAATAAAAAGTTGGAGTTACTATACTGTGATTGATCTCCTGGGGTGAAATCAGATTCATAGTTTGCGATTTCATCGATCATCATCCTAGAGGTGATTTCGCTTCCCGGAAGACTATCCCAAATGGGTGATTCATCACGGGTGAAATCTCTGATCCCACTGCGGTGCCCAAGCATATCTCTGATCGTGATACTACTTGAGTTTTTGATCCTTGGATAGAATTCTGCAAGGGGATCATCAAGACTTAGTTTCCCTTCTTCTACCAATTGCATGATCATAGTAGCCGTATAGGTCTTGGTGATTGACCATATCCGATACCTTGTGTCAGGATCTGCAGCGTAGCTTTTAGTGCCATCTTGATAGCGATGGCCAATGGCTTTTTGATAGAGAAGATTGCCTTCTTGCGAGATAGCAAGGCTTCCCATTGCTCTATTTTCCGCCTCTAATGAATTAAGAAATTCAGTTAAAGGAGAGAAATCTATTGTTTGGGATAAGGCCCTATGTATGAAAATACTAGATAGCAGTATCCCTATGAGTAATAGTGATCTTTTCATCATTATCGCTTTGGAATTACAGTCTAGGCGTTTTTGTCTTTAAGGCTAAATGTAAGTGACCAACGCAGCTATATTGGGACCAATACAGGCGTTTTTGGGATAAGTGAATCAGCTTGAATGTATAAACTCAATGGTGTTTTCTTATTTCCTTCTCAACACCAAGGCAGTGCGATTGGTTACATATAGACTCAATTGAGGGTTGCCATGTTCATCTTCAACAGTGTGGTGACTAATACTTTCATCTACTCTGCCATGACCGCCCACAGACTTGGAATCACTATTGAGTACAATTTCATATTCTCCCGCTTTGGGAACGTAAAATTTGTAATCCATGACTGAACGATCAACGTGAAAGCTCAATACAAAAATCAATTCATTACGTTCGTAGATAATGACTTTGTTTTCGGAATCGATGTTTAATTCCTTAGCTGGCAGCGCACTCAATATAGCGTTCTCCGACAGGAGCGAAACCATATTGCGATCAAAATCATTGAGATATTGATATTTGAGGTCTTTATTATCTGCCAAGGACCATTGACGACGAGCGTACTGATAACTCCAATCATTGCCTTCACGCGGAAAATCGATCCACTCTGGGTGGCCAAATTCATTGCCAATAAAATTGAGATAACCCTCGCCTCCGATACTCGCCGTAAATAGACGGATCAGTTTGTGCAAGGCTATGCCTCTGTCAATCACCGGATTCGGATCATCTTTTTGCATATGCCAATACATCTCCTTATCCATCAGCCAGAAGGCTAAAGTCTTATCTCCTACTAAGGCTTGGTCATGGGACTCTGCATAAGCAATATTTTTCTCTTTCCAGCGTCGATTGTTGAGGGTGTGCCACATCTCGTGGAGGTTCCAATCTTCGTCACGCTGGTGTTTTAACACCTTGATCCAATAATCGGGAATTCCCATGGCAAGGCGATAGTCAAAGCCTAAGCCGCCATCTTCTACAGTACGGCAAGTGCCGGGCATCCCACTCATATCTTCCGCGATACTGATGGCATCGGGTCGGATGCTATGGATCAGTTCATTGGCGAGTTGGAGATACGTGATCGCGTCCCATTCGACACCTTCTTTGAAGTATTTGTCATAGTGATCAAAGCTGACGTGTTCACCGTGGTGGAAATAGAGAATAGAGGTGACTCCATCAAAACGGAAGCCATCGAAGTGAAACTCCTCTAGCCAATATGCAAGATTGGAAAGCAAAAATTGCTGTACTTCTTTTTTACCGTAGTTAAATAGTTTCGAATCCCAGCCATCATGCTCTCCTCTAGCTCCGGGATGGAAATATTGATCACCCGAGCCATCAAAATGATTGAGTCCTTCTGCGATGTTTTTGACCGCATGAGAATGGACAACATCCATGATGACTGCGATACCCATGCTATGGGCTTTATCAATCAGTGTTTTGAGGTCTTCTGGTGTTCCGAAACGGGAACTAGCTGCAAAAAAGTTAGAGACATGGTAGCCAAATGATCCGTAGTAAGGATGCTCCTGTACGGCCATCATCTGGATAGCGTTATAGCCCAAAGATTTGATGCGGGGGAGAATGTTCTCCGCAAACTCTAGCCAAGTGCCTACTCCGGCGGTTTCTTGGCCCATGCCCACGTGACATTCGTAGATGATGGGAGCTTGGACAGTATCGACTTCGAAACTTTTATCTGTCCATTTAAACTTCTTTTTGGGCTGCCAGACTTGACCCGAAAAATCATGTGTCTCTGGGTTTTGTACGGTTCTGCGGATGTAAGCTGGGATGCGGTCTTGGGCTCCTTTAGGGCTTACGATATGGACTTTGACAAGATCGCCATGTTTGAGCTGGTCGCCCGAAACCTCGCATGACCAGATACCATCTTCCCCTTTAGTCATGGGGTGGGCGGTATTGTCCCAAGCATTAAAATCCCCGATTAGGGCCAAGCGTTCTGCCGCAGGCGCCCACTCACGATAACGCCAGACTTGTTTCTTTGCATCAAAATGAATCCCCAGACTTTTGTGTGCCTGCGCAAACTGATAGACGCTACCATATTCAGCTGCGATACGTTTTTCTGCCTCCCTGCAACGTGTACGTCTAGCGAGAATGTCTGGCTCATAAGGAGCGAGCCATGGGTCATCTTGCACGAGTGCGATAGAAGGAGTTGATTTCGTAGACATGGATAGCGTGTAATTGAGTTTGATATTAAAATTAGGGAAAAAGCTGCTAGTTATGTAATCTTAATTATAACTCAAATCTTAATGAAAAAAACGAACTATTGGTGGATTCTTTTTCCCACTGTAACCTTGGGCATTTGCCTGATTTTTTTCTCCCCTCAGCAAACCGTCGAACTGCCTCCCAAACCTACTGAAGTGATCTCGGGACAGCGAGAGGACGCAGCTTTTAAGCAAAATCGTAAGCAGTTTGTTGAGCAAATGCATAAATCAGCCCCCGATACAGATTGGCGGAAGATAGATCAACAAACTCGTAAAGCAAAGGCTTTAGTTAGAATGCAAGACTTGCAGTCCCAGACGATGCTGCGAGGAGCGAATGCTTTATTTCGTAGGGATACGGTAGCTAACGGACAAATTCAAGCCCATTGGCGGGAGATTGGCAGTCAAAATCAGTCGGGTCGGATTCATGCAGCAGCTTATGATGCGCAGGCTGATCTGCTATATTTAGCTTCTTCGGGCGGCAATATTTGGCAAGGCCCCCTCGATGGCTCTGATTGGAAGGTGCAAAACGATCTGTTTCAGATCAAAGGCATCGAAATGTTGGAAATCGTTGATTTACCCGCTGGGCAACGCCTCCTCGCCAATAACACTAGCTGGGGACAGGACGGCTTCATGTATTCGGATGATCAAGGACAAACTTGGTCTGCCTCTCAAGGTTTGAGTAATGTTACGAATTGGGGCCGAGTTTTGCGTTCCGTGGTACGGCCAGATCTCACCAGTACCATTTATCTTTTAGCCTTTGAATGGGACAATACAAACTGGGAAAAAATGATCACGCTTTATCGCTCAGTAGATAAAGGCATCAGTTTTGGGCAAATCGCCACCTTTAGTAGTGCGACCTTTGGCAATGAGCAAAACTTTGATCTTTGGACTGATCCCCAAAACCCTTCTGAAGTTTATCTGCTACACGAAAATGATTTATATGAACTAGATGCTAACGATCAGCCTATTCTAAAGTCTAGCACTACCAATCAGACAAGCTTGGGACAAGCTCGTTTGGTGGGCAATGGCAATGTTTTATACGCTGGCTATCGCTCGGGTGATTCGGTGAATGTGTATCAATCCCTCAATGCTGGCCAAAGCTGGAGCTTTCAAGGAACGGCTCCTACCAATTTGTTTTTCAGAACGAGTTTTGACGTAGACCGCAATAATCCTCAACGCCTTTATGCCGGAGGGATCAATGCCTTTACGAGTGATAATGGTGGCCAAACTTGGCGCCTGGTCAATCAATGGTGGGAATATTACGGTGATGAGGCTAATCGCCTCCATGCCGATGTGCCTTCTTTCCCCTCGTTTAGGACAGCTAACAATACTCCTTTTACCCTCGTCTGTACGGATGGTGGAGCCTATATCTCCTATGACCAGCTAGACAATGTGAGCAATATTTCTCTCGATGGTCTCAATGTGAGCCAGTATTATTCGACCTATACATATGCCAATAACCCAGCTATTATCTATGCTGGAGCCCAAGATCAAGGCTTCCAACGCAGTAATTTGGATGAAGGGGGGACTGTCGCTTTTGATCAATTGATCAGCGGCGATTATGGCCATTTGGGATCTGCGGACGGTGGTTTGAGCCTTTGGTGCAATTATCCAGGCTTCTCGATGTATTATCCCAATGCGACTTTTGGGACCTCCAATATCACCTTGGATTTTCCTACTGACGATCACCTTTGGTTAGCGCCCTTGATGACCGATCCGGTCTTTCCCAATGTAGCCTATCTCGGTGGAGGTGGTCTAAATGGCAACGGAACTCATATTGTCAAACTTACGGCTGGGGCGAGTAATATCAGCTATCAGCAAATGCCGTTTAGCTTTCCCGGTGGAGGCTCGATCTCTGCGATGGCGATTTCGCCCATTAACAATAATTTTTGGTATGTCTTGACTGACAATGCCAATTACTTTTACTCGCTAGATGGAGGCAATAATTGGAACTTAACCAATCATACTGATCTGCCTGGTAGCCAATATTTTTACGGGAACAAGATATTGCCTTCTCCCACCCAAATAGGTCGCGTCTATATTGCAGGCAGTGGATACAACAATTCGCCTGCTTATGTCTCCAATGATAACGGACAGACCTTTACTGCGATCGACAATGGCTTGCCTAATACCTTGATCTATAGTCTCGCTTGCACCCCAGACGAAAGTATGGTTTTTGCGGCCACTGAGGTAGGGCCTTACGTTTATATTCCGGCTGACACACTGTGGTATCCGATCGAAGGGATGGGAGCACCTGATCAGACATATTGGTCTGTCGAATATGTGCCTAGCTTGCATGCAGCCCGATTTGGTACCTATGGACGAGGGATTTGGGACTTTGTTATCTGTGATAGTCTTTCTGAGCTCAGTGCCAATTTTGCTTATCAAAAAGGCGGGGTTGATGGCTTGAAATTTAATTTTCAAAACCAATCGAGCGGAGCCTATTTTTACCAATGGGATTTTGGTGATGGCAACACTTCTTCCGATCCGTCCCCTGAGCATATTTATTCCGCCTCTGGCAGTTATGAGATAGAGCTGATCGTCAGCAATCATTGTTTTGTCGATACGCTTCGCGAAACGATCAATCTTTTTGCGACAGATATTGATCCTGATTTTGCCACTTCGTGGAACGTTTACCCTAATCCTTCTAATGGTGAAATATGGGTCAAAGGTGATATGGGCGTAGTTGATTTGCGTCTATTGGATATGCAAGGCCGCGTGATTTGGCAGCAAGCTGAACGCTCTCTCAATGGCAGTATAGCCTTAGATTTTAGTTCGTTCGCCAAGGGCGTATATATCCTCAGCCTAAAACAAGGAGGGCAAGTCAGTACGCGTAAAATCATTTTGAAATAAAATCTTCTCGCCAATAGGGGAGGCCGAAATTCGCATTGTCTTTATGAAAAAGATGATGCGAATTTTTACGTTTTGCTTAGTGTTTTGTAGCCTCTTGGCTTGTCAGGCTCCCCATCTAGATCCTGCAAACAATCCTGCACTGGAGCTTCCTTTACTTTCAGAGGGACCACAAGTGGGAATTATTCAGGGTTTTAATGGCGACAATCCTCCTGCAATTCAGGATAGTATTGCTGCGAGGATGAGCGAAGCTCAAGCCTTAGGCATCCGATTGGCGCGTATCCAAGTCGATTGGTCTGATCTAGAACCTAGTCCCAATCAATACGCCCTCAACGAACTCAAAGATCAACTTGAAGCCAATCATGCTGCTGGCTTAGAAACAATGTTGACGCTCTCCAGCCTCGATAGCGATGCCATTACCATTCCAGAGGATCTACTAGGCCAAGCGTTCAACGAAGGTGGTCTCCTCAACCGCTTCAAATCCCTCATGGATGAGATTGTACCACTCATGAGTACAAATGGCGGATGGTTGATTAGTATTGCCAATGAGCCGGACACTCATTTTGAAGATGAGCCTAAGCTTTGGAAGGAGGTGCGCGATATGGTGCGGGAGATCCGGATACATACGCACCAAATCGATCCCAATATGGCCGTCACCCTTACCTTAACTGAAGGCGGCTTTGAGGCTGGATTGAAAGGAATACGCCAGATCGTGGAGGAGTGTGATGTGGCCTGCTTTAATTATTATGGCCAAACAGTTTTGGGGCAAACCGATAGTCCCGAAAAAGTCAGATCAGATTTAACCGCCATATTAGATGCCTTCCCCGATAAAGCATTGGTGATTCAGGAATTGGGCTGTTCGGCGGGCTATACGACGGGATCTCGGATGGAAGGAGCCAGTGAAGAGGCACAACGCTTTTTCTTTGAAACGGTCTTCGAGTTTATGGAGAGGAATCAAAACCTTAGAGCTGCGATTGTTTTTCAAGTAGTCGATTGGTCGCCAGCTACGGCTGAGATATTTCGGGCGGATTTATTAAATGCTGGCTTGGAGGAAGATTTTGTCCTGATGTTTCTCGAATCACTTGAGACTTTGGGCCTCATTAGCTTTGAAACAGGAAAATCCAAACCAGCTTGGAATGAGTTTTTGAAATGGGTAGAGCATTTTGCAGACTAATGCATTTCGATCTGCCCATCGATCGCTTCTTCATAGCAATGATGTAGCCTGAAGGTCTGAGTGGCGCCTATTTTTTGGCCTGCCTGAGCCAAAATATATAAGCCCAATGCCAATAAGGCACATAGCCCAAATAACCAAAGACCCCAGATCGTCTCCCCTAAACTCCATTGAGAGAGGCCGATGATCAGCATAAAAGTCCCTAAGATGCCCGATGCGGCATATCCGTAAATAAAGAGAATCCAGACATTGGGATTCGGTCCATATAAACCTCTGATAATGCTAGAACCTGCTTCATCACTTTCAAACTGTAATAGTAGCTGGGGGGACCAAAAGTGTTGTTGCTCAATTGGTATGAGTAAGGATATCTGATTCGCAGCAGATTTTACTTCACATTGAGTGTTAGTGCTTTGTGCTTGGATTGCGAGTTTTTGCTTGAGCTCCTCCGGAGAACACTTCAGCTTATGCTCAAAACGGGGTCTGATACGAAAACTACTCATAGGTATACCGATTTATCACTATCAAAAACTAGCAATATTTCGATGAGCTAACAATGACTTTTCTCATAAGCAAAGTGGCCTTCCCCGAGGGGAAGGCCGTGCATAACAGGACGGTAAATCACTGATATAAAATTCTTCTATGAGCCAAATATAAGGAAAAATTGGATATTACCTTTATTCAAATCAAAGATTTATTGTTTCAATAGCTTGCCACTTATTCGTTGGCCTCTAAAACGAATTTCCCAAAAGTAATAACCACTAGATAAGCTACTAATATCTTGGGTAATGGATTCTCGACCTCCAGCTAATACGATGGATTCTTGACTCATTAACTTCCCATCAATCTGATAGATACTCATCTTCGCGTTACCAGTCTGGGGAGCATTGAGTTGGATTGTAAAATCCTTGGTCGCCGGAGTTGGGTAACACTGAAGCATACTCAATTCCCCTGCTGAGAACACTTCTACTTGAACTTTGTCAGAATATGCAAAACCGCCATCAATGTCTACTTGTTTGATGCGATAAGTCTGAATTCCTGTCGAGACAGTTTGATCTGTAAATTGATAATTACGAGCTCTTTCGCTAAAACCAGCGGCTTTTTGTTGGGTGACCGTTTCAAACTCCTGACTGGCGTTTTGACGTTCTAGCAAGAAGTAATCAGTATCCCACTCTTGTAAAGTTTGCCATTTGACATCTACATGCCCGCTAGGACCTGCTACTGCTTCTAAGCTCAAACTTGCAACAGGTAAAACAGTCGCGGAAGTACCGAGGGCAAAAGTTGAGAAAGCATTAAACTGAGCTTGATAAGTGGTAAAGCTTCCTTGGACGCCTATGGTGGTAAGGCCAATTTCTACTTGAGGATCAGCGGTTGCGCTAACGGGAGAAGTGGCGCCGTCTCTACGGTATATCTTAAGCTGTGATGCTACGGTGGCTTCAGTAAAACTGCTGCCTTCATGGGTATTGATGAAATTGGTAATCGCTGTCAGATCTGCCGATGAAAGATAAAAAGTTACCAAATAGTCTCCTCCAGCAGCGATTGTTGGAGTCAATTGCCATTCTGGATCAGCGAAATAGGGCTGACCTGTCAAATTGGTGTTTTGCACTTCTCCTAAACCAAAGTTGACCGCAGCAGTAGTGGGGCCATGATCAGTAGCGCCATTATTCTGCACTTCCAAAATGATTTCATCATTGGAGTTGAGGTAGGTTCTAGTTTGATTTGGGCCTAAGTTACAAGTATAACTAGCGTTTAGGACGCTGGGAGTGAACGTTCCGCGAAGAGCGGTAATGAAAGCACTGTTGGCTGGACTATTGCCAATACCTGGGGTGGATGAAGTACTGGCTACGACTACCTCCCAATTGGCTCCAAGCTTGGGATCGTCATTATAAGCATTGGTAAAAGCATAAGTAGTGTTTCCTCCGAAAGCCGCAAAATAAGTGGCTTCTGCAGCATAAAGTCCATAATCAGGATGATTCTCTACACGCATTTGGCAAGGGAAAACACCGGTATTGCCATTGCATCCGCTAGCTGTATTGATGCCATATGATATTCCATGTTGGTAAGTGGCTCCTGTATCTCGTATCTGGAAACCATCACTGTCATTCAAAAAGGAAATGAAATCCCAACATGGATCTTGAGTTGTCGCAGGATAAGTTGGATCACCAATCGTGGGGCTCGCATCATAGGCATCGAAATACGAATTTACTGGTGGATTGGAACAGCCAATACCGAAACTGGGTGCAAAAATCGGGCATACATAGACCCAATCTCCATTGGCATCAGTCGGATCATCTGCCGGCAATCCCGGATCTGGAGAAGTGCTATTATAAATAACGATAATAGAACCTACAGGCACCTTCTCCCAATTACAATCGTTCGCGAAAGCGACATATCCGTTGGCAATCCCTAATCCCCCAGCGCTCCCGTCTGAAAAGATGCCATTATTATCATCGAGGATGGTGCCACGCAGGTCCAAAGTGGTGCCGGGAGTGCCAATTACGAGCAACTCAACCCATTCTTGCGAGCCAGCAGCTCCTTGCGAAATTTCATTGACAAATAAACCGCTTCTTGCTTCGGTCAGTATTACTCGGTGGCTGGCTGTTAGGAGATTTGCCGTACCACTGCCTATGGCTAACTGCAATTCAAGATATTCCTCATTGTCTCCTAATCCATCGTCATTTATACTTAGCCCTGCTAGGCTTTGGGTATTGGGGTAGCTATCAGCTGCGCTGAACGTCAGAGTCTGAGGGCTGAAAGTATAATCTGTAATAGCTGTTGCAGTACCTGTACCGGCATCTGTGATATTGATGCTAACATCAGTTGTTGGAGCGGCATCCATCCTAATCGTGATCGTATTGGCGCCAGTATTCTCTGGACTAGAAGATGCGGCTATTGTAAATCCCACTTGAGCTGTAGGTGCAACTGTTGGAATATAAGTAGCAAGGGGAAAGGGAGTGGCCGCCGTAGCATTAGTAGTCTCTCCATCCAGAACATCGATTCCGGAATAGTACCAATTTGAGGGAACAAAAGTGGAGCCATCGGGTCCTGTGGCATCTAGTCGATAGGCCCAACCATCTAAGTAGTCCCAGACCTCGCCACTTCCATTGGTATTAATATCACCAAAGACATCTTCTACTGTACCATTGCAGTAGAGTTCGACAGCATCATCTCCATTTATTTGCATAGAGGTGCTTGTATAATCTGGGGCAAAGCCAAAAAAGCTGTTGAAGGCTATTGCCTCTGAGGCAACATAAATAAAACTTCCTGCCGTTGCGGGAACCGCAGGGAAAGTATACTCTTGCCCATCTGTGCCCCCACCATTATTAGCAGAGCCTAGACCATAGATACTGAGATTGGCAATATTGTTAAGGACGTAGAGTTCCACTCCTTTAGGATTTCCGGCCAAAGGTCCATCATATATGCCTGTAATGATGAGATTGCCACATTGTGCCCAGATAATTTGGGATGCAAAAATGGATAAGAGAATAAGGAATTGTTTTTTCATAGCGAAGGGGTTGTTAAAATCCAGTTTTTATTCCCCTTAGTCTCAAAAATGGCTTCAGCGTTAAATTATGTTGTTGCTATTATTCAATTTTTAATTGAATGGTAGATCAGACTTCCTGAATGCTGCTACTTTTCCCAATAAATGAAAGAGGCTAATGCTAGGTCGATTTCTTTTATTCTCAAAAAGCCCTTAAACTTGCGCCATAAGGAAGGAGCAAGCAATTATGTTCAATTTCAAAGCAGTCTTTAACGTATTGGGAATCTTGGTGGGATTGAGTGGGCTTGCCATGCTACTTGCTGTACCCTTTTCCATTTATTATGGCTCTGATGACCTGACGGCGATTCTATACTCTAGTCTAGGTACCGTCTTGATTGGGGCACTTTTATGGCTTTTTACACGTAAAGGAGCAAAATCAGAGCTCAAGAAACGAGATGGTTATCTGGTCGTTACATTTGGTTGGATCCTCATGTCCCTGATTGGTGCTTTGCCTTACTATTTAGCCAAGTTTACGGTAGGCGAAGGCTATCCAATAGACACCTTTACAGATGCCTTTTTTGAGACTATGTCTGGTTTTACCACTACAGGAGCCACGATTTTAGGCGAAAAAATCGAAGCCTTACCGCATGGTTTGCATTTTTGGCGAGCTATGACCCATTGGATTGGGGGGATGGGAATTATCGTTTTGACCATTGCGATATTGCCTTTGCTCGGCATTGGTGGGATGCAGCTCTATGCGGCAGAAGTACCGGGGCCAACTCCCGATAAACTCACCCCGCGAGTCAAAGAAACGGCAAAGCGTTTGTGGATCATTTATGTTTCGCTTACAGCTGCTGAAATGCTTTTGCTATGGCTTGGAGATATGAATTTTTACGAAGCGCTTTGTCATTCTATGTCAACGCTCTCTACGGGAGGATTTTCGACTAGTCAAGCCAGCATGGGTGGCTTTAGCGCTTATAGCCAATATGTAGTTATCATATTTATGTTTTTGGCGGGTACTAACTTCGCTTTGACCTATTTTGCCTTGCGAGGTAAACCTATGCGACTTTGGGGTAATGAAGAGTTTCGATATTATTTCTTTGTTAGTTTGATTTTGATAGGCGGAGTCACTGGCATTTTGATCTATAATGGAACCTATGGAATAGAAGAATCGTTCCGCGCCGCGGCCTTCCAAGTCATCTCGGTCGTAACGACTACTGGCTTTGGAACAGAAGCCTTTACCGAATGGGGCAACTTCCTGACCGTGCTCTTTTTTGTACTGATGTTTTCGGGTGCCTGTGCGGGTTCGACCAGTGGAGGCGTAAAGTTTGTACGGACTTTATTGGTAACCAAAAACAGTTATCTCGAACTCAAACGCCAAATACATCCCAAGGCGATCTTGCCCGTACGTTTTAACAATAAGGCCGTCAATCAAGATACGATCTCTAAGATTGTCGCTTTCTTTCTGATCTTTATTTTGCTCTTTGTATTTGGGACTTTTGTCATGTCATTTATGACTCCTGATTTTTCTACGGCCCTAGGTACGGTAGCTGCAACCCTTGGCAATATAGGTCCTGGTATTGGAGAGGTCGGCCCACAAGATGCCATCAACTTTGCACGTATACCGGACTTTGGTAAATGGTTTTTATCATTTTATATGCTGCTCGGACGTTTGGAACTTTTTACTGTACTCATGCTCATCTCGCCTTTTTTCTGGCGCCAAAAATAATCTCTATGCAATCCGAAAAAACTACTTTTCTTCGCGAATTATTCCCTGCCAAATTAGCGCAGTTGAAGGCTGATACAAAGCCAGCTTGGGGAATCATGTCTGCCCAACATATGGTAGAGCATTTGAGTGGCGCTTTTGCGATGAGCCGCGGCAAACTCAATTTTCCCCTTGCGATCCCTGAAGAAAAAATACCCAGACGCCTTGCATGGTTGCGCAGCGATAAGCCATTTGGTAAATCTGTAAATGGTGTCGGTTTAAAAGAGGGTATTTTGATTCCATTGCGATTCGAGAATCTCGAACAGGCAAGAGAAAAGACCATTTCCGAAATTGATAAATATTATGATTTTATGGCTTCCCTTGATGAAGGAGCTACTTTTTTGCATCCAGCCTTTGGCGAACTAGGCCCCGTGGATTGGGAGCAATTTCACTATAAGCACATCACCCATCACTTGGTACAATTCGGCCTTTTGGAAGCCAAAGAAAGCTTGTAGCGGTGCAATCCCGAATGCTTTCGGGAGCGCCGCCACCATTATCAATCTTGCGCAGGCATATTGTGTCCATCTTTTGCGGGCACATTTAATCAATTTGGAATTGCCCGTAAAGCAAAATCTTGTCCCTCATTCCCTAACCCCAACCCAATTTGAGTAACTTTAAATTTTGCCCGCAATGCGGAACGCCTCTAGTAGAAGCCGAACATGGCGGTAGAACTCGTATCGCTTGCCCAGATCAAGAATGTGGCTTTGTACACTGGAATAATCCCACACCAGTGGTAGGCGCTATCGTAGAGCGAGACGGACAATTGATCTTTGTACAAAGTATCGGTTGGCCGAGCTCTTGGTATGCTTTGGTTACAGGCTTTTTGGAAGCGGGAGAGCATCCAGATGATGCGGTTTTGCGTGAAGTAAAAGAAGAAACGGGATTGGACGCAAAGATTGGCAGCTTTATTGGCATGTATGAGTTTCATCGTATGAACCAATTACTCCTAGTTTATCATGTTGTGGCGGAAGCAGGAGAAGTGGTCATTGATAAGACCGAATTAGCGGATTTTAAGTTTGTAGCTATCGAAGAGGCAAAACCTTGGCCAGCTGGAACAGGCATCGCTTTAAGGGATTGGTTGCGGACACGTGGTTATGAACGAGATTTTATTGCGTTCCCGCCAAAAAAGTAAAAACCGATTTGACGGAGCGTTCTCCGAAGGAGTAAGCAAAGGAGTCTATCCTGATGTTATTATAGTTTGTCTTTTTAGTTGGACTGCCTCGCAGAACGCTAGCATATATAAAAGAATAAAGCCCTCAGTTAATCAAACTGAGGGCTTTATTTATGCAGGAGCTTATTTTAGAATGAAGCGTTTATGTACAATCCCCTCCTGGCTAACAATCTCAAGGACATATACTCCTTTGGCGAGATTGACTGGAAGCTGGATCGTATGGACATAGTTAGCATTCACTTGGCGAATAGCTTCCTGATAGACTATTTGGCCTGATAGGTTATGTACTTTCAGGCGGGTGTCTCCTAACTGTAAGTTGTCAAAACGCAACTCAAAAGTACCTTGGTTAGGGTTTGGATAGATCTGAATCTGTTGATCTAGCCAATCATCTTCTATGCTTACTTGAGTGATGATAATGGTATCAATTACAGTATTGCTGCCGCAATCATTGGTAGCGGTTAGACTGACAATGAAACTATCATTTGTGGCGAATGCATAGGTTGGATTGGTTGCAGTACTCGTATTACCATCACCAAAGTCCCAGAGATAAGTAGTGGTATTAGTGGATAGGCTATTGAAGTTGATGGTAGAACCAACAGGCATAAAGTCAAATGCTGCCGTAGGGAAGGTATCGATGGCACTCACCATAAAGGTTTCGCTGAGCGTACAGCCATTCGCATCTGTGATGATACCGGTATAAGTTCCTACGGGCAAATTGCTAATGTCCTGTGTGGTATCGCCATTGCTCCATAGATAAGTGTATGGACTCACACCACCTCCACCGCCTACGCTTAGGAAAATCGCGCCGATAGAATCATCTGGACAATCATTAAGTAATAGACTGTCTAAGCTAGCACCAATTGGGATTGGCTCACTCAGCACAACACTCGCAGTGGCTTCACACTGGTACTCATCCTTGAGGGTAACCATGTATGTGCCTGCGGAAACCATCAATGCCGTTGCGCCACTCTGAGGAGGTACTGTATTCCATGAATAAGTATAAGGAGCAATTCCATTACTACCGCTTGCCTGCAAACTACCAGTTGAATCGGCATTACAAGTGATACTATCTCCTACCAAAGCAGTAACTGCTGGATTGGTAGTGGCGATTTCTACTATGATGCTATCTGTACCACAAAGCCCAATGCTATCTGTTACCGTAAGGCTTACGACAAATTGCTGTGGACTAGCACTGGCATTGCTCAGTGTGATGGTTTGAGTAGTATCTCCCGTTGACCATTCATAGCGAAGGCCGTTTGCTGATCCAGCATCTAAGACCATTGTTCCACAGGCAGTGGTGTCAGGTCCCAAGCTTACCCTAGGCGGCACTCCAATGATAAAGTTATCAAAGGCAAAACCTTCGTCCTGTACAAAGTTGTCTGAGGCAAACGCTACTCTAAATTTCACATTACTTTGCCCAATTAGATTGGCATCTAGCGGATGTTTTGCCTGTAGCCAGCCATTGGAGCCATCTCCATCGCCGACTGTACCTGTCCAACCCTCTTGCTGACCACCTGGATCAGCGTCGATGGTATTGTCATTATACCAATTATATGGATCACCAAAGGCTCCAACATTATTCCAACTGGCGCCATCATCAGTACTGCTTTGCAGAACGGTACCATCCCAGCTGCTTTCTGATTCCCACCAGATATCCATCGAAACCCAAGCGCCAGTAGGTGCGTTGGTCATGTCAAAACAGGGACTCATCACTTCGGACTGATCGCCCGGTCCATAATTGGCCGTAAGGCCACCGACTACCCAAGCATTGGCACCAGACGCTGCACCATTAATGATGGTTTTGGCTGGTGTACCTAAAGCCCAACTATTGTTGCTGCCTTCTGCGGCCCAACCTCCTGCACCATTTTCAAAGTCTTCCCGATAGGGGTAGCTAGAGATGACCGGTATGGTGGTAAGGTTCGCTGCAAGCGTATCATTGGGTACATTGAGATCCATGGGACTTACTGAAGTGGCAACTACCACTACATCGTGAATGCCAACACCGGAGAAATCACCCGTAGTTGTGAATGAATAACTAATGGTATCACCGGCGGCTATGCCAGTGGGGAGAGTTTCTACTGTCGAAAAGGCCAATCCATCTATAGCATATTGAGCCTCTACCGTTGAGACTGGATCGGTACCGAGATTCGCTAGGGTAATACTCACCGTTTCATTGGTGCCTAGGCCACAATCACTGGCGGGGCCCTCTACGGAGATTACCTTAATATCACTTTCTATGATTTTCTTGATCAAGATATTGTCTAGAAATAAATCTAGGGCTTCCGGATCATCCACTGTGCCTTCTGAGGCATAGAAAGCAATGATGAGCTCCTGATCGTGATAGGCGCTAAGGTCTAGTGTATCGGTTTGACCACTAGCCAGGGGCACAACCGTAGCGTTACTATAAGTGAAAATAGGACTAAAAGAGCCCCCACAGTCAGTGGAAACCATGACGGAAAGAAAATCGTCAGAGCCAAACTGCGAAGCATTCGTTGAATTAGCAAGGGTCAAGGCGACATCATAGCAGACATAGGTATTGCTATCGGCTAGAAATTTAGGACCAACCAACCAATCGTCATCCGTATTGGCGTTTACCCGCAATCGGGCAGCAATTCCGTTAGGGCTTCCAGCATTATTTGCATAAGTATCATCAGTCCAAGTTGAACCACCTAAAAGTAGATTGGTAGTCCCTTCTGCTTCTTGCCATCCAGGAAATACAAGAGCTAGATTGCCGCCTGTAAAGCCATTAAAACTCACGGGTGTAAGAGTGGGGATCAGTGGGCTAATTCTCGTGCGACTGGCAAGTATAGTATCATTAGTGACACTGGCATCTCCGTCTATAAAGCCTGTAATCAGTATGTCGTATGTTCCAGCTGCTCCCAGATTTGCAGTATTGCTTACCACATAGCTGGCTGCGCCGAACGCTGGGATGATTCCACTATTTAATTCTAAAGTATAATTACTATTTATTGGCCCTGTAATCATCACATCAATTGTTGCCGTATCGACGGCAAAGTCTAATGTATCAGACCCTTGGTTTTCGACCAATACTTCGATTGTCGTATTGGGACCAAGACAAGATGGATTGGTTGGTGATTGTAAACCGACAATTGCCAAATCATAAGGTGGGAGGTCAAAGATATTAACATCATCTATTGCGATATCACTGGTGAAGTCTGCTCCTCTGATTCCTCTAAATACAACTTGAATCACTCCGCTATAGTTAAGCAGTGGAATAATCGTTTGTTGCCAATCATCGGTTTCAGCCGTTTGCTGCTGACCACTGAGCGAAAATACGGTATCAACCACACCTCCCGATATGATATCGATTTCTAGCGTTCCCATATCGGCACCAAACATATGATACCAAAAGGAAAGGCCCGGAAGATTTAGATTCGTTAGATTGATACAAGGACTATACAATTCAAATACTTCTCCGGGCAAAGCGGGAACACTACTTTCTAGATAGATATAATTACTGCCTCCGTTAGTATGGTCATCTACGGGCCCTGTACCGATAGAGTAACCTGCGCCATCCTCTCCGACATGCCAACCGACATTGCCTTCAAAATTACGGGTCCAACCTATGGTCAAACTACCTGGATCTCCTGCATTAGGACTGGAAACAAAGGTTTCGAAATCCTCTGTAAAGGGTGTGGGGAAGGTGATATTTTGGGTGATAAAATCAAAGAGTGAATCATTGACCGTATTGAGATCGCCTACTGTGCTAACCGAGATCGTCATATCATAGATCCCGAAAGAGCTAAAGTTTCCTGCATTGGTAACTACCACGTCCAAAGAATCTCCCGGATTCAAAGTTCCCGTAGAGAGAGTAGTGTTATAGCTGGTCAATATTGGACCTAGGACACCGACATCAACTTGTGCATTATTGCTGCCAAAGAAAACGGTGTCAGTGCCGACATTGGCTATTCGAACTGTGAGCGCTTCATTAGCACTAAAACAGCCTAAGCCAAGGGGGTTGATGAGGGCAGTAGCAGTAAGGTCTATCGGAGAGCGTTCATAAACGCCTACATCATCAATGGCCATATCGCCATCAAAATTAGCTCCTCTAACCCCTCTAAATACGATCTGGATGGTTTGTCCGATATAGGGAGCTAGTTCTGTTGTATCAGGAATCCATGCAGCGGTTTCAGCGCCTTGTTGTTGCCCATTTAGACTAAATACAGTGGTAGCAGTATCATTGGCAATAATGTCCACTTCTAGCGTGCCCATCGTTGATCCAAACATATGATACCAAAAGACAAAATAAGGATTCATCAAGCTGCCCATATCGATACAAGGACTGTATAAGAGGAAGGTGTCTCCTGCCTGAGCTGGATTACTAACCTCGGTATACATATAGTTGATGCCATTTGGTGTATGGTCATCTATTGGACCAGTGCCATTTGAGTATGCCGCTCCGTCTGTACCTACATGCCAACCAATCGTACCTGTAAAATCTCTTGTCCATCCGTTGGCGAGAAAGCCGGGCGTGGTACTGGAAGGGCCTGCATTGGTAAATGTCTCAAAGTCTTCTATAAATGGGGCGGTAACGGTTGGTGTTGTTTCGACACTACTGATCGTAGTGTCATTCAATACGTTAGTATCAACAATATTGGCGCTGTATGCGGTCAAGGTATTGTTGCCCGGACTAGAAAGGTCTACACTATTGCTCACTACTACCTGCATACTCGATCCAAAAGCCAAAGAGCCTGTGTCGATGAGGGTAGTATAAGTGCCTGTATTGGCGCCGCTTACATCCGCTGATACGCTTACATTATTAGTGGCAAAATCAATCGCAGCCGTGCCAAAGTTTCTGATTTCGACTAATATCGTTTCATTCTGCCCATAGCAGAACGCATTGGTGGGTTGCAATACTGCCGTTACGCCTACATCTACCGCCAATAATTGGCTTAGTTGAATGTTGTCCAAAAATAAAGCCGCTGAACCGGGATCATCTACACTGCCCTAAGAGGCGAAGAAGCCGAGAAAGATATCCTGTCCTGCATAGGCACTTAAATCAACCGTATCAGTTTGTCCTGTATTGCTGATCGGAGTGGCTGCAGTATAGGTCCTCAATGCTGTATAGGTTTGGCCACAGTCTGTCGAAACTCTTATTTGAAAATAATCATCAGAGCCAAACTGTGAAGGAGCAGTATTGAAATTTGCCGTCATGGCAAGATCATAAATGACCACTGAATTCACATCAGGATTGAATTTCGGGCTAATGATCCATTCATCATCTGAATTAGCCGAAAGTGTAATTCTTGCTGCGGAACCATTAGGACTCGCAGGATCATTACCAAAATCATCCTCCCCCCAAGCAGAGGCTAAACCTAGTGGAGTTGGATTGCCAGAGGCTTCGGTCCAGCCTGGAAAAAGGACATCTAAATTGCCTCCATTAAAGGCAGTGAAGTCTACGGCTGACAATGGCGTACTTAAAGCTGCAACGGTTTCTAATACTACTGAAGTAGTATCATTGCTCGGGTCGCCATCTCCCGTGAGAATCGTCCTGCCAAAAATCGTATGAGGCCCAATGGCTGAAATATCTGCCGTGGCAGTAAATGTGTATTGGATACTATCACCTGGGTTGAGCGTTCCGGGGACCGTCTCAGGACTGATAGGAGTACCTCCATCTAAAGTAAATGAAGCCTGAATACCAGTCGCAGGATTCGTTCCAACATTGCGAATTCCGATCGTAACTGGACTTGTCGCTTCACCACAACCATCATCTATTGGATTGATGATCGCATAGCTAAGTAGATCATCGGCTACGCCAGAAATAGGCAAGAATTCAAAATAATCATTGTCAGCAGTAGTATTGCCATTGCCTGCAAACGAGATGTTGTTTGTCCCGATCTGGACGGCATTAGAACCATCTTGCTGTACGCCAATGGTAGCGGTATTTTGAGTGGCAGGATTAGTCCATTGGTCAACTACATACACTTTATTACTACTTTCTTCTAAGACGACGGCTACATAAGAATAACTTACCGTTGGACTGCCGATCTCAAAAGAATACCATTTGATCCAGAGTTGTCGATTAGGAGCTGCTCCAAATACTTTGGTACGAATTTCATCATTGCCTCCTGTTGGGGCATTGGCCGTAAACTCATCCCAAAAAGCACAGATAGACTGATTGGGCAAACTGGCACTCGCCAAATTTGTGTTAGGTCCCGGTATTACGGTAGATGCGATATCAAAGGTAACGACTCCATTGAGGCTAGCTTTGAATTGCGTTACGGTTTGTCCAAAAAAGGAAAAAGCAAATGGAATGGCAGTAGGAGGGGACCAAATATTAGCCGCCTGATTTCCTGCCTGAATGGTCGTCCAATTAAATTGACCTGGCGCATCTGCTTCAGTATTAAGGCCTCCGGGATTGCCTGCATTGGTAAATATTGCAGGTAAATAGGTTTGAGCCCATAAATCTGAGGTCCCTATCCAACTCAATAGGAAGATTGTTATTAGTAGCTTGCGCATAATGTTAGGGTAAAATCGAATCAATAATGTGTCTATTCAATATTCGCTATAAACTACACTTTGCAATCTTGCTTTTCAAATGTGTGCCTGATACTTTTCTCGCTTCGCGGAACGCTTAGTCTAATCGAACCTTTTTAGGCACATTTTTCTCATATCATCTTTAGCCATGTCGATAGATTTTTCTCTGCTTTGCAAAACGTTTGTACTCAAAACCGCAATGCAGTACAAACCAAAAGAGCTCGTCTGTTAAGACAAGCCCTTTTATCGTTCCGCGAAGCGGTAATAAGTATTATTTCACTCTGTACTACATACCATTGAAACCCATTAGCGTTTCAATATTTTTGCAGTCTGGCGTTCTCCGGAGGAGCTCATCACCTCAACTATGTAGATGCCTTGAGCTAAAGTCCTAAGATCTAGTTGGCTAGTTTGCTCAATATTTTCGATCCGTTTTTGCATGATGACTTGGCCTTTTGGGTTGAGCAGCCTGAGCTGAACGCTTCCCTCATACGGCCATGTGAGCTGACAAAGATCATGGGTCGGATTTGGACTGAGACGGATAAACGCATCGATTTCTGGCGTTAATGCCTCTTCTATTGTTTGCTGGGCCTTTAAGAGTGCGTCTATGGCATTACATAGACTAAACTCCGAAGTATTGCCTTGTGCATCGGTAGCCGTCGCTGTCACACTCATCCCAATCGGAAAAGGACCGGCTACATTCCAGATGCCTCCTGCATTGGTAATAGCACTACCTAAAAAAGTTTTGCCTTGACAAGGCGCACCCAGACAGCCACTAGTATTGTTTTCAAATAATTCGACCACTTCTCCCGGATTAGCGGTACCGCTTACCCCACTCAAATCTGGCGTAACGATGACCGGAAAACCCATGCCATTATTGGCGCCGCCTAATTCAATGCCGGCCAGACTGTTACAATAAATACTGTTTTGACTAAAGGTATTACTTACAGATGGACTATTGGCAAAAATACCATAATTGGAATTGCTAATGACATTGCCTGCCCCCGCTATGGAACCCCCGATAAGATTACTGTCCGCTGTGGTGAAGATCGTAATAGCATTGTTAGTATTAGCCCTGACGAGCGTTTGGCTAAGGTCTGTGCCGATGATATTGCCTTGGATGATATTGTGATCGCCAATGAGCGCGATACCATGCTGATTACTCGCAATAATATTGCTTTGTGCAGCAGTTGTGCCGCCGACTTGTCTACTGTCGCCTTCGAGAATGATACCGTAAGAAGTATTGCCATCTGGGCTAATGCCATCTGGCTCCAACCCCAAAATATTGCCCTCAACCCTTAGATGCTTTGAGTTGGTGGCTCGAACTCCATGTAAGCTACCACCTACAACATTATCTTTGAGCAACCCATGATTGGAGTCTAAGAGATAGAGGCCAAGGTTGCCAGCGTTTCCATTGATATGGAGGCCATGAACTTCTGAATAATCACTATTACTGACAAAGAGCGGATCATTCATCAGGATTTTACCTAAGAAGTAATCTGGTTGAGAAGGAGCATAGACAATTGTCGAATCATCTATAATCGTAGGTTGGCTAATCGGTGCAGTAAAGGTATGTACCGTAGTCGGAACCCCTCTAAGACAAAATAAAACCGTATCGCGACCAATTCGGGTATTGGCACAATCAATTGCGTTATGAAAGCTTCCTCTATTAGCAGAGAGTGTATTGCTTACCGTAACATTGGGTAAAGTATGTTTGCTTACAAAGAAGTCTGTACCACCAACAGGGCTATTGAGCGCCGCACTATTAAAATCCAGTGGAGTAGCGGCACTGATCACGCCTGTGGCAATGACGTTCTCACAATCGTCTAAAGCGATGCCATTGATTCTTGCTGTACCACTCGCATTACCTCCTCCACTGGCCCAACGAAGATTGCCCGTTTCGCTCAGCGAGGCTCCGAAATAACCATAGTTGGTAAAGAAGCCACTACTGAAGGGGGCTACGACATTGGCCACGCCAGCGCTTGGATCAAAGTCAACCGTCCCTTCTACTGAACCACCAAAAAAGACGTTCCCGCAGGGAGCAACTACTACATCCTCCCCAACATCATTGCGTGTATTGCCATAGCGCTGCATCCATTCTTGGGTGCCATTGATATCGTATTTCCCAATGAAAATATCTGTTGCACCTGCGCTATTTAGCGTCGTACCATCAAAATCTACCCCGCTTGATTGAAAGTAGCCCGTAACATAGACTTCATCCATATGAGAAACTGTAACGGCTCTAGGGATTACCTCCAAAGTTCCATCATAATGACGGTACCATTGTTCAGTACCAGCGGCATTATATTTTAGTAAGAACCCGTCTCTTCCACTAGCATTGGTTACTAAACCGCCTGCCGCGCCGGGGATAAAATCAATGTTTCCCTCAAAGTGGCCGCAGATATATACATCATCATTGCTATCCACCGCAATGCCAGTAGCTAGATCGTCATCAGTACCATTGCCAAAGGAACGTACCCATGTTAACAAACCATTATTTTGATACTTGGCCACAAAAACGTTTTCATCTCCTAAGGCAGTACGATTACTAGCTGTGCCCAAAGGGTTGAAATTAATGACCAAACCTTCAAAGCCACCAGTAATGATCACATCTCCATTACTATCAATCTCCACATCATGAGCACCATCATTTTGTGTGCCGCCAACGTTCACTACCCATTGGAAAACTCCGGCAGGGTTGAGTCGCAATAAAAAGAGGTCTTCCAGCCCATTACTGGTACGATTGAAGCCAAATAAACTGGTGGGGTTGAAGTCTGTTGTTCCTCTAAAAACGCCTACTAGATATACTGTGCCATCATCCGCTACAGCGATATCGATGGGCAGATCATTGGTCGTTCCTCCAAAAGTGTAAACGTATTGAAAAACGCCTGCTTTACTAAGTTTTACTACATAACCATCTTGTCCTCCAGCACTGGTTCTATTTATAGTGCCAATTCCTGGGTTGAAATCTACCGTTCCCGTGAATACACCCGTGATATATACATCGCCTTGGTCATCGGTGGCGATTTTTCGACCTTCATCATTACTAGTTGAACCGAGATTATAGGACCATTCATGGGTTTGGGCTTGAGTCGAGTAGGTGAGGAGCAAGGAAAAAAAACATAGAAATAGGCGTGAAAAAGAGTTCATGTATAGGGATTAGGAAATGGGTAATCTGATTAGCTATGGTGATGACGTTTGACAAGTATCAACTACATCTCTGTTTTCTTTTTTTTGAAGAAAAGACGTTCTTTAATAGATGAAAAACACTTTACTCTGCCTACTGTTAATTGGGCTTAGCACTCAATTGGTTGCACAAACTCCCGATCCACGTTATTCTGATGCCAGAGAAGTATTCCCTTTTGGCGTAGTCGAAAAAATCCAGTCTAAATCTCTCTTCGAGGAACGGACCCTGAATATCTATCTACCACAAGATTACGATCCGGATTCTGCCCAAACCTATCCGGTCATCTATGTGCTTGATGGTTCAGCCAATGAAGACTTCCCTCACATCGCCGGTTTGGTCCAATTCCTTAACATGTATGAGTTGTTACCTAAATCAATTGTAGTAGGCATTGCCAATGTGGACCGCTACCGAGATTTTACGTTCCCGAGTAGGGATAAAGAAGATATTGAGGCTCTCCCTACTAGCGGAGGAGCTGCCGCTTTTATGGCCTTTGTGGAGGATGAAGTGATACCGCTAGTCGCGGAACGCTACCTCGTCAATGAGGAGAGCACCCTTATCGGTCAATCATTAGGTGGTTTGATGGCGACAGAGTTTTTGATGAAAAAACCTGCCTTATTCAACCGCTATATCATTGTCAGCCCTTCCTTGTGGTGGGATAAGAAATCTTTGGTAAAAAGTGCTGAGGATTATTTTGTGTCTCACACCGAGATCGAGGCAGAGGTCTTTGTTTCCCTCGGTGAGGAACACCCTGTCATGCACAAAGTAGCCGATGCGCTTGTGAAGGCGATGCAAGAGTCAGGTAATGAAAAACTGGTAGTCAATTACCAACCAATATTGACAGAGGATCATGCTACGATTTTGCACAAAGCCGTTTATGCCGCTTTTGAGTGGCTATACCCCAAGGAGAAAAAATAACGGTCAATGATATAGGCCAAAGCGATGCCGAGACTATAGCAGACAAAGTCACTCCACAGGAAGCCATGACCGAGAACTAAGCTACCCACAAAAGTGTTCCGCAAGGCGACGATCCAATCCGCCTGATATAGTTGACTAAACTCGATTAAATAGGCAAATGCCGCTGCCAATCCTGCTACTTTGATGAAAGAGAGGCTGCGCCATACCAAACTGATCAGCCAATATACCAGCATTGCCCAGAGGGTGTCGCCTGCATATTCGGCCCAGATGCTAGGGTACCAACTCACTTGCCAGCGAGAAGTGTAACCCAACATCAAGGTAGCGAGGCTCAAAAAGCCATAGATGAGGTAGGAGCGTTTTTTCATGTCGACTCGAGATTAGCTAAATTGAAGGCGAATAGCTCTACACACATGAAAAAAAAATACATACTACTCGGATTAGTCGCATTGATCATTGCTGTGGTCGCTTTTGGACCCAGACCCAAATATACTGCTATCAAGGCCGAAAAAGCTACTATTTCGACAGCTTTAGCTGATTTAGAAGGCTTTGTCGCCCAGCGAGAATCTCGCGTCGAAAATATCAAGCCCGATAATGAATCACGCTTCTATTGGGCGGATTCTGTACGCAAGACGCCTTATGCCATCGTCTATCTACATGGTTTCTCAGCCAGTCCGATGGAAGGCGCCCCTATACACCGTGAGATCGCGGCTCGTTAT
>JBGCFA010000164.1:0-11374 GCA_045106675.1 Bacteroidia bacterium
CGATGGGAGATGATCCTGCGAGTCGGCAACGCAATGCGTGAAGATCAAGAGGTAGAAACAAGCTCCTTACAATATGACGCTCTCATGAAACTGAGCCAGTTGCCTTTCATACAAGAAGGTCAGATGCCTGCGGCAGTACAGAGTAGGTTGATGCAAGGTATGGATGAAGAGACTGAAACCAAGGCCCGTCAAGCGATCTTGAGCGTTCTCAAGGAGAAGGAAGTAGAATCCTCAAATCTAGCCAACAAAGTCCAGCAGACGGTGCAAAAAGCGGCCCTTGAGCCAGAAAATACTAGCCTACAAGCCAAAATGCGCTTCCTCTTTCAAGAAGGTTGGCTGGACAAATACCATAGCGGTGATTGGCAGCAGGCTTTTCGCTTGCCTTGGTGGCAAAGGTTGTCTTGGCTGACCTTGCTGAGTGGCGCGGCTCTCATCGCTTTGGCTGGTATCAATGCGCAAGATGTAATAAAGGAAATTCCTCAGTACAGCAATGACGTATTGCTGGAAAAGTATCTGAGTACCGAGACCTTGGGTTTAGGTGAGCAGGGACAGGAGATCCGCTCCATCGCGGAACTAGAGAGCCAAATCGCGGCTTTTTCTACCAAAACAGATCCGGCGCATCAAGAAGCCTTGGAGTGGATGCAGGCACTAGGACCACTAAGCAGTGAACAAGGAAATGGGAAGAATTCCTATCTCAAAAATATCCTGCGAAACGCTGGGCATACCTATTATTTTGAAGCGACTAATCTGCAACAGGATTTAGGCAGTGTTTATCGGTGGTTTCATTAGAGTAAGATTTAGATAGAAGTATCTTGAGTGGTTTTCCCGCTGCGCGGAACGCGCTTTCGAACGAGTGTAGCGAGGAGAAATCTCAAATATCTTAGTCTCTTTGGGACGTTTAATCGTCTTCTCCGCTTCGCGGAACGATTAAGAATAAAGACATTATCGGGATCCGCTCAATGTGACAGCAAGGTTTAAGCCTAGCTTGTGCTAATAGAATGATTGGAACGTAAAAAAGCAGTTCGCCACAAAGCCTACTCTATCACAAATGCTTTGATGTGAACCATGTGTTCGCTTTCTAAGCGTAAATAATAATAGCCCTGCGCCAAATCAGGAAAACTCAACTCCAGACTATGGGTCCCATAATGGAGGTCCAAGCTTTTTTGATATAACTCGGAACCTTGTGGATTTAGCACGCTCACATTTAGTTTACACGCTTCGTGAACGCTTAGGTCAATCCCAAGGTGGTCCAATGACTCCGGCCAAGCATATAGTGAATGAAAGACGAACTGAGGCTTTTCGAAGAAAGCGGAAATAGTTTTGCTATACAGATTGCGGCCATCTGAATAGCGGTATCGCAAGCGATAACGATAGCCTTTGCCCGAAGTCAGCCGAGTGTCTTCGTAGCGAAAATCTAGCGCAGGATTGTTGTAATACAGAGCAGAGATTTCTTCGACGGCAATGAAGTAGCCATCTTCTTCGCTGCGTTCAACGACAAAAGATTGTACATCATCATTCTCCTCTACCGTCCATATAAGACGAATACGATCAGCCTCATATTCGATAGTAGGACTAGTGATCCGAGCGAATGAAGAAAGTAATAACAGGTTGAGCAGGCTAAAGAATAGCAAACGGATAAGCATATGAGAATTTACACATACTTGTCCCTTGCATCAAACATAGACGCTCCAATTGAGTCCTTATCCTTACTTCAATAGTTTGATTTGGCGGATGAACTGTCCATCGTAATTAATTCGCAGGAGGTAAAATCCGTTGGGGTGAGGGAAATTTAAACGCACGGATTGCTCCGTTTTCTCAGTAAAATCTAGCAAAAGCTGTCTTCCTTGCACATCAAAAAGTTGCACTTCTAATTTTTCAAATTGCCAATCAGGGGGCATTTGATAGTCTAGTTGCAATAGTTCTCCGACAGGATTGGGATATGCATTGACCGCAAAATTAGCAAGAGCGTCATCTTCAATCGCTAGCGCAGGTCCTTCTACGACCAAAAATCCATCAATCGCAGCTTCAACCGCATCTGCATTGCTACTTTCTAAATCCTGCGTATAAAAAATCAGCTGAAAAGGATTGGTCAAAGAATCAAAATACTGCCGTACGTATAGCTCGGTGGTAGCGTTCCACAAGGTGTCAAAAGCTCCACCATATCGCTTAACTTCAAAAGTATCAATCCCATCAGTCAAGCTGACCGCGAGAAAGTCATTGCCCTTGCCGCCGCCACCAGTCAAGGTGTAATTGAGCAACCACCAAGAGTAATGAATCTTAGGGTTTTGGTAGATGGTCAGATCCATCGGTGGAGAAACGAGTTGTGTAAAACCTCTATCGACATCATCGCCGAAAGCATCTCCCCCATCATTGCCCGTTACATAGCATTCATCACCAATATCATTGGGAAGATCAAATTCAGGGTTTTGAATCCCTAGTCCCAAGAAGGTTTCATAGGTTCCGATCGGTTCGCCACGTTCCCAGCGACCTCGATTGGCGTTGCCGAACTCTGTCCACCCAAAGTCCAAAGCAAAGTCATCATAATAACCGGGGGCCAATAGAAAAGTCAATGTATCATTGAGACTATCGATGGAAGCACTCATGCTTTGCGTGATATAGCCCCATTTCCCTACGATGAGATCATAGGGATTGATTACAAAATCATTGTTTTGATAGATTCCATTGTTATCGGTCAAAAGCTCAAAAATTGCAGCCTCCATGGGTGCAGTAGCCTCAATGATCGCGCCGTCTATCGGTAGATTAGTGTTTGCGTCCTCCACAATGATGGTCAAATCCGTTCGATTGAGAGGTACTAGGGCTACATCTTGAATGATTACTTGCCCGTTCGCCAAGGCGACAGAAAAAGTATCTGTCTCAAATCCATATTTAGAATACTCCACTTCATAGGTTCCTGCATCTGCTATTCCAATAGCATACTCTCCAGTAGTACGGCTCAGATCATTAGTTGTATTGGCCAAGAAACGTACATCGACATTGCTCAGAGGCATACTATTGTCTTGTCGAGTAATCATACCCTCCAAAAAGCAGGCACGCAAGACATTGGGTTGGACAATAAAAAGCCCTTTTTCAATATCTGAAACCAGGATCAAACCTGAAGGCAAAAAAGGATAGGCTCCCCAGGCACCATTGAAGCCTCCACCATCTAAAGTATCTGCGGTATCATAATAGCCAACCTCCACTAGATTACCGGGGCGACTGGCGTCTGTGATATGCAGCCCATCCCGATAATAGGAAGTAAACAGATAGTCATTGAGGACATGTACATTGTGCGGTGCGGCAGTTTCATCACTGACACTAGAGCGAATCTGGTCTAAATATTGAATATCACTAGGGTCTGAAACGTCCCAAGCATTGATATAGGCCTCATCATATTCATCAGTAGTAAAACAAATATTACTATTGTCGCTTAACCAAGTATTGTGAGTAAAGGCATCATTATAAGTGCGTTCTCCTACCGTAACTAGATTAGTCTTATCACTGACATCGACGATACTCAAAAATCCTTTTTCGATCTCGGCGAGGTAAGCAGTGTCATTGCGAACGTAAACATCATGTACATAACGCACATCATAGCTGCCCACAAAATTGGGGTTCCAAGGATCTGTATTGAGGTCAAAGATCGCCATACCACCGCTGAAATTATTGGTGCCGACAACATATAGATAACCATCATCGAGATAAATGTTGTGCGAAGTAGTTACTCCAGCGATAATGGTGTCTTTATAGATTACATTTCCCGGCAAGGCACTCATATCAATGATCCGAATGCCTCCATGGGTTTCATTGCTGACGTAGGCGTAGGAGCCAAAGGTCTTGAGATCGCGCCAATTAGAGAAGGTATCAGGCATAAAATGCAGTTCTACCGGATTAGTCGGAATACTCAAATCCACGATAGAAACTCCTGTAGTAACCCCGACTAAAGCATATTCATTGTTTTGGCTATCGGTATAGCCCCAGATATCATTGAGTTCATCAGCATAAGGCAGATTGCCGACAAAAGAGACATTTTTACTGTCTTGCGCCTGTACGAAAAGCCCGCTTAATAATAGCAGGCAAATGAGTAAGTGTTTGTTCATGAGTGGAAGGTTTGTGAATAACAGACAATCTAGTCCAGCAAATCCCCGCTTTTTTTGCTCTTGCTCGCTTCAAAGCCTTCATCTACTAAGTGATCGTATCCATCAGCGGCTTCAGTAGCCAATTGATCACAGCGTTCGTTGAGAGGATGACCAGAGTGTCCTTTTACCCATTGCATGCGAACGTGATGCTTGCGATAAACAATCAGGAAACGACGCCATAAGTCTGGATTTTTCTTGTCCTTATAGTTTTTGCGTTCCCAACCCAGGACCCATTTCTTAGTTACAGCCTGTTCGACATAACGAGAATCAGTATAGACAACGACTTGCATGCCTGGTTTTTTGATCGTCTCTAAGGCAACGATGACCGCTAATAACTCCATGCGGTTGTTAGTAGTCAAGCGATATCCTTGGGAAAGTTCCTTGCGGTGCTTACCATAAATCATAACAGCACCATAACCGCCTGGACCGGGGTTACCACGAGAAGAGCCATCGGTATAGATTTTGATTTCCATTATCTCAAAGATAGTGCAATCAGCCATTATGAGGCTAGCATAAATATGGATAAACTTTAAGAAAATTGTACTTTGCAGTATCAACAACAACAAACAAACCCCTGGGATTTATGCAGAATAGTTTGAAAATTGCATCGTTTTTTAGCCTTATGATGCTGATGCTGACCCTGTTGACAGCACAAACCGAACGAGGAGAAGCATCTTATTACGCAGATAGCTTTCAAGGCAAACCTACCGCTAATGGAGAGCCTTATGACAGAAATAAACTCACGGCAGCTCATAGAACCTTGCCATTTGGCACCCGATTGCGTGTTACCCGCACAGACAATGGTAAGTCAGTCGTAGTAAGGGTAAATGATCGCGGCCCACATAAAGCAGGCCGTATTGTCGATCTATCTTATTCAGCGGCAGCTCAAATAGGCTTGGTCCGTGATGGAATAGCCCCTGTCAAGATTGAAGTTATAGGTTCTAGTAATACTGCCAGTACTTCTGTGCCTGCTACTACTAATAATACCTATCGTCCTCCAACCGCGCCATCGCGCCCCAATACTAATAACAGCAGCACTCCTCCTAATACTTTGCCGAGCCCTCCGCGGAACGTTGGCAATTTACCTTTGAGAGATCATGCTGGTAATTTGATTGTTGGTGGAGCCGCTCAAAATCCTAGCACAAATACTACCCAAACCAAAGAAACCGCTCCAGTAGCTCCGGCTCCGGGCATGGAAGATGCTGCAAAATATACCCCAGCCCTCTATCAATTTGTAGCTTTCAAGCTAGATGCAGAAGGCTATGGCGTACAGGTTGGAGCATTTTTTAACTATTATCGCCTTATGGCAGCCATGGATGATTTAGCCGAAAAAGGCATTCAAAATACCATGGTTCAAAGCAGCCTTAAGGATGGGAAGCCTGTCTTTAGGATACTAGTAGGCCCCTTTGATAAGAAAGCACAAGCCAATCAAGTCAAAAAGAGCCTAGCCAGTAAAAAGATCAAAGGGATAGTAGTAGATCTATCTAGTTTGAAATAATCTTTTTCTGTAAAAAACACCCCTCAATGTTAGTGTTAGAGAAATAACGGAGAAAAGTACTTACCCAAAGCTGGTATATTACGTTATCAGGTCTGGAAGGTATCACTCTTTATGAATCTTGCTACCCGCATACTACAGTTAAGCTTTGTTATACCGACTTTTTTGTTCGGTCAACAACCTGACTTCTCACTAGAACGCTTATATCCAGCGGTTAAAAGTCGAGAAATAGGCCCTGCTAACACATTACCTCAAGCAGCCAGTGTTCAGCTATACTCAAACGGTAATAGCTTAAGCCTTGTCATTGATGTCCAAGACCCCAATATCAACGCTCATCCCAATTTTCGGTTCTCAGACCATGTTGAAATCTGGTTTGCATTGCCAAAGAATGCATATCCGCAAAACTTTGACTATCAGTTTCACCCAAACTATGTAGTTGCCGCTTCAGAACAGATGCGGACGAGAGGTGAACCCATGCCGGTAAAACCTCGCTTTTTTAGCGCCTATTCCGAATATGCCAATAGTATTGATCGCAATAGCTTTTTACAAGCTTTTGATTACCCTAGTCGGGAACAGATCATTCAAGATAGCCTGAGGCTGCCTATTCCGGCCTTGCTTAAAGACGCACAGGTCCCTTATGGGATGGTTCAGTTTGCACTCTTTCCAGACAATCGTCCACCGATCCATCTCAATCGAAAAGATATGCGTTGGGTTGAACAAGGAATGTCAATCAAGCTCGGGGATCTAGAAGCAGGAATCGAATACGTCGCCGAAAAACATGAGAGAGGCGATGGCTATACTATCACAGCAAAGTTTAGCCCTCAAGCTCTAGGCTTTGTCCGTCTTCCTGAACTGAAAAGTTTGCGAATGATGGTAGATATATTTAAGAGCAATTCATACGGGCAAACGGCCAAGCCGATCCTATCCAGTTCCTCTTATAGAGAAGAACATAAACCCGTTACTTTCAACTTAATCAATCTCAAACGGCCTCTAAACACCAATTTCACCCCAGTACCCAACAAAGTCTTTGCGCAACTCAATTTCCATCCTTTGGGGGTTTATACCATGGATGATTGGATGCCTTGCCAGGTAGAAGTTGAAGGTTTGATATATAAAGAGGGGGTTTTTAGCCATCAATTGGCAGAGGTGGGTTTTGTCAATCAGCCTTTTAGATACGAGTCTTTCAATTTTGAATCCGGCCGTGCCGAACGCTTCCTCGTCAGGTCCTACCACCTCAATCGACTCCCCCAAGATCACGAGTTTTTCATTTTCGGCAATCAAGTCATAAAGAGCGATCGCGTGTTTTTTGAAAATCGAGAACCCATTCGGATTCAAAATGATCTCTTTAGATTCCCAGACGGATTTCCTGGTGTGATTACCAATAATCTAGTTACGCTCAATCCGTATGGCTGGGGACCAGAAGGTCAGCAAGCTGATCGAATGATGATCGTACAAAAGGTATTCCCAGAAGGCAGTGCTTCTTTATTGACGATTCGCCAGACAGATGGGCCAAGACCGATCTGCACGATAGGAGATTTGCAATACCCAGACTATTATGTAACCCAACTAGATTGGATCAGAGAAGGGGAAGTAATGGTGGTTCGCCTCAATCGCCAAGGCTCGATCGAAAAGAAGCGCATCAAAATAGCGTTCCTCGAAGAGGGAAGAGAAGTTGAAATCACGGAGGTCCGCTAAACTTTATATCCTAGTCTTTCTCTTATACGTTTGAGGGTTGCAGTGGCGACCTTACGCGCTTTGGCAGCGCCTTCGGCTAACTTCGCGTCAAGTTCTTCGCGATGCTCCATATAATAATCAAAGCGTTCCCGTTGTTCCGCGAAGCGGTCCAAAATCAACTCCAACAATGCTTTCTTGGCATGACCATAGCCATAATTACCGCCTGTATAATTAGCGCGCATTTCTGCAATCTGATCTTCGTCGGCCAATAATTCATAGAGACGAAAAACATTACAAGTATCCGGGTCCTTGGGTTCTTCAAGCGGTGTGCTATCGGTCAAGATGCCCATCACCTGCTTTTTGAGTTTATTTTTAGGCTGAAAAAGCACGATGGTATTGCCACGAGACTTACTCATCTTTTCGCCATCAGTTCCGGGGATGATCATGACCTTTTCATCAATCCGGTCCTCAGGGATCACCAAAGTATCCTCACCGTAGGTGCGATTGACGGCTTCACCCATATTACGAGCAAACTCGAGATGCTGCTTTTGATCTTTCCCTACAGGAACGATCTCGGCATCGTAGAGCATGATATCCGCCGCCATGAGGACGGGATAAGTAAATAAGCCTCCACTGACTAGATCTAGTCTGTCTGCTTTGTCTTTGAAGGAGTGCGCCAATTTGAGGCGGCTATAAGGCATAAAACAGTTAAGATACCAAGTAAGTTCGGCTACTTCGGGCACATCAGATTGACGATAAAAAACGGACTTATCGGTATCCAAGCCACAAGCCAACCAAGCAGCAGCAGTTTGGTAAGTATTTTCGCGAATTACAGCGCCATCTTTGATCGAAGTCAAAGTGTGTAAATCAGCGATAAATAGGAATGATTCGTTAGTGGGATCATTGGCGAGTTGGATCGCGGGCAAAATAGCCCCCAATAGATTGCCAAGATGCGGAACGCCTGTGCTTTGAATGCCTGTTAGAACTCGTGCCATATGGATAAATGCGCTTTATGCGATGGCAAAACTACGCTTTAAAATAAAGCTTGCAAAACCTGAGCAAAAGCTTCCCAAGTCCAATCTGGTCCTTCCCACGGATGACGATACAAATAGGCCAAACCTACACTATAGTAGCAGAGCAAAACTAATCCAGTTGAACCGATGATTTTGAACGGCAACTTTGCACGATAAAGACGCTCTATTACTAATGCAAGGGGAAAGGCAAGCATCGGATAAAAATCAATCATTGGTCGATAACCAAAAGCACTGCCAAACCACCACACATACCAACTAGCAAAAAGATAAGTAAGCCCGAGAAACAGCAAAGCCACAACTGGTGCAGAAGCGATTTTTTGGCGAAATGCCATCACTAATCCAATCAAAGACAGTCCCATCAATGGTGAATAGATCAACCAGCCATTTTGGACCGAGAACCAGATATCAGGAAAAAATGGATTGAGCCAATGATCAAAGCCTACGGGATATCCATTGTAGAACCAAGCTCCAGCTACGACCTTCCAATAGACAAACTGTGGCACCCATACTAGCAAACCGACTATGGGCACTAGCAACATATATTTCCAGCGTTTTAGCCACCAGTGAAAGCGTTCTCCGAAGGAGGCCCAAGTATAAAGCTGATACAATAATGGATAGAGGACAAAAACCAGATTGGTAGGTCGCACCAATACCAATAATCCCAAAATGAAACTCAGACGTAGCGCCTTCCAAAAAGTGAGAGCCTCGTAGATTCCAGGCGTATAGTAAAGCAAAGCCGCCACTAAGAAGAATATATAGTTGTGCGACATGCCCACCATCCCGACGACATAGTAAAAGTAATTACTCCCAAAAAGGATCAATAAAACCACTAGCCAACTCAAGGCGCCCGCAAATCGCCTGCGGAGAACGAGCAAAAGTAGATAGAGTCCCAAAACCGCATAGAGGATGTTAGAGGCGATTAGGCCATCATTATAGGTACGAGAGTATCCATCCGCCAGATTGGCTCCAAACCAGCCTTGGGTAGCGACCAAGTGGGTCAACAAAAAGACCGGAGCTTCCATCAAAGCGACTCCGTAAGTAAAACGAGTAAAATACTTGCCAGAATGTGGATGGGGCTGATACTCGAAAGTCGTCTTGACAGGCATCTCTTCGAAGCCATCATAGACAAACACTCCTGGCAGATATAGATAATAGCCCTCTACATCCGTGGAGATACGGTACTCCATTTCCCCATTGGGAAAACGCATCGCCAATTGGAGCAGTATGATCCCCAAAAGTAGCATACCCATGCCATCGGTCAAGATGTACTTACGCCCCCATTTCAACATGCGGGGAAATAAACCCAATTGCGAGGATTATCCAAGTTTAGTAGGGAATCTCTAGCTCAAAGTCACCGTTTTGCATCCTAAAATCGCGAAATTCAAACTCGAAATCAGCCTTGATATATAAAGTGTCCTTAGAGTTTTTGCTCGCTTTTATGCTCACTTGACTACTTTCTGATACAGTAAAATTTTGAGCAAAGGGGTAAAGAAAGCTAGCAATTATGCTTTGACGTTCGCTGAGTGGCTTAGCATCATTGAAAAAGTGCTCGGCAAAAGATGCTGCATCAGGATAGTCAAGGCATTTACAATCATCATTTAAGACTAAAAGATCTGTAGCCTCCTTTTGATAAAAATGGATTCTATAATTGAGGGTTTGCAGATTTTCCACCTCTGCCATTGGGCTGCTGTTCAGTTCTACTATACGCCCCACCCATGCAGAATCACTAGATTGGTTTACCGGAGCCCCATAGCCCTGATAGGCGGTGCTGGTCCTGAACTGAGGGAGCGTAAACGACAGATTTCCTGGATAGTATGCATCACCGTCTGAATCTACAAGCTCAAAACTGGCTTGAGATACCTGCTTTGGACCAAGCCCCATTGATTCACAAGAAACAAGACCCATCAAAAAGGCCAATACAACAAAAATTACAATCGAAGTTTTCATGCTTTAACTTTTGCATAGAACGGGTCTTCGTTTGAAAAAGCTGCATCTCAATTCACATTTGCTTCACCTTCTCTCCGAATACAAAATGCGCTTTGGCAAGAAACTCGGAAACAAAATCACTAGAGAAGATTATCCAAGTCTAGTAGGGAATCTCCAGCTGAAAATCTCCGTTTTGCATCGTAAAGACTCCCAGAAGATTGCCATAGCTAAAGTCAAAATCAGCTTTGAAGTATAAAGTATTTTCCAGCCGTTTGATCGCTTTGATGCTTATCTCACTATTCATTCTATCACTCTCAAACAAAGCGAAGGTGCGTCGATAAGTGGCGTAAATATTTTGGCGTTCGGTGAGTTGTTTGCCATCACTGAAAAAGCGTTCGGCAAAGGTTTCTGCATCAGGATAGTCAAGGCAGTTACATTCGCTATTCAAAACCAATAGGTCCTTGGCCTCCTTTTGGAAAAAATGCAGGCTAAAGCTAATTGCTTGTAGGCTGTCCAAATCTCCAATCGGACTTGTATCTATACTGACGACTCGCCCGACCCAGACAGAGTCAGCAGATTGGTTATCAGGTGCGCCAAAGCCTTGATAAGGAGTACTGGTATTGAACTGAGCCAACGAAAAAGACAAATGATCAGGATAATATGCAGAACCATCAGCATTGACTAAATCAAAACTGATCTGAGAAGTCTGTTTTGGGCCGACTCCTATTGATTCACAAGAGACCATACCGAGCAAAAAGGCAAAAGATACTAAAATGGAAATTGAGTTTTTCATGATTCAGGTTTTGCTAAAGACGACTAATTACTTGTCTTAGCTGCATCATTTACCTCAGATTGACCATCTGTAGAAACAAACCCATTAGTAGGGAATATCAAATTGGAAACTGCCGTTTTGCATCCGGAAGGCTTCCGAAGCATTCTCAAATGGAAGCTCAAAAGCACCTTTGATAAAGATCGTATTATCAATCCGCTTAGTAGCAGAAATCGTCATGGAGCGCTCAGTTCCGATGGCCGGATCAGCACTGAAGATTGCAAATGTCCTACGATAAGTCATTAACACACGCTGCCTATCGGTCAAATCATCAGTAGTG
>JBGCFA010000165.1:0-2726 GCA_045106675.1 Bacteroidia bacterium
GCTGCTTTTATCAAAAAACTAGATCCCTATCACCTTGTTTCAGTAGGTAGCGAAGGTCATACGCCCGTCAAAGCCTACTCCAACACTCAATTCGCCAAGGTGCATGAGCTAGCGGATATTGACTATGCAACCTTTCATATCTGGGTACAAAATTGGGGCTGGTACGATCCTAAAAGTCCAGATTTAGCCAAAGCCCAGCGCAAAGCCATCCGTTACCTACGCAAGCATACACGTATTGCTGACAAGATTGGCAAACCTGCCGTTTTGGAGGAATTTGGGATTGCTCGCGACGCGAACGATCATGATCCCCTTGCCACAACAGAAACCAGAGATGCCTATTTTGCCCATATGTTTGAAGAAGTCCATAAACAAGCTTCGAAAGGGCATGCACTTGCTGGATGCAACTTTTGGGCTTGGGGGGGTAAAGGTCGTCCCAGTGAGCCTCATGCGATTTGGCAAAAAGGAGATGACTTTATCGGTGATCCTCCACACGAACATCAGGGCTGGTATTCAGTTTATGACCAGGATACAAGTACCCATAAGGTGATCCAGCATTGGACCACCAAAATGAATCAATTACAAAACTAAGCGTTCTGCGAAGCATGAATAAAGAAGAAAGTAAAGTAGTAGCCGGTAAGGCCAAGCCCAGAGGCAAATTTCCTCACCTCAAGATCGCGGGTGATTTTATCTTTGTATCGGGCACCTCCTCTCGTTTGCCAGACAATACATTTGCGGGCGTAGAAGTCGATGAGATGGGCACGACCAATTTGGATATCAAAGTCCAGACAAAAGCAGTAATCGAAAACATCAGAGACATCCTCCAAAGTGTGGGAGCTGATCTCAGCGATGTAGTTGATGTCAGTAGCTTTCTTGTCAATATGAATGATTTTGGTGGTTATAATGAGGTGTACGGAGAGTTTTTTGGCTATGACGGCCCCACTCGTACCACCGTAGCAGTCCACCAATTGCCGCATCCACATTTGCTGATCGAGATCAAGGTTACGGCCTATAAGGCTTCGTAGCTAGCGGTTTGCAAACCGCTGGTACATTTTTGTAAATGTTCAGGAGTTCTAATAAATAACCTTCTCAATCTTCTCGCTGCCGCCTTTGATTTTGGGAGGAGGGTCTAGTCTAATACCAAAGGCAAAGTATGCTGTACGTTGGGATTCGAGGATTACAGCTTTACTGCCCCAATTTAGATCCTGCTCCAACAAACCATTGAGGCTCAAAAACCAGCGGTCAGAATGATAACCGATCGCAAAACGACCATGTGGCCGAAAACCTATACTCGCAGCTTGACTGGTCCCATCAAGTCCCAAAAGCGAAAGTTTGCCATAAGCCAATAAGACTGCACTCACATACCAATCTCCATTGACGAGGGTACCGCCATAACCAATACCGGGCAGCACATTAAAATGGGTATAAGTCCCAAAATTAAGTGGATCACTTCCTCCCGCTCTTAAGACAGAGTCGGATCGGAAAATATGATTTTGAAGCTGCATCGCTAACAATACCGATCCGGCAGATTGTTTCTGGCGTTCGACGAGTCGCAAAGGCCCACGAAACGAATAGCGCTCATGATTGAAGGCATATATCGTACTCAAACCGATCTCCAAACGGCGTAAATCCTCCCTGAAGACGTTTTCGGTCCCTTGGCGAGTATTAAATCCCACTCGATATCTGATTCCACCACCTAGTACGATACGCTGATACATTAGCTCTCCGGCGAGGCCGAACGATCGAGTCCTTTGCAGCTCTTGTGGATAAACCGTGGCTAGTGGCATCGTGCCCCCTAAACCCAATCGCCCCAAAGAAGCACGTATCCCTAGGCCAACGCCAAAGTTTTCGATCCCGAGATCGTCTGCTGAAACTAAGCCTTTACTTCCCGCTCCTCCAGCAAAAAAGCCTTGTCCGATGGTACGGTAGCGCAAATATGGACTGAGCAACAATTTGTCTCGAAATGTCTCCACATAAGCAGTATCTCTTGACTGGCCCCAAGCAGGCAGTATGCTCAGCGCCAGCAGTACCCATACTAAGACTTTTCTCATAAGGTTTTTTTTGATTTCCTGATTGAATGATTGTCTTTCAATTTGCACATCCCCTCCCCCACCGCTACCTTAGTACGAGCAATGGATTACCTCAAAAACTATATCGACGGAGCCCTTCGTGGCCCCATCGGCGAAGCGTATCTCGATAGTTACGAACCCGCCACCGGAAAAGTATATGCCCAGATCCCAGCCTCTGATAGTCGCGACGTAGATCAAGCGGTCGAGGCAGCAAAAAAGGCTTTTCCAACATGGTCGCGCACTTCTCTGGAAGAGCGGCATCGCATATTGTATAAACTATCTCAGTTACTTGAGCAGCATTTAGACGAATTTGCAGCGGCCGAGTCTCGGGACAATGGTAAACCCGTTTCCTTAGCGACAGCTGTTGATATCCCACGAGCAGCGAGCAATTTTCGCTTCTTTGCGACAGCTTTGATGCAATTTGCCTCGGAGTCTCATCATATGCCAAATCAAGGCATCAATTATACTCTCCGTCAGCCGATTGGCATCGTTGGATGTATTTCACCCTGGAATTTACCGCTTTATCTTTTTAGCTGGAAAATTGCGCCTGCATTAGCTGCCGGTAATTGTGTCATCGCCAAACCTTCAGAAGTTACTCCGATGACAGCTTTTATGCTGTCTAAGTTGGCGATTGAGGCAGGCTTTCCACCTGGCGTTCTC
>JBGCFA010000166.1:0-7970 GCA_045106675.1 Bacteroidia bacterium
TAGTCAAGTTTTTGGTAAAGATTATTGCAGGACGAGTTCTTCTTTCTCGCCATAGGTATCGTAGCTAGAGATAATCACGATCTCGCCATTGAGGAGGCCGTCGAGTACTTCAAAGTGATTGGGATTTTGGCGACCGAGGCGTATTTCTCTTCTTCTCGCGATGCCGTCTTCGCCTAACACATAAACCCAATTGCCGCCTGTGCTCTGAAAGAACCCGCCTTTGGCGATCAACATCGCTTGAGTATCGTCACTCAATGATAGCTTGAGAGAGATAGTTTGGCCGCGTTTGATATTTTCTGGCCGGCCTCCGACAAACACCAAATCGACCTCAAAAGCGCCGTTTTGGACATCTGGATAGATTTTTTTGATGCGTAATTGGTAGTCTACATCATTGAGGGTGAAGGAACCCATTTGGTTGGGGAAGATGCGGGAGATGTAAAATTCATCTACCCGCGCTCTGATTTTATAATCCTCTAATACATCTATTTGAGCTACCCGATCGCCTTGACTGATCAACTCTCCGATCTCTGAGTCAAAGGCTGAAAGCTGCCCTTTGATGGGAGCCTTGATGATTAGATTGTCGAGACTGTTTTTGGCAAAATCAAGATTGCGTCGCATCAGACTGACCGAGGTTTTCATCTGCGTGGCTTGCAAAACCTGTGATAGCGAATCCTTAGTGATCGTCATATCGAGCAGTTCTTTGCGACGCAGTAGATGCTCGTATTCGTCTTGAGTTTCTTCGTACTCCACCTGCGGGATAATGCTGTCTTGGTAGAGTAGACGATTGCGTTCGGTGCGCTTGGAAAGCAAGTCTATGCGGTATTCCACGTCTAGCGATTGTTCTCGCAACGATAGACTCTGTTGCTCTTGCACGATGCCTTGGTAGCGAATAGTATTGATTTGATCCACAATCTGAGCTTCCTGATTGAGTACCTCCAATTGTAAGTCAAGATTGGTCAATCGCATGATCGGCTGACCGCGTTGAACCATCGTGCCATCCTCCACAAATATCTCTTCAATCTTACCACTTTCGATGGCGTCGAGATAGACGGTCTTCTTGGGCTCTACCGTACCGAAGATGGTGATAAACTCCTTGAAAACACCCGTTTCGATCGTATCTGTCAATAGTCTAGCCTTCTCTACATTGAGGCGAGACTTGCCCGTATCACGGTAGATGGCCGTCAAAAAAACTACTACTGCAATCGCAACTGTAGAAAGTAATACGATCCGTTTTGTGGACCATTTCTTTTTTTCTATGCGTTCATCCATTCCCATGATGCTTCTTTTTATAGGCTTCTTGCCAAATATGATCGAATCTTTGTGCCACTATCCCTAACACACTGACTAATAAACACTTAAGCTTAAACCGTTCAATATTGATCAATAATTTTGTTTAGAAGTGAACAGCAGATTGTATAAATTCGGTCACTAAGTCAGCCACCATGGAACAAGGAAACATCCTCATTATCGATGACGAAGAAGACATCTTGCTCAGTTTGCAGATGTTTCTCTCGATCTATTTTGATACCGTCGATACCGAATCTCGTCCCTCGCAATTGCCCGTTCGCCTGCAGGCGCAAAACTATGACCTCATCCTCTTGGACATGAATTTCAAGAAAGGGGAAACTAGCGGGGAGGCGGGGCTAAAGTGGCTCAGCAAGATCAAGGCGCTATCTCCTCAGACCAGTGTGATCATGATGACCGCCTATGCCGATGTGGCTACAGCCGTCGATGCTGTCAAGCGGGGTGCGGTGGATTTTATCGAAAAGCCCTGGCGCAACGAAAAACTACTGGCTACCATCTTGTCGGCTTTCCAGCTTAGCCAGACCAAAAAGACCATCGCCAAGCTAGAGGATAAGCAACGCAGCCTCATCGAGGTAAGCAATCAGCCAGCCAATGAGATGATCGGGCAGTCAGAGGCGATGCAGCAAGTTTTTCGTTTGATCGAAAAAGTGGGCCAAACTGACGCCAACGTCCTCATTTTGGGCGAAAACGGTACTGGAAAAGAGTTAGTAGCACGAGCGATTCACCAACATTCGATGCGCAGTCAAGCCACTTTTGTCAAAGTAGATTTGGGGGCGATTGCCGAGACATTGTTTGAATCTGAGCTTTTTGGCCATAAAAAAGGCGCTTTTACCGATGCCCGAGAGGATCGTATGGGTCGTTTTGAGGTCGCCTCCGGCGGAACGCTTTTTCTTGATGAGATCGGCAATCTCGTCATGCCCTTACAAGCAAAATTACTCTCTGCCCTCCAAAACCGAATGATCAATCGAGTGGGTTCGCATGAAATGGTTTCGGTCGATATCCGTCTTGTCTGTGCGACCAATATGCCACTGGTAGAGATGGTGAAAGAGAAACGGTTTCGGCAAGATTTACTCTATCGCATCAATACGGTAGAGATTCATCTTCCCCCTCTTAGGGAACGCTTGAGTGATATACCATTGCTGGTCAAGTACTTCCTCGACATATTCAAACGCAAGTATCAAAAATCAGATCTCCAGATCAACAAAGAGACTCTCCAACAATTACAGCGCTATCCCTGGCCGGGTAACATCCGAGAGTTACGCCACGCCATAGAACGAGCCGTGATCCTGAGCGAGGGGCCGCAATTGATGATGACAGATTTCATCTTACAAGAGGGTGGAGATCATGCTTTAGACCAAGCCAGTCTGGACACTTATAATCTTGAAGATATCGAACGTTGGGCCATCCGCAAAGTGATGACCAAGCATGCCGGTAACATCTCGCGTGCCGCCGAAGAATTGGGTCTAACACGTGCTACTCTTTATCGTCGCATGGAAAAATACGGACTGTGATGCTAAAAAATTTCCGTTTACGAATCCTCCTTTGGGTCAGTTTGTTGTTCATACTGCTCAGTCTCGTCTTATGGGCTTGGCAGGCAGAGCAGTATTATTTAGCGGGTTTACTCAGCTTGGGATTGGGCTACGCTATATTTGGCTTGATCCGCTATGTCGAAAAGACCAATCGCGACCTCTCTCGTTTTTTCAATGCAGTCAAATACAACGACTTCACTCTCAATCCATTGCCAGATTCTAAGGGTTCCAGTTTCACTGAACTCTATGAGGGATTTAATTTGGTTAATCAACGCTTTTTAGATGTAAGGGCCGAAAAAGAGGCCAATCATCAATTTTTGCAAACACTCATCAAGCACGTGGACATCGGCTTACTTTGTATCAATAGCGAAGACGAAGTGATTTTGATGAATCAAGCCTTGCAAAAGCTCCTCCATAAATCCTATCTCGTCAAAGTTGACAGTCTCCAAAAGGTAGATCCAAAACTCTGGGATGTTGTCGAACAACTCCAAAGCGGCCAACGTGAACTTCTCAAAATAAATATCCAAAACTCCCTCCTACATCTCTCCATCCAATGTGCGGAGATCATCCTCCAAGGTGAATCCATCAAACTGATTTCTTTTCAAAACATCCAAAACGAACTAGAAGCCCAAGAACTCATCGCTTGGCAAAAGCTTATCCGTATTCTGACCCATGAAATCATGAATTCGGTGGCACCGATTAGTTCCTTGAGTGCGACCATCCAAAAGTTATTAGAAGGCAAAGATGAATTAAAAAGCGTCGATTTAGAGCGTTTGCGCAAGTCGATTGCCGTAATCGAGCGTAGGAGTGAAGGCTTATTGGGCTTTACTGAGACTTACCGCACCTTGACTCGTATTCCTCCGCCACAATTTCAGGAGGTACGAGCCGACGAATTGTTCGACGAAGTCGTAACCCTCATGCAGCCTGATCTAGATAAAGGTCTCATTCAGGTCCAACAACAGATCAAAGGCGATAAACTAAGTTTTAGTGGCGATCCTCACCTGCTCGAACAAGTCCTCATCAATTTGCTCAAAAACGCCATTGATGCCCTCCAAGAAACCCCAAACGCCCAAATCCAACTCAACGCCTTCACCGACACCAGCAATCGCATTTGCCTTCAAGTCGTAGACAATGGCGCTGGCATACCCGAAAACAAAATGGAGGAGATTTTCATCCCCTTTTTCACCACCAAAGAGGACGGTTCAGGCATCGGACTTAGTCTCTCTCGTCAGATTATTCGCATGCATCAAGGTAGTTTGGACTTGCAGTCTGAAGAGGGTTCTGGTACGAGTGTGAGTATTTGGATATAGGGACGATATATCATTCACCGCTGCGCGGAACGCTTAATCCTGGCGGCTTATGCAATAAGCCGCTACCGAAAAACTCCCCCATTGTCTTCCTGAGCCCCATGCTCGCCTCGATCCTGAGAAGGACCTACAGAAGACTAGCGTTCTGCGAAGCAAAAAAAATCACCTCCAACGACTTTTTCAATTGCCCTCGATTTACATTATCTTACTTTTATGAATAGACTACTACGCTGGCTGGCATTGCTCAGTCTGCCGATCGTCGCATGGGTCATTTTTAGCGCAAGTAAAAGCGACGAACAAAACTTACCCGATCAGGTGAGTTTCAATTTTCACGTTCGCCCTATTCTCTCCCAAAACTGTTATAGCTGTCATGGGCCTGACCCACAAAGTCGTGAAGCAGATTTGCGTTTAGATACTGAAGCAGGCGCAAACACACTCCTAGAAGACGGTCTCAAAATTATCGCGGCGGGGGATCCTGAAGCTAGTGCCCTCTGGCAACGCATCCATAGCGAAGATTCCGAGCAGATCATGCCGCCACCAGAGAGCAAAAAAGTGCTTACAGCTTACGAAAAAGCAATCCTCGAAAAATGGATCGAGCAAGGAGCCAAATGGGAGAAGTTTTGGGCTTTCATCCCTCCTCAAGCAAACAAATCCCTCCCGCCCAATACAACTCAAGCCATTGATATACTCCTAGAGGAGAAGCTCGACGAACAAGACCTCTCCCCTAGCCCGATTGCACCCGCCCAGCAAAGATTACGAAGACTTTCCTACATCCTGACGGGTTTACCGCCTACGATTGCCGAACTCCAAGCCTTTCGATCTGACACTAGCTCAGTAACTTATGAGGCCTGGGTTGATTATTATCTCGCTTCTCCGCGCTTTGGCGAACGCTGGGCTAGGCACTGGATGGACCTTATGCGCTATTCTGATACACAAGGCCATGAATTTGACTTCGAGATTGACGGTGCATGGCGATATCGAGATTATTTGATCAGAGCATTTAATGAGGATGTGTCTTACGATCAGTTGGTGCGAGAGCATTTGGCAGGTGATCTTTTGGATCGCCCTCGGCGGAACGCTCAAACTCAGAACAATGAATCAGTCTTAGGCACTATTTATATGGCTTTGGGCGATGGCAAACACAGTCCTGTCAATATCAAACAAGAAGAAGCAGACCGTATCGACAATACGATAGACGTTACGAGTAAAACATTCATGGGACTAACCGTGGCTTGTGCGCGTTGTCATGACCATAAGTTTGATCCGATCCCGACCAAGGATTATTATCGTATGTATGGTCTCTTTGAAAGTGCGCGTTTTCATCGTTATGGAGCAGAGCAAGGCGATTGGCAAAGCATTGTCCAAAAGGATAAGGAGCAGATGCAAGCCATCACCACCTTTTTGGCAAGGCCCAATCCCACGATCAAAGCGAGTGCCTTATGGTCAGATTCGGTTGAGGTATGGGCCGACTTTCGCGATGGTAGTGATGCTGACTGGATAGCGACTGGCCCAGCATTCATCGCAGGAAATGCGATGAATAGACCGATTATTCACCGCACAAAGCAGCAAGCTTCGCTCCCAAAACAAGGATCTATGCGTTCGGATCACTACGGCAAAGGAGTGAGTGGAGCATTACGCTCTCCTAATTTTGAGTTGAGCAAAGACTTACTTTCCGTCAAAGTCAGAGGCCAAGGCTCAGTCGTAAGATTGATCATAGACAATTTCCAATTGATCCAAAACCCCATCTATGGCCAACTCCAAAAGCGCGTCAATGACGAACAATGGCAAAGCATCACGATTGACAATCTAAATCCCTATCGGGGCCACAAAGCTTATCTCGAAGTCTTAACTGGTCAATATAATCGCCACAATCTGAGTATCGAAGAGGATGCATGGATAGAGATCGAATGGGCGGCGGCACATAATGATCCTCAGTTAATAGTGCCTACTTATCAAAGTTTGCCCACTAATTCGCAAAAACTACCAGACTCATTATTACTGGAATCCTTAGATTTTACGTCCCTGCGGGCAACGCAATATTTCACCGCTATGCGTGCCGGAGAGCCAGTCTATAGTCCTGTCTTTGAGCGAGGACAAGTCGATCAGCGAGGCGATAGTCTTTTACCGCACGCCTTTTTGGCCGCTTTGGGAGGAGATAGCGCCTACCTCGGCGAACGCGACCATCGCTTAGACTTTGCGGAGTCTATCATCAGTCCTGACAATCCAATTAGTGCCCGTGTAATGGTCAATCGAATATGGCATCATGTCTTTGGTCGCGGCATCGTGGCGACTCCTGACAACTTTGGCTTGCAAGGCAAACTACCCACTCATCCAGCGCTATTAGATGAATTGGCAGTCCGCTTTCAGCAGGGAGATTGGTCTATCAAGACGATGATCAAAGCCATGGTGATGAGCAAAGCTTTTCAGCGTTCTAGCGTTCCGCGCAGCGGCCTAGATCAAAAAGATCCTCAAAATCTCTACCTCTCTCACTTTAGCGTGAGGCGTTTGGAAGCAGAGGCGATTCGAGACGGCATCTTGGCAACGAGTGGCTGTTTGGATAACAATATGTACGGTCCTGCGATACCGATTCACCTGACGGAGTTTATGCGGGGACGTGGTCGTCCCAATCGGAGTGGGCCTTTGGATGGTATGGGCAGGCGCTCAATTTATCAAGGTATCCGCAGGAATTTTTTACCACCGTTTTTGCAAGCATTTGATTTGCCGGTGCCTTTTGCTGCCTTCGGCAAACGCAATGTCTCCAACGTACCCGCCCAAAGTCTCAGCCTGATGAATGATCCTTTTGTGCAGGAACAAGCGACTTATTGGGCAGAAAACAGTTCCAGCCCGGAACGTTCGACCTCAGACAGAATTACTCTCCTCTATGAGCAGGCGTTCTCGCGTTCGCCAAGGGCTGACGAAATCAAAAGTGGACAAGACTTCTTGAAAGCTCAAGCACTCTTATATCCCGACGATTCATGCGCTCAGGCAGAGGCCTGGGCTGACTATACGCATATGCTGTTCAATTTGAAGGAGTTTATCTTTTTGCTATGATTGATTCGAAACATGTCCTCCCCCTGCCCCCTCCAAAGGGGGATATTGCTTCGCAAACCGTAGGTTGTCCCCCTTCGGAGGGGGTTGGGGGAGGAAAACACAGTCACAGTCACAATCACCTGCCCCTATGAAAAATCCCCAAAACATCAATCGTAGACAGATGCTAAGCCGTTGCAAACAAGGCTTTGGCGGATTGGCGATGCTCAGCATGATGGGTGGCTTAGGCTGCTTGGTGGATGACAAAGCGTTCGCCACGGGCGCAAAAAAAGGACAACGCCCCTCCTCACACTATCCGCCCAAAGCCAAGAGTATCATCTTTTTGTATATGGATGGCGGCATATCTCAGGTCGATAGTTTTGATCCCAAACCACGTCTTTATGCCGAACGAGGACAAAACCCCTATCAAAAATTCAAGGTAGACAACACCCAATTTGATAATATAGGGACACTCATGCCGAGTCTTTGGGAGTTCAATCAATACGGTGAATCGGGCATGTGGATGAGTGATTTATTTCCAAATATCGCGACTTGTGTAGATGATATTGCGATGGTCCGCTCGATGGTTTCACGCTTCCCGGAACACACCAACGCCAACTACTTTTTGCATACAGGCATCGGCATCCAAGGTCGTCCGAGTATGGGCGCTTGGATAAATTATGGTTTGGGTAGCGAAAACCAAAATTTACCCGCTTATGTGGTATTGGATAGCGGTTTGATCCCACCAGGCGGATTGGACAATTTCACTTCAGGATTTCTGCCAGCATCATATCAAGCAAGT
>JBGCFA010000167.1:0-12449 GCA_045106675.1 Bacteroidia bacterium
CACTAGATAATCTCCTCCCAAGACATCAATCACTTGATCGCCCGTTTCGCTGGGAAGGTTTGACCATTCATAAAGATAGGGTTCGGTCCCACCAATACTCATCACACTGGCTCCGCCATTCGCCCAATCACAAAAGGCTTCGACTATTTCGCCCTGAGCCATGACCAAGCTATCTGGCTGCGTCAAAGTATAAATACTGCTATCAGCACAGCCCAGACTATCAGTTATCCCAATTTGATATGTACCCGCTAAAAGGCTGTCTAAATTAGGACTAGCAGGGAAACTCGGATCTTGCCAGCGGATGGTATTGCCGCCATTACCGCCTGCAATATTGGCCACTAATTGACCGTCATTGATCCCAAAGCAGCTAATATTTTGTCCATTGATATCTACCGTCAAGCTATCTGGCTGAGATATATCGAGACTGCTGAGCAGAACGCTACAATCATTGGCGTCGCGAACGAGGATTTCATACAAACCAGGGCTGAGTGGCGTATGTAGACTATCGCTTTGCGGAACGCCTCCATTCAAACTATAATTATAGGGGAGCGTTCCACCGCTGGTGGGCACTAGAATACTGGCATTGTCTTCACCAAAGCAACGCACATCCGTCAGGATAGCGTTTGCCACTAATAGAGGCGGTTCGGTGATCGTGTCTATCACTTGAGCCAAACAACCTTGACTATCCGTCACACTGAAAGTATAAATCCCTGCACTCAGCGTGTCAAACAAGGAGTCTAACTGGGCTAAACCTCCTCCATTTTGAAACAAATAGGGCTGAGTGCCGCCTTGCGTAGAAAGCATGATCGAAGCGCTACTATCGCCAAAGCAAGCCACTGAGATATTATCTTGTACGCTGAGTATCAGCGAATCTGCTTGGGTGATGTCAACATTGATACTGTCAGTACAGAGCAAACTATCTTGTACCACAAAAGAATAGTTCCCCGCGCTCAGATTGAGGTAGAGCAAAGCGTTCGCCAAGGGCAAAGTATCGATCTGAGTCAAATAAGGACCAACACCGCCATTGATACCGAGTTGTACTGAGCCGGTATTGTTCCCCCAACAATCTACCATGAGCACCGAGTCGGTTTGTAATATTAAGGGGGCAGACTGCGTCAGAACGGTATCAATCGTGGCGCTACAAGCGCTATCATCAGTTACCACAAACTGATAAATTCCTGCCGCTAAACCACTAAATATCGAATCGCTTTGACTCGCTCCGCCATTGAGTTGAAATTGATAAGGAGAGACGCCACCGTTCGCCCGCAGGCGTACAAACCCACTACTATCGCCAAAACAGTTGATATTGACGAGACTATCGATCTGAAAATTGATGGCTGCTGGCTCACTGATCAAATAAGGAATTGGGACGAGACAGTCATTGATATCATAGGCGAGTAGGGTATCGGCGCCAGGTGGCAGATTGGTCCAGTCTTGATTGAGTGCAAAGAAATTGACACCATCCGCAGTGTAACGGTAGGGAGCAGTACCCCCGACGGCTTGAAAGTTAAGCGCGCCATTATTATTGCCAAAACAGTCGATGTTTTGTTGTTGGAGGATACCGATTGCCAAGCCCGTAGGGGTGGTGATGATGGTGTCCACACTCGCGACACAGCCATTACTATCACTAATCGCTAAGGTATAAAAACCGGCAAAAAGACCACCAAATTGCCCATTGGCTTGACTAGGGCCATTGTTGATGGAAAACTGATAGGGGAGGCTGCCTCCGATGCCTTGGACCGCGAGTTGCCCACTAGCACCGCCAAAACAATCCACATCGATGCGATTGATGACGCTGGCGGCAAGGCTATCTGGTTGCGTAATGGTGAGCGTGAGACTATCAAGACAAGCATTGGTGTCTTGCACCACAAACAGATAGTTCCCCGCAGGGAGGGCCGTAAAGAGATCATTACTACTAAAACTCTGGCCCGCTAAGGCATATTGATAAGGACTCGTGCCGCCGCTTGCTGCCAAATCTACGCTCCCACTTGCGTTTTGATAGCAATCGACCATCTGTATTGCATCGGTAGCAAGTAGGAGTGGATTGGGTTGATTGATGGTGAAGTTTGCGGTAGTGACACAAGTATTAGCGTCTTCGACCGTAATGAGGTAAGTGCCCGCAGCGAGACTATTAAAGCTGCTGTCAGTACTCAATGGATCATTTTGGAGGGAATATTGATAGGGACCAATGCCACCACTGGCTTGAATTAAAATCGCAGAATTACTATTACTAAAACAGTCAATGGAATCTGTTTCTATCACATTGAATATCAACGGCAATGGCTCCGAAATACTAAATGCGACTGTACTAATACAACCCACACTATCTTGTACAAAGCCTGTATAGTTAGCTGCTGTGAGAGCCGTAAAATTTGCCCCAGCTTGAAAATTGTTGCCATCAATCGAGTAGGTATAGCTATTGCCGAGTCCGCCATTTGCGCCTAAGCGAACGCTGCCGTCATTGCCTCCGGAGCAGCTTACGGGAGTTTGGTTATCGATTAGGGCATTTAAAGGAGGATTTTCGGTGAGACTGAGAGCGAGGGTGTCTCGACAATCATTAGCATCTCGGAGGATCACTTGATATGCACCCGCTACCAGATTGTTGAAGACTGGGCTATTTTGAAAGGCGCCTCCATTGATGGCAAACTGATAGTTAGGGGTGCCACCGTTCGCGAGTAGCGAGATACTACCCGTCGCAGTGCCACCACAGAGGATATTTTGTAATTGATTAAGTTGAATTTGGAGGATAGGCGGCTCTTGAATCGAGACGCTTCTCACAAAGCTACAGCCTGCTCCATCTACGATGGTTAGATTATAATTACCGGGCGCAAAGGCTGCGGGAGTATTGTTTTGGGGATTATTGGTCGTGAAATTATAGATGACATTGCCTAATCCATCTACCCAAGTATAGGTGTAGGGCGCGGGACCATTGTAAAATACTTGTACGCTCCCATCATCTTGACCAAAGCAGAACACATCTTGAGGCGTGACTACCGGATCAGGTGAAATGACTACTTGCACACTTTCAATCAAGGTATCACAAGGGGCAAAAATGTTTACTGTATAAGTACCCGGCTGACTGACGCGCAAGACAGAGTCAGTGCTCCCATCAGACCAAAGGTAAGTGGCTTCGAATGTACTGGCATTGAGGCTGAGAGTATCTCCTTGACACAATATCGCTTGAGGAGGCAAAACGTTCGCCAGGGGCGGCCTCACGCTCACTGTAACCGTATCATAGCGCAATACACAGCCATCGGTAACCTCAACAAAATAAGTCCCCGGCTGAGCGATAGGCGTACGAATCGTAGGATCGCTAAGTCCGACCACAGGCGTCCAGAGATAGCTATCACCCGCACCTGCATCTAATTGGGCAGTCGAATTGGGACAAACAGCCGTATCTGTGAGTGCTTGGAAAAAGGAGACGAAGTCAACGCAAAATTGTTGTTCATTATTGAAGCCACCAGTCGCGCCCGTAAATCCCCAAAAAACTTGCGTATTGGCTCCAAAAGTGGATTGGATCAAATTGCCATTGTAGGTAAGGCGCAATTCACAATCAAAATATACGCGCATGATCAGAGAATCAGCATTCCAAGTAACCCGAAAATCATGAAAGACACAGTCCTCAACATTGCCGGAGGTGGCGGAGATATTGACTGGGCCCGCGAGATTGTTGATCGAATTGTGATTGATACTACCATTGCGCATAAGGGCCATATGGTCCAGAGCTGGGTCATTGGATCCCGTATTTTGCCAAGTGTCTAGTTCGATCGCAATCGATGGTTGGATACCGGCATAACCCAAGCCCCCGCCGGAAGAGCCGACACTGGTACTGACTTGTTGTAGGACAAAGGCGATCCCGTCAGCGCCATTACCATCTTGACAGCCGAGATTGACTTGAAAAATAAGGTCAAAGGACTCACTTACATCCACTTGATTGAGATACCAGATGCTCCCGTTTTGATTGTTCTGCGCAGCAGTAAGGCGAAAACAACCGTTGCCTAGGTCTGTAGCATTGCCATTTAAGGCATATTGGGCCTGTATAGAAAAGGTCGTTAAACACAGCGCAAACACAATAGTAAACCTAAGCTTTGCGGCAGCAAAACCACGGAAAAAGGGAAACATAGGCGTAAATCTTTGAGATCAATCTTGTCTGTAAATAAAATTACACAAAAGACAGCAAAGACTAGGGATTGTTTTAGAGCATGTTTGGATTTTGGTGTTTTGAAGCAGAAGAGAGGATTTTGGGGTTCTGACCAGCCTCTTTTGGTGAAGAATAGCGGCCTATTCTGAGTCAAAAAGGTGAATTCAGGTTCCCAAAAGCCTTTTTCCTGGGCTGAAGGAAAAGTCCAAACATGCTCTTATTAGTTCCTGCTAAAAACCTCTAAACGGAAACTGCCGCGATCAAAGCATTTTTGGCTTCGTTCAAAAATGCTTGAATACGTGCTTGTGGATCTTGTGTCCCTGCGGGGAACGCTTCACTGGCTCCTAAATAAGCCCCTTTCCAATCTCCTGTCGACCAATGACCGATATTGAGGGGAGCTAGATTTTGATAATTAATCTGTCCTTTTTCTTGATAAATATAGGCGTAAAAATACGGCTCATTGGCGACGCTATCTTTGATGCCCCATCCAAGCCCAAGGCCATGTCCGCCTTCTTTGCCTGCTATTTCAAGGCTTTGATATATACCCGCATCAAAGTGATGAGGCCAAGTTTGGGCAGAAGTTTCATATCCCGCCGCTTGAGTAACTGCTTCGATTGCTTTTTGGGCCTCTGATCGCTGATAAATCCATTGCTCGATCAGATCCTGAGCAGGCATTTCAAATTGATTTGCACTAGCCAAAGGTTCTGCTGAAATCTCATAATGGCTGATAGGCTGTAGTTTTTGACTCTCGTAGCCCATCGCTCCCAAGCGTTGTCGCAGACTCGCTAGTCCACCTTCAAAGCTTAGCGCGCTCAGTTTGATGGTAACTCTGACTAAACTGTCATCATCTATCAAGCGGAGACTAAAATCACTCGGAAAAAAGGCCGCTCTAAAGTTCATTGGACCTTCAATCCTATGCCCCACCAAAGCCTTACGATCTACATCCCAATACATATTGCTATGACTATCATCATCTTTGTGTGGAAGATAAGCTTGCCCGAGCATCGCTATATATTGAGCAGCATGATGAATAAATCCTTCAAGACGTTCGTTGGGGAGTGGCATATTGACTGATTATATAGAAAGAGTTTCCGATAAATTAGTTAATCCAACTTTAACAATTGTCCTTCTGAGTACAGAAGTCCTTTTTTCCTGCAATTTGTTTTGAGCTTTCGTACTCAATATTTTCCCAATCCTGATAAAAACCGTAATTTTCGCCCCATGAAAAAATTGCTCGGATACATCATTTCTCCAATACATATAGGGGTCTTTTTGCTATTTCTGTTGGTTTTTGACGTCGCTCAGCGAGTCGCACTGGCGATTGGTGGCTATCATTGGCATAAAAAAACAGTCGATTATCTCAATTTTTGCTTGACTTATAGCACTTTATTATTGGGAGTGAGAAGTCAGTTTGACCTAGGTGAAAAACTGCCCACAGATCGCCCGATAATCTTTGTGGCAAATCATCAGAGTCTTTATGATATACCTCCATTCTTTTGGTTTTTTCGCAAACATCACGTCAAGTTTGTCGCCAAAATTGAATTAGCCAAAGGGATTCCCAGTATCTCCTACAATCTCCGCAATGGAGGTAATGCCGTGATAGACCGCAAAAATCCTCGCCAAGCCCTTCCTGCGCTCAAAGAGTTTGCCCAGTATATCGAGAAAAACAATTACGGTGCAGTGATCTTCCCTGAGGGAACGCGTAGTCGTGATGGCGTGCCCAAAAGCTTTTCGCCCAAAGGACTTAAAACGCTGCTGAAATACGCCCCTTCGGCCATAGTTGTACCCGTTACGATCAACAATTCGTGGCGCTTGGTACAATACGGAACTTATCCAATGTCCGTTGGAGAACGCTTGAGTTGGCAGTTTCATCCTCCTCTCGATCCTAAAGAGCGACCGTTTGATGAATTATTTGCAGAGCTAGAGGAGACGATCAAATCTCAAATTGAGTATACACCTAAGGAGACTCCCGTAGAAGCTAACTAGGGTAAGACATGCTTTCATTGTATTGCAGAGCCACGCTTGCCTCGATCTCTAAGGAGAGGACGCATCTGTAATAGCTTACTCGCCTGCTTCGCAGAACGATTCATTTGATGGAGAACACCCCTTTTGACTTGCAAGCCGTAACTAGGGCGCACCATCATCTACCCAACAACCAATCAATTGAATCTGCACATCAGTAAGCGAAGTACTCGCCGAATCTGGTGGCATAGATTTGTTTGCCGTTAGAGACTGGATGCTAGAAGCACGGTTCTTGATATTGGCGGCTGGTCGAAGGTCCACCTGATTGGTCGTGCCATCATGACAACCACTGACGGCACAATTGGTGGAGATAATCGGCTGGATATCGTCAAAAGTTACCCCTGATTTGAGGGTGACGCTTACACTAGCATTACAATTTAAAGTGTCTTGGACTGTGACGAGATGTTCGCCGGAGGCGACTCCCTCAAAAATAGCGGAGGGCTGCAATGCACCCCCATCTAAATTGAACCGATAAGCAGGATTTCCTCCGATGGCTCGGACTTCTATGTTGCCAACATCTTCGTTACAGCCGCTATCCGTTTGAGAGACGATATCCACTTTGAGAGAGCCATCGCACTGAGGCTCAATAGGTTCCTCTTCACAGGCGATAAGTCCTAAGAGACAAAGACCAAAAAGTAAATGAGTAAAACGATTCATATGGGTTTAGACTTTTGTATTAGGATAAAGTTTAATGACAATCGAAAAAAAGTCTACACCTACTTAGTTAGAAAACTTTCTTAGCAACTTCTAACGCTCATTTCAGATTTCCTTCAGATTTGGTTCAGTTTCTAATCAAGATGTGGTTGCTTATTGGAGGCATAGATTCAGACCAAACGTACTATGTCCACAAAATTTTTCCTTTCCTGTTTTATATATTTTTCCTTCTTGATTGGCACTCCAGTATCCCTGCTCGCGCAGAACGCTAAAGTCAATGTTAAGGGGAAAGTGATGGATGCCGACAGTAGATCGGTACTTGAATATGCGACCGTTACCCTTCGATCTTTGCCTGATAGTACTGTCAGAGCTGGAATCGTAACAGATGCGAAAGGGAAATTTAATCTCGCAGTCATCCCTGGACGCTATTTGATGCAAGTGGAATTTTTGGGCTATGAAAGCCGTCAATTGCCAGCCTTTGATCTTAGTCTAGACCAAGATCCTTATAATGCAGGTGAGATATATCTGCAACAAGGTGCCACTACGCTCGACGCGGTAGAAATCACCAGTGAGAAGAGTCAAGTAGAGTTTGCGCTCGACAAAAAAATCTTCAATGTAGGCCAAGACATCAATCGTATCGGCGGTAATGCGGCTGATATACTCGACAATATCCCTTCAGTAACGGTCGATGTAGATGGCAATGTCCAGCTACGTGGTAGCAGCAACGTCCGTATTTTGGTCAATGGGCGACCTTCTGGTCTTACGGGAGTGAGTAGTGCTGATGCTTTGGCTCAATTTCCAGCCAATATGATCGAGCGTGTCGAGATCATCACCAATCCCTCGGCTCGCTATGAGGCCGAAGGTTCGGCTGGGATCATAAATATTGTCTTGAAAAAAGAACAACGTCAAGGTTGGAATGGTATTTTTTCTGTCAATACCGGTTGGCCACACAATCATGGCGCTTCAGTCAATCTCAACTATCGCCGCGAGAAGGTCAATTTCTTTGTCAACTATGGAGTCCGCTACCGTAGTTCTCCCGGCCGTTCAAGACTTACCCAAGAAATTTATAAAGGCGATTCAACTTTTGTGTTGGATCAGATTTCCAACTTCACTAGAGGAGGACTTTCCAACAGTATCCGCTTAGGTACGGACTTCTTTATCAATCCCAAAAACACCCTTACGGCGGCGATTATCTATCGTATTGGGCAGGATTTTAACGATGGGAGGATTGAATATCAGGATTTTGGTTATCAAAATATCTTGCAGAGTGTAGATGTTCGCACCACTGCCGAAACCGAAGATGAAAGCAATCTGGATTACAATCTGAATTATAAAAAGACATTTGATAAAAAGGGGCATGAATGGACGGCTGATCTTATTTACTCTAGCGGAGCCGAAACCGAAAGCATGAACGCCCAAAACAATCTCTTCAATGCCAATTATCAGTCTTTGGGAGAGGCAGCTGTTTTGCAACGCATCAACAACTCTGAATTGGAGCGCGAACTAGTATTACAAACTGATTACGTTCAGCCGATCGGTGAAAATGGTAAGTTTGAAGCGGGCTATAGGACGGGTATCCGCCGTATCACCAATGATTATCTGACTGAGGAATTTGACAATCAAACTCAGTTATGGGAGCGCCTCGGTTTTGTCAGCAATCAATTTGAGTATGATGAAGACATCCATGCCACCTATGCGATTTATGGCAATAAGTACGACAAATTTAGCTATCAGCTTGGGCTACGCGGTGAGTACAGCAATATCACCACACGTTTGATCGAGACCGCTGAGCGGAACGATAAAAATTATTTCAATCTCTTTCCTAGTGCTCACTTTACTTATGAGTTCGCGAACGAAAATAGCGTCCAATTAGGCTATAGCCGTCGAGTTCGGCGTCCACGCTTTTGGGATTTGAATCCTTTCTTCACCTTTATGAATCCGTTGTTTATTCGTTCGGGGAACCCTGATCTCAACCCGGAATTTACCCATGCCATGGACCTTAGCTATCTCAAATATTGGGACAAGGCTAGCCTGAGTACCGGGATTTACTATCGCCATACCGACGGCGTGATCCAGCGTATCACAACTGTGGATGAATTAGGTGTCTCGCGCTCCATGCCGCAAAATTTGGCTGTTAGTCGTGATATGGGTTTGGAACTGAGTCTTTCTTATGAAGCCGTGAAGTGGTGGCGACTCAATGCTAGCTCCAATCTTTTTAGAGGCAGCCTGATCGATCCTACTTTCACCACTGAGCTCAATCGCTCTTACTTTAGTTGGACTGCCCGTATGAACTCACAGTTCAAACTACCTCATGACATCGAGGCGCAAATACAGGCAAACTTTAGAGGTGCTCAGCAGACGGCTCAAGGCACACGCAGAGCTTTTGTCTATACCGATTTTGGTATAAATAAAGATGTGCTAGACGGTAAAGCGACCGTCAATTTTCGTGTCAGAGACATCTTCAATAGTGGTATCTATCGTTACGAGACCTTTGGAGAAGGCTTCTCGCAATCAGGGGTTTATCAGCGCCGTCAGCGAACGTTTACCCTCGGTTTTGCATACCGCCTCAATCAGAAAAAAGATCGCCGCGGTGGTCGTGGAAATGGTGGCGGAGGAGGTGGATACGACGATTTTTAGGGCTAAATTAGCTCTATGTTTCTATTTGTCGGTACCTACACCAAGAAAGAAGGCCATGTCGATGGCAAAGCCAAAGGGCTATATATTTACGAGATAGATGATAGCACAGGAGAGATTGAATATCGTTCGGTCTTTACCGATCTCATCAACCCTTCTTTCCTCTGTCTGCATCCTAGCTTGCCTATTATTTATGCAGTGCAAGAATTGACCGGAGACACAGGCGTGCCCTACGGCCGGATTTCTGCTTTGAGTTTTAAAGCAGCTACTGCGAGTTTAAAACTTATCAATGAGCAATCAACTTTTGGCCTAGCGCCTTGCTATGTCAGCACCGATGCGGAGGCAAAACGAGCCATGGTTGCCAACTATGTCAATGGTACAGTCGTGGTTTATCCCCTTGCAGGGAACGGTAGCTTGGAGCCTGCTAGTCAAGTATTGAAACATATTGGTAGTGGGCCTCATGCGCAACAGGCTAGTCCACACGCGCATTCGGTGATGCCTGACCCCAGTGGTAAGATTGTATTATCGGCTGACAAAGGAGCCGATATCATTGCGCGTTACCGAGTAGGGGCCAATGGACTACAACTCCAACCCGCAGATCCGCCAGCAATATCAACTCCGGCAGCAGCTGGCCCTCGTCACCTAGCGTTCCACCCCAGTGGTAAATACCTCTACTGCATCAATGAACTTGACGCAACGGTTCTGGTTTATAAATACGAAAGTGAATCTAGCCCAGAGCAAATACAGCGGATAGATACGCTTCCGGCTGATTTTGATGGCTTGAAAGCTTGTGCCGATATACATGTGCATCCCAATGGCCGCTTTTTGTACGGCTCTAATCGTGGGCATGACAGTATTGTGATTTATGCCATTGACCCTGAGTCGGGAACGCTTAGTTTGTTAGGCCACGAATGGACCCGCGGTCAGTTTCCACGCAACTTTATGGTTCATCCGAATGGTAATTTCTTGTATGCCGCCAATCAAAACTCTGGCAATGTGATTTGTTTTCACATTGAAGAGGATGGAATGTTGACATTCAAAGGCCAAGCTTGGGATATCCCAACGCCAGTTTGTCTACAAGCAGGTTTTTGAATATCCAATGCTGAATATCAATGATCAATACCCCAATAATGGCTTCCTACTAAATTCGATATTGAGAATTGATCATTGGAAATTACCTAAACTGCTGTTTCTGACTTCCTAGTCCTGCAATCGTCAAACGTACTTCATCATTGACTTTGAGATAGGTAGGTGGCTTCATGCCCAAACCTACTCCCGGAGGTGTGCCCGTCGAGATCAAATCTCCTGCTTCTAGTTGCATGAATTGCGAGACATACCAAATCACATAAGTAGGGGAAAAGATCATGGTCTTGGTATTGCCATCTTGGCGGAGATCATCATTTACCCAAAGCTTCATCGGTAGGTCAGATGGGTCTGCGACTTCGTCAGCGGTGCTCAGCCAAGGCCCTACTGGACTAAAGCCAGGACAAGATTTACCCTTGACCCATTGGCCACTACGTTCAAGCTGAAATTCTCTCTCAGATAGATCATTGACCACGCAATAACCCGCAATACAATCTGCGGCCTCTGCTTCATTTTCTAGATAGAGGGCATCGCGCTTCAAGACAATCCCAAGTTCGACTTCCCAGTCTGTTTTCTGGCTAAGGCGAGGAATCTGAACTGAATCATAAGGGCCTGAAATCGTATTGGTAGATTTCATGAATAAAACTGGTTCTTCGGGTGGCTCTAAACCTGATTCTCTGGCATGATCAGAATAATTGAGCCCTACACAAAGGATTGTACCGGGACGAGCAATCGGCGCTCCCCAGCGTTCATCTTGCCCTACGGCAGGCAATTCTTCTTTACGTAGGAGTTTTTGTAGCTCTTCAAGGCCATTGGCTTGAAAAAAACTACGGTCCCAATCTTGAAAATGTGCGGAGCAATCTTTGCGGATTCCATCTACCAGTATACCTGGTTTTTCTTGACCTTTAGGCCCAAATCGTATCAGTTTCATCTTTTATGCTTGATAGCTTGAAGAAGGAAATTACGTAATCTTAAGCGGTAATTGATAGTAATTTTGTAATTACGGCCTTATGAAACGCTACTTCAGCCTTATCCTATTAGGAGGCATGGGTCTTGGACTTTTGTTGCCGATTGATTTGGGCGAAAATCTGAAGTATCTGATATGGGCGGAGTTATTTATCATCATTTTGCTTTCCTATTTCCAAATGGAACTCAAATTGGCTGATATTCGTGCTCAAAGCTGGCGGATTTTGGGCTTTTATATAGTTCGTTTCGTGCTTTTTCCCAGTCTATTATTTTTGCTGATAAACCCTTGGGATGATTTTTATAGTCAAGGTGTTTTTTTGTTGGCGGTGCTACCGGTTGGAGTTACTGCACCAGCTTTGACGGCAATTTTCAAGGGGAGGATGGAACTCAGTTTGATCCTTTTGGTGCTTAGTAGTATGCTCACTCCATTGGTGATGCCCTTTTTGTCTCAATGGCTCTTAGGGAGTGCCTTGTCTATCAATGCTTGGCAAATGTTGGGGACGCTAGCCTTTACGATATTTTTGCCATTTCTTTTATACTTGCCTCTCCGGCAACGTCCTCAGGTAGTTGCTTTTGCGAGAAAGATCAATTCACCAGTGGTGATCTTTTTGTTAGCGGGTTTTGTAGTCTTGATTTCGGCGCAGAATCGAGAATTGATTTTTGCCAATCCCATCACCCTTTTGTGGCATTTAGGTGTGGCGGGGGCTGCTTATACTTTGTTTTATTTTGTGGGCTGGTGGGGATTTGGGCGTTCCGCTGCAGCGGAACGAATCAGTCTCAGCTTCTCCTCTGGAGCGAACAATATCGCATTAGGGATCGCTGTTGGCTATACTTATTTCTCTCCAGAGATTGGATTCTTTTTTGTCGCCGGTCAACTGGTCTGGACCCTGATGCTTCTCCCCGTGGAACGGGTCATTTCGAACGAGCTCCGCGAGGAGAAATCTAAGAC
>JBGCFA010000168.1:0-11390 GCA_045106675.1 Bacteroidia bacterium
GAACAATGGGTGCAAGAGTACGATGAACTCCATTTCTCTAATAGACAAGTAATTTTCGAAGCAGGAAGCTCTCCAAACTCATTTTATTGGCTTACCGAAGGCATTGTTCAATTACAAAGTGAACCCAGTCCTGGTCGAGTATTTATTAGAGATTTACAGCAGGCTCCTATTTCCCTAGGGCTATCTGCTCTTTTAGCAGCTAAGCCACAAACAGAATCCGCCATTAGTATGACAAAAGGCAAAATGCGCGTAATTCCGATCGGGGACTTTGCAAACTTCTTACAGGATAAACCTTCGGTTATGCAATACATAATCCAGCAAATCGCATCCGAAACACTGGCGCAACAGGCCCTACAATCTGAATACTCTTTTGCTTCGGTAAGAAAAAGAGTAGCCCTCTCACTTTGTCGTATCTATGATATTTTTGGCGATCAAGAGATTGACTTCCCTCGAGAAGCTTTGGCCAGCTTCTCAGCAGTTTCTAGAGGAGGACTGATGCGTGTATTGGCTGAATTTAGAGAAGACAGCCTAGTAGAGACAGAGAATACAAAACTCAAAGTAACTAGCCATCAAGCACTTACTCAGATCACAGACTGAAATAGTTGTCTCATCCAATCTAAGGTAGCTCTCCAAAAATCACATAATTGCGACTAAAGCTGGTATTTTCTGGATAACTCAAAATATTGATAAAAATCGGATTGATATCACTGCCCGCGCCTTGAAAAATCACTTGGCCATCTAAATTCGTATCCTGATTTTCATAGCCAGTCAAAACAAAATTTCGGGCAAAACCAGCATTCGCGGTAGCAGACAAAATCTTAATAAAAACCTGAGTTGGATCATTACTACTTCCTTGAAAAACTAATTTACCATCCCCATTCACATCACCTGACCAAAGGCCGTATACACCACCTGCAATCACTTTTTGCGAATAGTCGCCCAAGATCGCTTGTCCACTACTGAAATCAATTTGCGACTCTCCTTCGGCAAAATAGCGAAGGCTATCTGTCATCACACTTAGATGATTGCGATGTTTTACGGCTAAATAAAAGCTATCTGTATTTTGATAATTATCAACTTGGTCGGCAAAAAACAATACAGAAGCACTCCCGTCCACATCTACAATATCACCGTCTCGTTGCAAAAGAGCTGGTTTTTGACTTATCACCTGCGAATCTATCGGCGAACGCAACTCCAACATGATCCAATCCACGATAGCATCAGCTCCACTTATATTCAAGACTTCCGACTCAATTGAGCGTTCCCCGATGTAGGGGTCCAAAACAGGAATCAAAGCCTGCTGCCGCAGATCATCTCGCATCAATCCACTCGCTGCTTGATAGGCTCCCGCTAAGATCGCTTTTGCATTTACGCTGCGATACTCCCTTCGGCCAAGACTCACATACTGCCCATCAACCAAATCGACCTCGAAGCGGAGATCATCCCCATACACTCCTTGACTGAGTCCCGCATTGGTAAAATCGCCATCATCATCTATCATTAGGACCCAAGATCGCGGATCAGGATTTGCCCATCCAAGACCATTTAAATCAAATTTCAAGCTGACAGTATCAGTTTCGCCCGTTTCGCTGACTCTCCATACTCTGGTCATTCTTTCTATCACCCCTTGGGGAACGTTCGTACTCGCCTGACTAGCAGTTGCATCACTTCCGTCATGTCCTAGCACCACATAATTAGCCTCTCCAAGCTCGCTGATAGCGCTGATTTCCACTATACTTCCCGCTAGCGCGGAACGACTCCTCAACTGCGCGAGCGCCTGCATACTATCTCGTCCAATACCCACTTGATAGTTAGCATGGCTAGAATGATGATAATACAAATGACTACTGACAGGAATACTCAGGCCGTATTTTATCGCCAAATAACTCTCCACTCGTTGCCGACCGCCAGCCCATACGAGCGTATCATAAACAATTAATTCAGCGATTTGCCCTTTCCAATGAGCGGAGGTTTCATTTTCATTTCCCGTGCCGGTGAACGTTTGGCCTAAGGATATGCGATTGGCTCCACTATTACTAAATCCTATCGCAGGACTTGCCAATTCCCCTTGTAGGTAGCTACTTAGTTGTTGATCGGTCTGTAGCAATCCACTCAGCATCAAAGGGCGATCACGCCAATCTTCATTACTCAGTGTTGCCGTAGGCTTATAGATCAAATTTCCATTGGTATTTTGTCCCAAGCCGAGCCCTTCATTGCCTCCCGTTTGGACCGAGAGATAGTAGCCATCACTAGCTTGAGGCATATTTTGCAAGACCATGAAGTAGCTACTATTGTTGCCTAGCGTAGTAGCGATATCATTGAGACTAAGCCAATCATCGACTCCGTCGAACGCGATCATGGGATGTCCGTTGAGCTGACTATCAACTCTCACTGGTCTTTTTATAGCAAGGTTCTGGCTGACTAAAATTGCATTCTTGCTCTGATCTAGCCAATTGAGAAGCGTATCTCCATTGGTCTGTAGGCCCAGATCAGCTCGCAGCCACAAATCTAAATTACAGCCAAGCAAACCCGGACTGGGCTGTTGGACATCATAGGCAGGTGTAACGATATCTATCAATACACTATCACAGCCATAGCGATTGAGAAATCGCAATGTGTCTTCTCCCACCAAAGCGGGATCACAACTTTCACTAAAAAACCGGACCGTATCCTTGGCAAAAAACTTGATCCGATATACCACGCTATCACATCCATAACGATTGAACAAGTTTTCTAGCACTAAACCAGTATCAACTATCGCACAGACCGGCTCTAAGATGAGCAAAGTATCCTGCGCCAAAAATGCCTGCGTAATCACCACACTATCACAGGCATACTGATTATTGAATATCTGACTGGACGTTCCCTGCAAGGATGGATCACAAACGGCCACATCAAGATAAGTGGTATCTGCTACTCGTAAAAACGTTTCAAGGATCAACAGACTATCACAATTGCTTGCAGTATTGAAAACAGTAGTATCTCGCCCAACCAAAGCTGGGTTACAAGTAAACTGCTCAACGATAGTCTCTATCTGCGAAACGGGACAAGCTGTGCTTTGAGTAGCTAAAGTAAACGCATCACCATGCACGAATGCGACATCGCGAAACCAAACTTGATCACCAATGATTTGCTGACCATATGTATGCTTTTCCAATTGGATAAAATCTCCGCCAGAGTGGTCAATAATCAATGTAAAATCTGAACTATCGATAAGACTAATACCGCTTCCACTCAGATCAAAATAAAGATCCACCGTACCCAATTCTCCCTCTTTATGCACTCGCCAGACTCGTTCTAGGCGATGAGTATAAGCAGGAGATTCATGATAACTGACTTCTTGAATCAGTCCATTATCGTGCCCCCAAAACATAAATTCACCGGGAGCTAAATCAGATGGATTTCGCAGAGATAGCACACTGCCACGGCTCGTACTTCTGGCTTGGAGTTGTTCGACACATTGGGCAGGCGCATTGCCGATACCTGCTATCATCGCAGGGTAGCTTCCATAAGCATAAAATAGATGCTCCTCAACTGAGATCGGCACCCCATATCTAAGATTGAAGTAATTGTTTACGCGCCTCAATTCTAATTCATCAAGTGGCCGTTGGTACAATAATATTTCCGCGATATGCCCGTCAAAATTTTGGCTACTAAAACCATTCCCAATTACCCCTGGTCCCGTATCAGTCATTGGGCTTGTACTACTATGAGAACCTAGATAGCTTTGGCCATTACGAATGAGGCTAATCGATTTACCCACCTGATCGAGGCGGCCCCTGATGATTTCGGGCGTACTGCCTCCTGAAGCATTATAAGCAGGCACAACCACATCAATATCATTAGAATAATGCGCCAAAGTAGCCCGTGTATTACTACGAAGCCCCAGATGTAATCCTTTATTCTGCGAATTTGTCTGAGTCCCTAAAAAGTAGTTCTGACTACTGTTGAGACGTTCTACCACACCGTACATGGTGTATTGCGTATTATCGAGAAGCGTATTGTCAAAATCTAGCTCATCATTACTACCATCAAAAGTCAAAAAGGAATGCCCATTGAAACGCATTGTATCAGTCGTTATCACCAGCGGTTGCTGTCCTATAGCAGATTGTAGCGCATCATTGCTATTGCCACTTTGATCATTCCAAGCACTCAAAGTGCTACTGTTGAGCACAAAACCATCTCCTGCTCTGAGCCACATGACTGGTCCTGCCAAAGAGCTTGCCGGTTCACAGACAAAGGCGTTGGCTTGACCGGGAGTACCTTGAGGAGTATTGGCGATCCAATTGCTAGCTAGGTGATTGTCCAAATTAGGATCAATCAACATGAGACTAGGGCCTTGCCCATTTGCCGCTAGTGGCCATGGACTTTGTGCATCATAGGTCAATGAATCAACTACACAATAATCCTGCTTTAAGAGCGCGAGGTACTCGCCACCATTACTGAAGTTAAAGCCAATAGGACCAATCTTCGCAATCCCCGGATGTTGATTGGCAAAAGCCAAAGTATCCGCAGCCATCACAAAATACCCAGCTGACGGGACCAAACTATTGGGAGGGATTACGTAGCTATTGCCTTGGTCTTGCAATATCCATCCCGAGATATCTATGGTCGATGGACCAGTATTATACAACTCTATCCAATCCCCCGCATCGCTTAGCGGAGAGGAGTAATAATTGATCTCATTGATGATGATCGTCGCGAGATTAGCAGCACATGGGTTTTGATCATTGGCCGTTCCCGGGGTTCCCGCCCCTGGCGAACGCTCCCAATTATATCCTAAAGCATTGTCAAGGATGGGATCTTTTAAAGATAGACTTGGCCCATGCCCGTCGGCCTCTGGCGGCCAAGGAAGTTGATCATCATAGGCCACAGTATCGATCAAACAAGCACTCTCGCTATAAAGCAAGAGTCTTTCGCCATTGTTGGAGAAGCCAAATCCAGTAGGTCCCTCCACGGGAACGCTTAAACTAGGAATGAGACTTTGCAGTGCCGTAGGATCTTCGGCGATGATCAAATAGCTCTGAGCGGATATGGACGTTCCCGCAGGGAAAACAAAAGCAGAATCCGACACATGAAGTTGCCAGCCCGAAAGATCAAGCACACTGCCACTAGGATTATATAACTCCAACCAATTGCCTCCATCAAAGCCGGGAGGGCTATTGTACACAATCTCATTGATGAGAATTTGCGAGGCTTCAGCGCTTATATTTTGACAGGGATCGGGAAGATTGTTGACTAAACCGGGCGTACCAAAAGGAGCGCCACCAAGATTAGAACCCGCCCAGCTACCCGCTAAAGTGTTGTCGAAGCTAGGATCAACTAAAGACAATGAAGGACCCAAACCATCGGGAGATTGGGGCCAAGGGGGAGAGTCATTATACTCAACATAATCGACCATGCAGCGATCTCCCGAAAATAAAGCGACATATTCACCATCGCCATCAAAACCAAAGCCCATATTGCCCAGTGCATTGCTGATCCAAGGATAAAGGGGTGCAAAACTCAGGTGATCTTCGACAATCACTAAATAGCCATAAGCTCCAATAGTCGTTCCCGCAGGGAAGCGAAAAAAATTGCTCCCAGCATGTATCTCCCATTCAGAAAGGTCTTGAGGATTGGCACTCGGATTATACAATTCTATCCAATCGCCAGGATTGGGATTGTTAGGTCCACGATAGTAAATCTCGTTGATGATGATGTCTGGTGAACTGCAAGGCAAAAAGGTATTCGCCTCTCCGGGGCTACCACTATAATTGCTGCTCCCAAACCAAGATGAAGGCTGAGTAAGATTAAGTGGATTGTCAATCAGACTCAAAGTAGGACCGTCTCCATCAACCGTAGTGGGCCATGGAGCATTATCTTCATATTGCAGATAAGCCTGCACACAAGCTTGGTCGTCAACAATGGCGATACGAGCGGCATCGTTCGGCAAAGCGAACCCAAAAGAAGGACTCAATGGCCCAACTCCCGGATGGGTACGCAAAAAATCAACTTGGTCTCGCGCTAAAACATAATAACCAAAAGGAGCGATACTAGCTCCGGAAGGCAAAACAAATACTGAGTCATTGACCCTCAGTTGCCAATTGCTCAAATCACGGCTATTGCCGAGGGGGTTGAAGAGTTCGATCCAATCGCCAGCATCTAAGCTTGGTGGATCTGTTTGATAGTGATAGTTCAGTTCATTGATGGTCAGCGGCAGAGGTAGGCTCGCGCATGTAAGGCTATTGCTACTGCCTGGACTGCCTCCTAAAGTCCAAGAACTCCCCCAACTGCTAGCGAGGGCATTGTCTAAACCCGATTGCTTCAATTCTAAAGAAGGCCCTTGTCCATTTGGCGGCCAATCCCAAGCTTCGCTAGGCTGATAATGAAGGGAATCAATCGTTCCGCCGAAGGGGTCCTCTAACTCCACAAACTCTCCTTGATTGCTAAGGCGAGCTTGGTACTGACCATCAGCATGAATGCCATATTGCTGATAAAAAGCGCTGGTATCACGTGCAATGACCCAATATTGATTTTCGCCAATCAGACTCCCCAAGGGGAAAGTATATGTAATCCCACTACTGAAATAGGCATTGCTCATTTCAACCAAGCCAGGGCCGGGATTGTATAGTTCGAGGAACTCGGCCGCTGCCCCTCCCAATGTATCATGAGGATGATAGTGTAATTCACTGATCTCTAGCTGGCTGTAGTTTTGCGGCAAATAGTAGGTCTTTGGGCAATTGGCACTCCAAACCCCTGTGTCGTAGACGCGCGTCTTTAGGGTTACCACCCCTCCACTCAAGGCAATAGGGCCAGTATATTGCAAAGCCGTGGGAGAAATCGCCCCGCCAGCAGAACGCGGATCAGAGCCATCCAAAGTATAGTAAATGGTTCCAGTAGCATTTGGATTGCTAAGGCTAATAGTGGTACCCGCACTGACTTGACCAGCCGCTAAACTATAAGTAACTGGATCAAGATTGGGATAAAGATTATTGCTTTGATAGGTGTTGATTAGGGTTTGTGTCCGATTAGGAAAATAAGAACTCATCAAATCCGATCGATAGGTCAAAAAATCATCATAGATGGTCTTATCCGCCCAACGTGCAGCCTCCAGTAAGTAAGCTTGGCTCGTCTCATCAAATATTGCCTGATAGCCTTGTGCAGTGGAGTCAGGGTGCAGGGCTCCTCCCTCCAAACAATTACATGCCATATGATCGGCGACGCGCATTCGAAAGTCCGCATTTGCTTTGAGAGGGTTCCAGACATTATTGTAATCCCGTGTATTGACTGTAATATTGGTATAGTACCAATCGCTCTTGAGGGAGGGTTCCACATCCCAGACAAAAAGGCGCAATTTCTCGCCTATGGTGGGATTGTCAACGATATAAGTATTCCAAGTACGCCAATCACCGTGTGGCCCGTAATTGCAAATCATGACATAATCAATAAAATGATCGATGTCTATAAACTGTTCCGCTTTGTTATAATCATTGATATGTAGCAATAGCGAGTCCCAAGTATTACGGTTGCCATCAATGGCAAAAAGGGTGGTATTACAGCAGGTCGCTTTTAGCGTATTCCAATCATCTTTTTCGCCACCAAAATAAGACTGAGCGAAGGATTTTTGCGGACGTTCGGCAGCATTATACACGCCCCAATACAGTCCATTGACATACACATGGTAAAAATCACCTCTTACGCCTGAGCCACTAATTTTCAATTGCAACTCACGGACAAATTGATCATTGAGGTTTTGGGTCCCTCCTTTCAAAAAGGTCTCTTGGCCTCCTGCACGTAAGACCCAATAGTCAAAATCATCGGCTCCTCCTGGTCCAAATAATGGATATTCATATTTGGTAGCCTCGTATTGCTCTTTAAAGACAAAACGGAAATTCTTTTTGGCCTGATTAAAGGTAGAATTACCATAAGATTCTACGCCTCCGTTTTGCCAATAAGCAGGACGACCATCTGGGTAAATCAATTCGATGGAGACATCTCTAGTAGTACCCTTGGTATAATAGATCGTATTAAAATCTTGCACATCTAAGACCACTGACACTGAGGGAATTTGCTCCAAAGCGGCGATTAGTTGTGGACCGTATACAGGATCATTGACGATGCTTGCGTCTAGATCCATTCCACTGGGATAGCCGGACTGACTACTGGATTGGGTGATGACATCAGCGAGAAATAAATAAGTATGCGTAACGACCTCGGTAGTATCGAGTGGCGACCAAGCCAAATATCGTAAAGTTGTGGTAGTCTGTATCGAAATGGGGCCAGTATAAAGCGTACCCGAAAAAAAGCTGGGCTTACTACCATCTGTGGTATATCGGATAGAAGTTTGCGCTTGATTTGCCGTAATGCTGAGGCTAAAAGGATTTTGATAAAACCCTCTCTCATGGCTCAAATTGACCAATGTATTTTGCGCCCATACAGCCTGCCCGCTTAACAAAATAAGTAGGAAACTGAAATAGGTACGGAAGGCAAAAAGTGTTGATTTAGGGTCCATTAATACAATTGGTCATTAGGGTAACTGGTCACTGATGATAAAGTTGCGGCTGAAAGAGGTATTGAGCGGATGACTCAAGACATTGATAAAAACGGGATTACTGTCGCTACCACCGCCTTGAAATATGATCTGTCCATCAAGATTCGTGTCGCGATTGTCATAGCCAGTTACGACATAATTGCGGGCAAAAGTGGTGTTGGCTGGTGCAGTGAGAACTTTGATAAATATCTGGCTCGGATCATTGCTAGCGCCTTGAAAAACAAGCATGCCGTCCCCATTCGTGTCGCCTCCCCAAAGACCATAGAGTCCTCCAGAAAGCATTTTTTGAGGATTATTGCCCATCACATTCGAAGCGAGACTAAAATCAAACAGTGGCCCTGCTTCACCAAAATAAGCGAGACTATCAGCCATAACGCCAAGATGATTGCGATGTCTCAACGCTAAGTAAAAGCTATCGGTGGTCTGATAACTAGCAATCTGATCGGCAAAAAACAATACTGACTCACTGCCGTCTACATCTACGATATCACCATCTCGTTGTATGAGGGCTGCTTTTTGACTTACTACTTGCGAATCAATCTTTGAACGCAACTCTAGCATGATCCAATCCACAATCGCATCACCTCCACTTATATTCAAGACTTCCGACTCAATTGAGCGTTCCCCGAGGTAGGGGTCCAAAACAGGAATCAAAGACTGCTGTCGCAGATCATCTCGCATCAATCCATCCGTTGTTTGATAAGCGCCTGACAAAATTGCTTTTGCCTTCACTTGGCGATAAGCTCTCCGGCCAAGGCTCACAAATTGCCCATCAGCTAGATCAACCTCAAAACTCAAATCATCGCCTCCTTCAACCAGCGTCGCATCCGTAAAATCACCATCCTCATCTACCATCAACACCCAAGCACGGGGATCAGGATTAGTCCATCCCAAAGCGCTTAGATCAAATGCTAAACTTACAAGATTGGTTTCTCCCATTTCGCTGACTCGCCATACTCTGGCCATTCTTTCGATCACCCCTTGGGGAACGTTTGTACTCGCCTCACTAGCTGCCGCAGAACTCGCATTATTGCCCAATACGAGGTATTCGGCTTGTTCTAGATCGCTGATAGCATTGATTTCGAGGATACTACCCGCTAGGGCGGAACGACTCTTCAACTGCGCAAGCGCCTGAAGACTATCTCGTCCAACTCCCACTTGAAAATGGGCGTGGGTCTGATGATGATAATATAAATGACTAGCGACAGGAATACTGAGGCCATATTTTATTGCCAAATAGCTTTCTATACGATTGCGGCCATCCGCCCAAAGTAGCGTATCAAATACAATCAGTTCGGCAAGCTCACCCTTCCAATGATTGGAGGTTTGATTGTCATTGCCAGAACCATCATACTCCTGCCCAATAGAGACTCGATCAGAAGCGGTAGTATTAAATCCTGTCCAATTAGCCGCTACATTGCCATTGACCCAACCATTGACGAGAGAGGAAGAAGTTTCTTGGCGCAGGCTTACCATCAAGGGGATATCAAGCCAAATATCAGTAGATAATGAAGGTGAATCATCGTCGTATATCAGTTCACCATTAGGACGATGGCCATATTTGACTCGATTGCTACCACCAAAATGGGAAGATAGATAATATCCATCATCCGTATCCTGACGAGGGATAAACACACTAAATATGGTCGCATTGGCAGAAAGTTCATCTGCTAAGCCATTGATTTTGAGCCAATCGTCTGCACCATCAAAGGATACGAGAGGGTGTCCATTGAGACTATCGGTAGATAAGATAGGTCGTTTGCCACTGATACTGGAACTCGCATCATTGCCTTGCAGGCCTTGGTCAGTCCATAGTGATAGTTCCCCATTATCGAAGACGAGACCACTATCGGCTTGAAGCCAAGTGCTAAGATTACATTTCAAGCCTCCCGGCCCAGCGACCAAAGCGTTCGCCACGGGCGTCCAATCCACAATCACCAAACTATCACAACCCTGCTTAGTGTAGTAAAAAGTGGTGTCCAGCCCCACTAATGCCGGATCACAACTTTCGAAGCTCAAGTAGGTCATCAGCGGCGCATCCAGACAACGTCTTGTGGCTAGGCTAAAGTAGTCTCCGTCGGAGAACGATACGTTGGTAAAGACTAATTGATCACCATTGAAGGTCGCCCCCGCAAGGAGATTGGCGTCAATGAATCCAGGGCCTGAACTTTGCATCAAAGCAAAATCTGAAGGATCGGAAGACAGACTAAGACCCGTCAGATCGAAACTAAGTTCCACAGTGCCGATTTCGCCGATGGCCTGTATACGCCAAGTCCGTGTCAGTCTAAGCGTATAAGGATCAGGGATAGTATAACGGGCATAGTATTCGGTCAAGGGCGCATCATCATGGCCCCAGACCAGATAATCGCCATGATCCAAACTGCTAGGCTGTCGCATTTGGACGATGTCATTGCCGCTGCTATTTTGGCCTTGAGTCTGCGTCAGGCAGCGGGTTTCATCTTTGCCAATACCCGCTAAATCATGTGGAAAATCTTCATGATCATAATACAAATGATGAGATACGGGAATACTAAGCCCATACTTGATCGAGAGATAAGATTCGATTTCCCAACGGGCATATGTGGGCAGATATTGATCCATAACGATCATCTCTGCGATATCTCCGGCCCAATACTCATTACCATTGGTTCTGGCCAATTCATTGTTGAAGCCACTGCTATTGCGGTTATTTTGGGCATCAATAGCGATCTCCAAACCGCTAAGTTCTATGGAACGAGCCCGTAGATTGTCATATAAAAAACTGCCAAGATAGGTTTCGCCTATCGCGATCTGGCCAGTGTTGGACACCAGATCGTTGGACCACCAATAATTGAGTAATTCGCCATTGCTGGAGATG
>JBGCFA010000169.1:0-27059 GCA_045106675.1 Bacteroidia bacterium
CGTTCGCCATCGGCACGCTCAGCCTCCTCTGTTGTCTTTATGACTAGTTGAGCAAAATCGCCATAAAAGTCTCCAATCATGGTTTGCCATGCTTGATTACCATCTGCGATTTCATCGAACTGCTCCTCTACTTTTGCGGTAAACTTATAGTCTAGAACTCCAGGGAAAAATTTAACCAAAAAGTCATTGACTGTGATGCCTAAGTCGGTAGGGAAGAGCTTTGCCTTTTCAGCACCTGTGTTTTCTGTACGGATGCTTTCAGTGATATTATCATTTTCGAGCGTCAAGATATTCAAGTCGCGAGGCGTACCATCACGACTATCTTTAACGACATACTCTCTTTTCTGGATCGTCGAGATCGTCGGGGCGTAAGTAGAAGGTCGTCCAATACCCTGCTCTTCTAGTTTCTTGACCAAGCTCGCTTCAGTGTATCTCGGCGCCGATCTTGAATATCTTTCATTTGCTCTGAAGTGGTCTAATGCTAGCGCTTGCCCAACTGTCATTGGTGGCAATACGCCACTCGCTTCATCATCATCTTCTTCACCTTCGTCTCTCGACTCAAGGTAAACTTTCAAAAAACCATCAAATACTAATACTTCTCCTCTTGCTTTGAGGATTGCATCGTTGGTAGAAACTTTTATATCGACAGTGGTCTTTTCAAGTTTAGCGTCTGCCATTTGAGAGGCAAGCGTCCGCTTCCAGATAAGATCATAGAGACGTTGTTCATTACGTCCTAAGGCTGGCACCTCCGAAACACTAAGATCCGACGGTCTGATAGCTTCGTGTGCTTCCTGAGCGTTGGAATTTTTATTTTTGAACTGACGAGACTTGCTATATTCTTCTCCATAAAGCTCAACTATCACATCTTTGGCTTGTCCAATAGCTGTTTGTGATAAATTGACACTATCGGTACGCATATAAGTAATGTGGCCTTCTTCATAAAGCGTTTGTGCCACTCGCATCGTCTGCGATACCGAAAAGCTAAGTTTACGACTTGCTTCCTGCTGTAGCGTAGAGGTCGTAAATGGAGTAGTGGGGGACTTCTTTGAAGGCTTAGTTTCTAGCTTGCTGATTTCAAAGCTGGCGCCTTTGCATGATTCTAGAAAGGCCTGTGCCGTTTCCATATCAGGTAATTTCTTGGCTAGATCCGCTTTGATCTTAGCACCATTGTCTAGCAAAAACTCTGCGCTGACATTATAGCTTGAAACCGGTGTGAAAGCGATGATTTCTCTTTCTCTCTCCACGATCACACGTACAGCAACGGACTGTACTCGTCCGGCTGAAAGTCCTCTACGCACTTTACGCCAAAGGACGGGTGATAATTGAAATCCTACGAGGCGATCCAGTATTCTACGCGCTTGCTGGGCGTTGACTAGATCTTGATTGATAGTCCTTGGAGATAGAATCGCCCGCTGAATAGCAGACTTTGTAATCTCATTAAAGACAATTCTATGCGTGGTAGCAGCATCTAGATTCAATGATTCGGCCAAATGCCAAGAAATCGCTTCTCCCTCTCGGTCCTCATCCGTCGCTAACCAAACAGTATCAGCCTTTTTGATCAGGTCTTTAAGCTCCTTGATGACCTTTTTCTTGTCGGCAAGTACTTCATACTTAGGCTGGAAACCATTTTCTACGTCAATGGCATCGTTCCCCTTCGGGAGATCCCTTACATGACCATAACTGGCTTTGACAGTGAAATCGGGCCCCAGATATTTTTCAATCGTTTTGGCTTTGGCGGGGGACTCTACTATTAATAAATTTTTGGACATATTATCTAGATCTGCTATCTAAAGTCGGCTACAATATTAAACATTATCAGCACAAACGAGCCGCTATTTACTAAAATTCCGTATTCTTGACCTTTGAAAGCTTCGAAATGTAAGGTCAACTGGAATTATGTCAACAACTTTACCTCCTACTATTTTAGTCACCGTGGCGGACTCTGATGCTGCCTTTGATCATATCTTCAACATTCGTACCACGGTATTTGTTGAAGAAGAATCTGTTGACGATGAGGATGAATATGATGGCTTTGACCATCTAGCTAATCATTATCTCGCTCTATTTGAAGACATTCCCGTAGGAACAGTTCGTTGGCGCATACAACCCAATAGTGGAAAAGTTCGCATGGAACGTTTCGCGGTTTTGAAGCCTTATCGAAGACGTGGTGTTGGCTCTGCACTCATGGAACGAATAATCTCTGATATTGGTTCAAATAAAGAGGTATATGTTCATGTTCAGCCTGAGTTTCATGCTTTTTTTGCCAGTTTTGGGTTTGTCGCAGAAGGTGAAATATTTGAAGAAGCGGGATTGGATCATCAAAAAATGATTTTACCCCACTAAGTTTACAACTTTAATTCTGTGTGTATCAATTGGCCTTGTCCTAATTGCTTCATCCCTTGAGGAACAGATTTTCGGATGATTGACATTAGATTTTCCAACAATCTCTTCTTGAGGAAACTTCTACTCACCACCAAACTGATCTCACGGACAGGATTACAATCGGAAAAAGGCTTAACTCTGACTTTTTTTCCTGGAGGCAATACCAAAGTTGCTAATTCTGGAATGATGGTCAACGCATCTCTACTATCAACTATCCGCTTGAGGGACTCTATCGAATTGCTCTGATAAAAAAATGGGGTGAATGCACCTCTTTTATTTTTCTCTTTGCAAATATTGATTACCTGATTTCTAAAACAATTGCCCTCTTTGAGCAACAGCAATTCTTCTGGATTAATATTTAACGCACAAATCGTTTCATGGTCTTTTAGACGATGGCCTTCAGATACATAAGCAAATAGCCTTTCATAGAATAGAGGAAAGGTTTTTATCCCACTTACATTGACTGGTGTGGCAATGATGCCAGCATCCAATTTGCCATTGCGCAAATCTTGAATAATGGATTCAGTCTTGTCCTCGTTGATTGAAAGACCGATTTTATCATAAGTCTGGTTGAAATCATTGATAAACAGTGGCAATAAGTAAGGAGCTACCGTTGGAATGATCCCTAAACGAACTTCTCCGCTCATCTCTGACTCGAAATCGTGGATGATATCTCGCACTTTTTGAGACTCTTGTAACACAAATCGAGCTTGTTCAACAATCTTTTTCCCGATTTCAGTCGGGATAACAGGTTTTTTTGTGCGGTCAAACAAAATTACCCCTAGTTGAGATTCGAGTCTTTTGATCTGGGTTGTTAATGCCGGTTGACTAACGTGGCAAGCATCCGCAGCAGCCACAAAACTGCGATAAATGTCCAGTGAGACGATATATTGTAGTTGTACGAGCGTCATATCTTTTAAACCATTGCTTATGTAAATGTAAAGATTATTTACACAAGTTATACTCTGCGGCCTTGCCGAACGCTTTTGTCGTAAGAAGGGACTAAGTTTTCCCCTTTTCAAAAGAATGCTAAGCCGTATATTTGTCAGTAATGAATAGTAAGGCAATCCTCTCTGGTTTTTTTTGCTTGGTCTTAATGCTGACAAGCAATTTTGTTTTTGGCCAAACGGCTACCGTTAAAGGCAAGGTGATTGATGCCGTCAATCAGCCCATTGATAATGTCCTGATTAAAGCATTGGGTACTGAAGTGAGTAGTCGCTCCAATGAAAAGGGAGCATATAGTATTACACTACCGGCCAACAATAAGCTTTATCGGATCGAGTTTAGCCATCCCAGTTTTCAGACGACTGTTCTGGAAATTCGATTGGTCGCGGGCCGAACCTATGATGAGCCCATTAAAATGTTGGACCGTTCCCTCGAAGAGGTACAAATCCTCGGGCAGCAAGATCCTACTAGTATCCAAGGCCGGGAAGGCATGATGGTCATGCCTATCAGTATTGAGCAAATACCTGAAATGCCTTTAGTAAGCTCTCTTGAAGCTGCTATGAAGGGAATGCCAGGAGTTGCGACCAACAATGAGTTTTCTTCGCAGTATCAGGTTCGCGGTGGCAATTTTGATGAGAATTTGGTTTATGTCAACGGTATCGAGATTTATCGACCTTTCCTCGCGCGTTCTGGGCAGCAGGAAGGACTAGGCTTCTCAAACCCTAATCTCGCCCAAGGCTTACAGTTTAGCTCAGGCGGATTTGCTGCTCAATACGGTGATAAAATGTCTTCAGTACTAGACATCACTTATAAGGATCCCAAAGCGTTTAAGGCAACAGCTGAAATTGGTATTATCACTACCAATATTCATATGGAAGGGAGAAGCAAAAATAAAAAAGAACCAGCGCAGCCCGGCAGATTTACTTATTTGATGGGAGCAAGACGGTTTTCGGCTTCCTATCTACTCAATAGTTTAGAAACACGAGGTGATTACAAGCCTAACTTTCTTGACTATCAGGCGATGTTCACCTATACGCCAAAAACACGTGGCAAATTGCCGCGCTATACAATCGATGCAAAAGGAGATACTACTGATACGATTTACTACTCTGAGAATAAAATAAAACTCACCGCCTTTTTTGCTGTATCTCGCAACAAATACCAATTCGAGCCTACCGGTCGAGAAACTACTTTTGGTACCATCCAGCAAGCCTTCCGTTTACGAGTTGCTTTTGAAGGGCGCGAGATCAGTACCTATACGACTGGCCTTGGCGCTTTAATGCTGTCCTATAAGCCATCGACGAGATTTAACATGGATTATATCGTTACGGCCTTCCAAACGCAAGAGAGTGAGTTGTTCGACCTTGAAGGAGGGTATTTACTCGGTGAAGTCAATACAAATTTTGGTTCTGATGAATTTGGTGAATCAGAGTTTGACTTAGGAATAGGCTCTGAGTTCCGCCACGCGAGAAACTATCTGACGGCAAATGTGCTCAGTGCTCAAATGAAAGGGCGTTGGAGTAGCGATAATCAATCTACACATCGTATTCTTTTCGGCTTAAAATATCAGTATCAGCAGTTTGATGATGATTTGAAGGAGTATTCTATTTTAGATTCATCCGGTTACTTAGTGGACACTTTAGGCCGATTTGGACTGATAGAAACCATCAGAGGGCAAGTCCAACTTAATTCGACTTTATACAAATCATATTTGCAATACGAATGGCAGATGCACCGTAATGTTTTGTTCACTGCTGGAACGAGACTGGTTTATTACGATCTGCTAGACAAAGTGATGATTAGCCCTCGTGGACAATTTCTAATCAGTGCCTTCAAAGGAAAAGATGCAGATCCTTTCTTACGTTTTCGAATTGCGGGTGGCGTTTATCAGCAACCACCATTTTATCGTGAGTTGAGGCGATTTGATGGCACGCTAAATTTAGATGTTGAACCTCAACGATCCGTACATGCCATTGTGGGGATGGAATATCAATTTGAAGCTTGGGGAAGACCCTTTTTGTTGACCAGTGATGCTTATTATAAGCGACTCTTTAACCTGATCCCATACGAAGTCCAAAATGTACGCATTCGTTATTATCCTGATGAAGTCGCAGATGGATATGCATATGGATTCGATGCTCGCATCAACGGTGAGTTTATCAAGGGAGTAGATTCGTGGATTAGCCTAGGGCTGCTCAAAACAGAAGAAGACATCCGAGGAGATGATAGAGGGTATATCCCACGGCCTACAGACCAACGCTTGACCCTTGCGATGTACTTTCAAGATGAGATGCCAATCAATCCTACCTACAAAGTGCATGTCAATTTTGTGTTTGGTAGTGGTATGCGTTTTGGCCCCCCACGTAAATTTGAATCTAGAACGGCCTATGAGTTTCCGGCTTACCATCGGGTAGATATCGGCTTTAGTAAGGAATTTCGCTTCGATCGACCTAAAGATGCGCCTACTTATGGTTTAGAATCCCTTTGGGCAACACTAGAGATCTTTAATCTCCTCCAACGTGAAAATACCGTCTCGCACGTGTGGATTCAAGACCTACAAAATAACTCCTTTGCTGTGCCGAATCATTTATCTGCCCGTTTGATTAATGCTAGAATTATCCTAAAAATTCGGTAAATATTTTCTATTCATGTACCAAAACCTTTTCAAATTGCGTATATCTAGTATGTTAAGGGGGATTCAATACAATATATTTTTTAGACATTAGAATATTTCTTGTAAGGCTTTGGGGAAAAGCTCACTAGAAAATTTGCGATTAATATTTACCATTGTATTGACTACACACACCTAGTTTCTTATCAAGAGGGTAATACTGTAAGGATGAATATTTTATTAGTAGAGGATAATCCGGGCGACATTTTGCTCGCCAAAGAAGCCTTGAAGGAGACAGGGATATTGGATTATTCACTGCATGTCGTAAGTGATGGCGAAGATGCCTTGAGATTCTTGTTTCGACGGGAAGACTTTCAAGATGCCATTCGACCTGATCTTGTACTACTTGATCTTAATATACCGAAGATCAATGGCCGGAATGTGCTAAAGCAGGTGAAGGAAAACCAATCCCTACGGACCATTCCTATTATCGTGTTTTCCACATCGGAGGCGCAACACGATATCAATTCTAGCTATGAACTACACGCCAATTGTTATGTCACCAAGCCGGTTGACTACGATGAATTTGTGCGAGTAATCAAAAGTATCGTCCAATTTTGGTCTAGAGTACGCAAAGTGGAGCCGCTTAGAGTATAAAAACTTTAGTCAGCCATGATACAGCTAGCGTAATTTTCCCAACTCATTTTCTCTGCCGATTTAGCCACATTCACTCGTTTGATAGGCTCTTCTAAAAACTTGAGCATCATCGCAGCCATCGAATCTACGTCTTCTGGTTCGGCGAGATAACCGTTAAAGCCTTCTGTAATCGTTTCAGGAAAATGCCCCACCCGTGTCGCTAAAACAGGCATGTGAAAGTTGTAGGCAAGTGATTCTACTCCACTAGGCGTCGCTGTTAAATAATAAGTCAAAATAGCATCGCTCACCTGAAAATATTGATGTACCTCCTCATTTGCCACAAATTCATTAACTACAACTGTATCATTTTCTAAACCTAATTCGGCAATCAAGGCTAAAGGATCATAAGAGCGTTCATCATCACTCTTGCGCAAAAAGATCTTTTTAGCAATCCCAAATAAAGCGTTTTTAAGTCGTGTAGACCATTTACTATCATCCAAAGTTTGCCAAAAGGATTCTCCGACTACAAGTAAGCTCACATCATCACGCTGTTCCTTTAGTTTGGCAAAAGCTGGAATCACATTGTGCAATCCTTTGTATTTGCGGATAAAGCCAAAAAACATGAAGACGTGCTTTTTGAGGCCCAATTCTTCCTTCTTGGCTACTATATCAAAGTTTGGATCGGGTTGGAAGAGATTATATACTGGATGGTAGAGCTTGATGATGGTTTTTTCGGTTTTTGCTCTTTTTCCAGTTTCGTTAGTCACGAACGCTTGATTAGGGAGTAAGGCTTCTAACTCTTCTGCAGTTTTATAGGCATGAACAATGAAAGTGTCAGCTACTTTAAGACCATAACGACTGAAGTATTTATCCAGTATACTAGCTTCTTTCTGTACCAGAACGTGCACATCAAATACTACCTCTATATCAGTATGCTTCTTGAGCATTCGCGCGATACGACCCATTGGCAGACCTTGCAAAGCGATTGCCCATTGAAAAATCACCTTATCAGCTTGTAAATCTCTAATAAAACGAAAAGTCTCTTTCCAAGTACCCGGCTTATTGTAATTGGTGAGATAGGTAACCTTGATATCCGTCCCTTCTAAAAAACTCTCCTTACTCGAACGATCAATGAAGTCTCGCGGAATAATCGCTGGGTATTGCTGTGTCCACGAAACGATATGCGCCTCTGTATCAGGCATTTTGTCTAGTGCTTTGGCTAAAGCAGTATTATAATTTGCAATACCACCTTTGAACATAGGACCGGGCCCAAAACAGACGATTTTCTTCATGCGCGCAATTTATAGAATATGGGGGAGAGAAGGAAGGTTATTAGTGGGTAGTTTATAGTCCGTTTTCTATAGGGGGAATTGTTATTTCTAATCAAGGATTTACAATGGACTCATGACTACGGACTCTCGACTGATGCTAATAATTCAAATAAGCGAAACTGATTTCTCGCACGATCAAGGTTTTGCTCGGGATAATGCGTCTTATAGTAAACATTGCCATTGAGAAAATCCGTCAAAAATCTCAGCGCCATGATGCAGGCCATCAGTTTGCCGCCTTGCGACATAGTTTCGCGTTCCACTTCAGTGATATGCTCACCTAAACCCTGCAAAAAACCTTCGGTCAATGCGCTTAATATATCGGGGCGTACTTCGATAATGCTTAGATCCCTTTCATCTTCAGCAGTTGGACTGACAAAGGTGCGGACCATATCGCCATAGTCGTACATCAAATAGCCCGGCATGACGGTATCAAGATCAATTACACAAAGTCCTGCCTGCGTCTCAACATCTAGCAGCACATTATTGATCTTCGTATCATTGTGGACGATGCGCTTTGGGAGTTGCTTCAATGGCAATTGGTCCCATAGGTTTTGAGCTGCCTTCGGCAAACGCTCAATTAAATCGGCTGCTTGCTCCTTGCGCTCATCACTTTGGGCGAGCGCGGCGGCAAACTGCTCAAGCCGAAAGGGTAAATAGTGAAAGTCAACGATAGTCTCGTGAAAATCGGTTAAGGCTAGGGGAGAGAGCAATTGGATGAACTCCCCATAAGCTCTGGCCGCTTCCCACGCTTGCTTGGGACTTGCTACAGCATCTATCGTATAGGTAGAAGGGATATAATCATACAAGCGCCATAGACCGCCTTGTGTATCTTTAAACAAAGGCCCTTGACTACTATTGATGACCTTCATATACCGGCGTTCCGCGTCTAGCGGGTACAAATCAGACATAGAGGCCGCAAGGCATACCGAAACCTTCTCGATGTTGGCTGCTACTTGATCTGCCTGTTTAAATACCTCATTATTAAAGGCTTGTAAAACGTAATCTCCGTTTTGAGCTTTGACTAAAAAGGTCTCATGGATATGTCCACTCCCTAAAGGTGACACTTCTAACGTTCCGCGAAGCGGTCCAAAAGCATCTAAAACCTCCTGCGCAATCTCTAGGCCCATAAATCTGCCGGATAAACTCCCTCTGCTACTAATTGAGCGACATTTTCCTCTACGAAGCCTCGATCCTCTTTATAGGTTACACCAAACCAACTCGCATCGGTCGGAATCACCTTGACGCTTTCTTTCTTGTCTTGGATGACCTGTGAAAGTAGGGTGGGGATGTAGTATTCTGATTTGAGCTCTTGGCCTCTCTCTTCGAGGAACGCTTTAAAATAATGGTTGAGATGTTCAAAAGCGTTGGGTGCGAAGCCGATCATATTCATCGATACGAGCGTCTCTTCAGCTAAAATATGGGCTTGCTCTTTTTCGTCAATAAAGGCGATAGCGCCGGCTTCATTACGCTGGATTTTTGTCCTTTCGGTAACGCTGATCAGCAGATTGTTGTCATCAAACTTACACTCGCCTCGCGAAACGCTTCCATGTTTAGAAAGGGTATTGTTGAGTTTATAGGCCACAATACAATATGGAGGATGTGATTGCTCTGGTATAGTGCGCAGATAATCAGCCATTTGCTGAAAAGCGATTGCTCCATAAAAGTCATCAGCATTGACCATGGCGAAGGCTTCCTTGATCGCGCTTTCTCCCATCAAAACCGCATGGCCGGTGCCCCAAGGCTTCTGGCGTTCTGGGTTATAAGGGACGCCTTCAGGAACGTTGGTAACTTCCTGATAGACATAGGCAATCTCAATCTTGTCTTGAAATTTATTGGCAAAGTAGGCTTTGAAGTCAGCTTCTATGCTTTCACGGATAACAAATACGACTTTCCCAAAGCCGGCTCTAATCGCATCATAGATCGAGTATTCAATGATAGCTTCTCCGTTTGGACCGACGCCGTCAATCTGTTTGAGGCCGCCGTAACGACTTCCCATTCCTGCAGCAAGGATCAATAAAGTTGGTTTCATGCAGATAAAATTTTGATACGCGAAAGTGACTTTTTTTGCAGCACGAAGCAAGGCTCGGTAGGAGAACGGTCGTTTTTGTATAGAAAAAAGCCCAGATCAATTAAGATCTGAGCTTTTAAAATTCAGCTTTTATTTTTTAGCTCTCGATTTTATTAGGAATGATATTCGACTTTTTCATCTGTTCTCCCATCATACTTGCTGCGCTAAATGAAGTAACCATTTCGCCCATCATATCGCTTGCGTTGGATGGAGAGTTAGGGAGCAAAATCAAGTTACTGTTGTTGCTCGTACCCATCGCTTGGAGGGTGTCATAGTGCTGTGTTACTACGATCAGAGCAGATGCTTCTTGAGAGTTGATGCCTACTTTGTTGAGGGCTTCAACTGAATCCTCCAGACCCTTGGCAATCTCACGACGCTGGTCAGCAATACCTTGACCTTGTAGTTTTTTAGACTCAGCTTCTGCTTGAGCAATGGCAACGATTTTGATTCGTTCCGCTTCTGCTTCAAACATTGCCGCTACTTTTTCGCGTTCTGCTGCATTGATACGGTTCATGGCGATTTTTACCTGCGCATCAGGATCAATATCTGTTACGAGGGCTTTGATGATACCATAACCATACTTTTGCATCTCTTCGCTAAGCTCTGCTTTGATGGCAACAGCGACATCGTCTTTGCGTGCAAATACTTCATCTAATTTCATCTTAGGTACTTCCGCACGAACTACGTCAAATACATAAGAAGTAATCTGAGTCATTGGATCTTCAAGCTCATAAAAGGCCGAATAAATGTGTGCCTTCATGACGTTATATTGAACAGACACTTTAAGATGAACAAATACATCATCCAAAGTCTTTGTTTCCACATTTACGTCGAGCTGCTGTACTTTCAGGGAGATACGGCCTGAAACGTTATCGACAAATGGGACTTTCCAATTAAATCCTGCGTTTGCAACGCGCTGAAACTTACCAAAACGTTGGATCACAGCTGCTTGCTGCTGTTTTACGACTACCCAGCCACTACGAAAGAGGGCGAGTCCAACCAAAAGACCAATAATGCCAAATGCTATGTCCATAATATTGTTGATGTTGTGTGATACATTGTTTGAGTTAAAGACTTCAGTAATTACCGAAGGTCCAAAGGAATTTACAAAAAGTTTTTATTAGTGTATAGCCAGCGGCTTACTACGCAACTTTTTCTTGCAAATCCTTCAAATCATCGACAATTTTGCCCCTATGGCACAAAAACCTAGTATTCCACGTGGTACACGTGATTTTTTGCCCGAAGTTATGCTTCGGAGAGAGCATATCTTCAATACCATTCGTACGGTGTTTCGTAAATATGGCTATAGCCCTATTGAAACACCTTCTATGGAAAAACTTTCTGTCCTAACCGGTAAGTATGGGGAGGAAGGCGATCGCTTGATTTTTAAAGTTTTGGACTCTGGGGATTTCTTAAAAGGTGCCAAATCCTTTGATGATGCTTCCAAACTGAGTTTTGAAATTGCTTCTAAAGCATTGCGCTATGATTTGACGGTGCCATTTGCCCGTTTTGTGGTGATGTATCAAAACGAATTGGCTTTCCCGTTCAAACGCTACCAAATACAAGCTGTTTGGCGAGCAGACCGCCCTCAGAAAGGACGATACCGCGAATTCTATCAATGCGATGCTGATATAGTCGGCTCTGATTCCCTACTTTTTGAAGCGGAGTTTCTTTGTATTTACGATGAAGCGCTCTCGAATCTAGGACTAGATGACTTTACTATCCAGATCAATCATCGCAAAATCCTCAGTGCCTACGCTGAAGTGATTGGCTACGAAGACAAGGCCGTAGATGTGATCGTGAGCATCGATAAACTGGACAAAATAGGGGAGGAGGGCGTTCGAAAAGAACTTGAAAAAAGAGGCATCGACTCTGCTGCTGCCGACAAACTATTTTCTATCATCACCTTTCAGGGAACGGTAGAGGAGAAGCTCGCTTTCTTAAAAGAAGCGTTCGCGAGTAGCGAAAATGGTCTCAAAGGAGTGGCTGAGATGGAGGAAATCTTTAATCTCTATCAACATTTTGAAACCTATGCGGGCAAAGTGGATTTCAACTTGAGGCTCGCACGTGGTTTGGATTACTATACTGGAGCTGTTTTTGAAGTCAAAGTCAACAATGTCCAAATTGGCTCCATCTGTGGAGGTGGGCGCTATGCTGATTTGACCGGAGTCTTTGGTAAGCCAGGCCTTTCGGGTGTGGGGATATCCTTTGGGGCAGATCGTATTTACGACACTATGGAGGAGCTGGGTCTCTTCGAGGAACTCAGCGCTACGAGCACAGAAGTCCTATTGATCAACTTTGGGCCTGATGAACTAGTTTTCAATCTCAAAGTCCTCAATCGATTAAGAAAGGCAGGCATAGCTGCAGAATTATATCCTGATGCTGCCAAAATGAAAAAACAGTTTTCCTACGCAGACAAAAAGCAAGTACCATATACCTTAGCGATTGGTTCCAACGAAGTTGAATCTGGCCGTTATCAATTCAAGACCATGGCTACTGGCGAACAGGAAGCCTTGACTGAAGCCGAAATCTTAGATAAACTCCTTACTAAATAAGGCTAAATCTTGCATCACTAGCGGCATGAATTATCCATTCTTAAATTGTTGACAATTAGATCACTTAACCAAGTTTCAAATGATAAAGCCTTACTTATTTTTTTCACTTGCCTTATTCAGTCTACTGCCCAATTGGGCTAATGCGCAGTGCACGCCTTTAGATAATGCGATAGTTGGAATTACAATGGCCGCATCTAGTGCTGGTACCAATAATCGTTCAGGATTAGCTTATAATCCAGGCGCAGAACTTTATTATTCTGTCAATGGAGGTTCGGCCAATTATCCGATTGACACTTATGATCCCGCTGGCAATTTGGTCAATGATGTGGTTTCTGGATTTGACTATCGCGGTGCATGGTGGAACCCAGATATAAACCAGTTTGAAGGAAATGGCTTTAGCGCTTTAGGGATCTTTGCACAAACTCTAGTAGCTGGGACTGCATATCCATCTGGGATGGGGACGACCATTTTTACCGCCAATCAGCCTGGTTCTCAATCTGCGGGTGATCTAGATTATGATAGCAATGAGATCATCTATTATGATGATGGTTTTATCTATCGTTATAATAGAGTAGATAATGGCTTACTCGGCAGCTATTTGATTTTAGACCTTCCTGTGTCCAAAGATAGTATCAATTCAAACACAGTCGTCTATACGGGCTGCGAAGGACGTGAAATTGGGGTCTATGATTTCAACAATCAGCGTTTGCTCTTTATCAATAAAGCTACTGGTAAGTATAATGGCTTCTGCCAACTGCCTGCTAGCGCTCCCCAGCGTTCTTCCCTTGGCATGAGCTACGCCAATGGACTCTTTTGGCTATTTGATGCAGGCGTGTGGAACAGTTACCAAGTAGCCAGCATTTGGCCGACTGCTATCGAAGACCAATTTGCTACTAAGTTCAATGTCTATCCCAATCCTGTCCAGGACCAACTCAACATTCAGGTTGAAGGGGCTGTACTTGATCTAAGCGTAGAAATTCTCAATCTTCAAGGGCAAAGCATTCTGACTAAAGTTTTTAAAGCTTCCGAGGAATTGACAATTAATTTGATTGATCTTGCTTCAGGAACCTATTACGCTAGAATTCAGAGCGGAGATCAATCCACTAGCAAGGTGATTGTCAAGCAGTAATGAAACCTTATTGACTCAAGCCCGTCTTAGATAGTCAATCATTAAACATGAATAATAAGCATCATATCAACCTCCTACTTTTAGACGAAAATTCATTTCCGTCTGGACTGAGCTGATATAATAGCTTTAGTAATAATACACAGGGGACGGATTCACATCTGTCCCCTTTTTCTTTATTGGCTTTGGCCTCATTTTCAATTAAATTCGCAGCCTGAATCACTGATCCTATGGGTACTTATGACTTTCGCGCCATTGAAAAAAAATGGCAACATTCTTGGAAAAAGAACCGCAGCTTTGTTACAGAACCAATCTCTGACAAACCCAAGTATTATGCACTCGATATGTTTCCCTATCCTTCGGGAGCGGGTTTGCACGTAGGGCATCCTTTGGGCTATATCGCGACCGATATTATCACGCGTTATAAGCGTTTGCGCGGCTTCAATGTCTTGCATCCGATGGGCTTTGATTCTTTCGGCTTACCCGCCGAACAATACGCCATTAAAACAGGCATTCACCCTGCCGAAACTACCCGGATAAATATTGAGCGTTATTTGGAACAAATGGAAGCTTTGGGCTTTCATTATGATCCAGATGCGACTTTGGCTACCAGTAATGAAGATTACTATAAGTGGACGCAGTGGATTTTTACCCAATTATTTGAGCATTGGTATGACAAGGCCATCGAAAAGGCCCGTCCTATCAGCGAATTGGAAGCAGCGTTCGGCAAGGCCGGTAACCAAGACATCATAGCGACTACTAGTCAGAAAAAGAAGTTTAGCGCCACTGAGTGGAACGCCAAAACCAAAGTCGAGCAGGCTGATATCTTGATGAACTATCGCTTAGCCTATTTGGACTATGCGACTGTAAACTGGTGTGCTGAATTGGGTACTGTATTGGCCAATGAAGAAATCAAAGATGGCAAATCCGAGCGTGGTGGTTTCCCCGTAGAACGCCGCCAAATGAAGCAATGGATGTTGCGTATCACGGCTTATGCGGACCGTTTGTTGTATGACTTGGATAATATTGATTGGTCCGAATCCATGAAAAGCATGCAGACCAATTGGATCGGTCGCTCGGAAGGAGCAAGCATTATCTATGATGTAGATGGTTTTCCTGATGATAAGATAGAAGTATTTACGACGCGTCCTGATACGATCTATGGCAATACTTTCATGGTGTTAGCACCTGAGCATCCTTTGGTAGCCAAGTTGACCACAGACGCCCAGCGCGAAGAGATAGATGAGTACATAGAGTGGGCTGGCAATCGATCAGAAGTGGATCGTATGGCCGATCATCGCAAAACTGGCGTATGGACAGGCGGTTATGCTATTCACCCTTTCTCGGGCAATAAGTTGCCTGTCTGGATCGCTGATTATGTCGTGATTACTTATGGGACGGGAGCTATCATGGCAGTACCGGCTCATGACGAACGTGACTTTGAGTTTGCCCATAAATTTGGCATTGATATCATCGAGGTGATCTCTGGTGGTGACATTTCAAAAGAAGCCTTTCTTTCCAAGGATGGCATTATGGTCAACTCAGACTTTTTGAATGGTTTGAAAGCCAGTGAGGCGATCGGCAAGGTGATAGAGAAGTTTGAGGAGCGCGCCATCGGCGAACGCCAAATTACCTATCGTCAACGTGATGTGATCTGGTCCCGTCAGCGTTATTGGGGAGAACCTACTCCAATCGTGTATAAGGACGGTATCGCTCAAGCGGTTGATATCTCAGAATTGCCAGTGAGTTTGCCTGAAGTGGATGAGTATAAACCCTCTCCAGATGGACAACCTCCTTTGTCTAGAGCTAAAAACTGGATGAATACTCCTGATGGAGGCATTCGCGATCTTAATACTATGCCGGGCTTGGCTGGTTCAAGTTGGTATTTTTTACGCTATCCCGATGCTCACAATAGTGAGGTTTTTTCGGATCGTAAAAAGATGGATTATTGGTTGCCAGTTGATTTATATGTCGGTGGTACCGAACACGCAGTTGGACACTTGATGTATTCTCGCTTCTGGACTAAGTTTTTATATGATTTGGGAGAAGTCTCCATAGAGGAGCCGTTCCAAAAGTTGGTGAACCAAGGCATGATCCAAGGTACTTCACAGATGATGCATCGCCACAAGGAATCGGGAGAGTTTATTTCGGCTGATTTGGTTGCCAAAGAGGCGCAAGATGATCATGTATTGATTCATACAGATGTCAATATCGTTCGGAATGGTATAATGGACATAGAAGGCTATCGCGCCTGGACCAATGATACGGAGGCAGTCTTTGTTTCGAATCCTGAAGGGGAGTTTAAAACTACTTCGACCGTCGAAAAGATGTCTAAGTCCAAATACAATACCGTTGATCCGCAGATTATTTGCGAGGAGTACGGGGCTGATACTTTGCGTTTGTACGAGATGTTTTTGGGGCCAATAGAAGTGGCAAAACCTTGGAATACAGACGGAATATCTGGTGTGTTTCAGTTCATGAAGCGTGCCTACAATTTGTTTTTTGATGAAAGCGAAGAGTGGATCGTCACTGAAGAAGCTGCCACCAAGGATGAGTTAAAAGCCTTGCACCAAATGATCCGGAAGGTTGAAGATGGTATTGATCGTTTGGCTTTCAATACTTGTGTGCCTGCCTTCATGGTGTTTAGCAAAGAGATATTGAAAGCAAAAGCGCATAAGCGTGCATTGTTGGAATCCTTTGTAATTGTATTGTCGCCTTTCGCTCCTCATTTTGCTGAAGAAATGTGGGCGAAGTTAGGCCACACAGACAGTGTCTTGAAAGCTACGTTCCCACAGTGGGAGGAAAAATATTTGGTGGAAGACTCTATCACTATGCCAGTGCAAATCAATGGTAAGGTGAGGACCAAATTATCCGTTCCAGCTGATGCGAGCAAAGAGGATGTTGAGAAAATTGCGATGGCCAACGAGACTGTAAAACAATGGCTAGAAGGCAAGCCACCACGCAAAGTAATCGTGGTTCCAGGCCGAATTGTCAATGTGGTGATATAGAGAGATTTTTTGTACCTTTCAGAATGAATCAAACTTTCGTTGAACCTGTTTTGGGTATTTGGCGATCTATTTCCCTTTTTCTGGTTTTGGCTTTAGTGGTAAACCCCACATCGGCTGACGTCCTTGCCGGCGCCAAAAGTATAAGTTTGGACTTAGATTTTAAGGCAGATAGACCTCCCAATGGACAAATGGATAATCTCCTGCCCACTGCCAATGGTTTGACGCAGTTTAGACGAAATCTGGAAGGTACTTTTACTTCTCTGGATCAAGCAGTTCCCCTGCAAAATTCTACTCCTTTTCTAAGTATAGCTCTTGTGGCAAATGTGCTCAACTACAATAGTAGTCTTGTACATTTCAAAGTGCGATTTTCTAATGATGGTATCCTTTGGACGGCTTGGGACGAGCTGGATATGTTTCATGAAAAAGATCCTGCCGAGTCTCGCTTTATCAGTGAAATGCTGATTCTGCCTAAGGAGACTAAGTATTTTACCTATTCGATCACTTTTGAACGAGCTACTGCGGGTGCTTTACCGATTTGGGTAGAGGATCTACGTTTTGACTTTTTTAGTCCTGGCGAAGGAAGTGGTGCTAATCCGGGCGTATTTAAAACTGATCCCGGCGAAGAGCAATGTGCTTGCCCGCTACCTGAATTTGCTACTCGTACGGATTGGGACTGCCCTGATGGTCAGAACGCTTCTTGTAGTGATGCGACTATCATTCCGACTACGCATATGATTGTCCACCATTCGGCTGGCTCCAATAGTAGCAACAATTGGCCTGCGGTTGTCTTGGCGATTTTTAACCTACACGTCAACACCAATGGCTGGTGTGATATTGGATATAATTGGTTGATTGACCCCAATGGCAATATCTATGAAGGTCGTGGCGGCGGTAATAATGTGAGAGGTGCGCATTTTTGTGGTACTAATTCAGGCACAATGGGTGTCTGCATGATGGGTACATATAGCAATGTGCCTCCCACTGATACTGCGATCGCATCCCTGAAAAAATTGATTGCCTGGAAAAGCTGTGATAGTCAACTTGATATATTGAGTTCCGAACCTCATACCTCCTCTGGACTAAACCTCAATATCGTCTCCGGCCATAGAAATGGTTGCAGTACTTTATGTCCAGGTGATTCCTTATTTTATCTTTTGCCTACCATCAGGACTGATGCCCAAGGGATTGTCGATACTTGTATCACCATTGCAAGTGGGATCGATGCAGATCTATTTCCTGCGGAGAACGTCCAGCTTTATCCTAATCCGACAACAAACGCGTTTACGCTAAGCGTGGAGATCGCAGAAGTTTGGGACGGGAAACTGCGTCTTTTGAATCAAATGGGACAAGTCGTTCTCGAAGAGGAGATCATACTTTATCCCGGCCTGAATCAACGCAAACTCGATCTCAAAGACCAAACAGCTGGCTTATATCATCTACAATTGAGCAATGCCGCTAGTCAAACGAGCCAAAAAGTCTATTTGCTACGCTAGTTCCTCATCTTTTACGTAGATTTGCATCCAAAATGCCCATGCTTTCACGCTTTTGGATAGTAGCTATCATTCTAACTTTTGCAGTTACGGCCTGTCGTTCTACGAAGGAGGCCAAAACAAACTCCTCGCAAACCTATACCCTCGCCTTTTATAATGTGGAAAACATCTTCGACACCGTAGATGATCCTGATAAAATTGACGAAGATTTTACCCCAGAAGGCCGTTATAAGTGGACGGAAGATATCCTTCAACAAAAGCTCACCAATATTTCTCAAGCGATTGCAGGTATCGGCAGCAATGGCCCTGCGATGATCGGGATTGCCGAGATTGAGCATGGAGACCTTGTCGAACGCTTAATTAAGCAGCCAGCACTTGCAGGACGTAACTATGAGTATGTGCACGAAGAAAGTCCTGATATGAGAGGGATAGACTGTGCCTTTATCTACGATCCTAAAATCTTTACTCTAGATAGTTACCGGGCTTTTGTCATGGAGTTTAAAGATGATCCCGAATACACCTCTCGTAAAGTGCTGTGGGTTAGCGGTACGATCAAAAAGCAAAGAGTCCATTTAGTAGTCAATCATTGGCCTTCTCGTTATGGTGGCATGGAGCAAAGTGAGCCTCGTCGTATGGCCGTTGCCAATCAAGTGAGAGCGATTGTCGATAGCGTGCAAGCAGCAGAGCCTAAAGCAGCGATAATCTTGATGGGAGACTTTAATGATGATCCTTTTAATCGCAGCATAGTCGAAGGTATCGGCGCTGGCAAAAACTGGCCTTTGGAAGCGGGAAAAGACTTTTATAATCCTATGTATCCGCTACATCAAGTCGATAGTTCCGGTACTTTGACCTATCGTGGTAAGTGGAATCTATTCGATCAATTTTTGTTGAGTGATGATTTAATGGCCCAGCAGATCAAGTTGCAATATGTCCCGCTTTCAGTAGGGATTCATCATCCCGAAATGATGCTAGTAGGGGGCGATGGTCCTGCCAAAAATATGCCTCGCCGAGCTATTTATCGAGGAGAGTTTCAGGATAGAGGTTATTCGGATCATTTCCCAGTTTACCTAGAGTTAAAAGTCGGGAAATAGAAATTTGCGAAACAATCCTTACCGTATAAAGGTCTAAATAAGAAGAAATATTTTTTGATCATATGTTATTGATTATCTCTCCAGCTAAGAAGCTTGATTTATCTGAGGAAAGCCGATTGACGCAAAATCATACGTTGCCGGCTCATATGGATGATACGCTGAAATTGGTCTCGCAGCTAAAGAAAAAAAGCGAAAAATCTATTGGTGAGTTGATGAAAATTAGTCCTCAGCTTTCGAGCTTGAATCACGATCGATATCAACAATTCCATACCCCTTTTTCAATAGAAAATGCCAAACAGGCCCTTTTGACCTTTAAAGGAGATGTTTATCTAAGTTTTGATTTGGCCCAATATGGAGAAGAGGATTTTGCGTTTGCGCAGCAGCATTTGCGGATTTTATCTGGCTTATATGGTTTACTCCGTCCTTTGGACTTGATTCAGGCTTATCGTTTAGAGATGGGCACTCGACTCAAAAATAGACGTGGTAAAAACCTCTATGAATTTTGGGGAAATCGCATCAGCAATGCGGTACAACAAGCTATGGAAAGCACTGGTGATAAGACCTTAATCAACCTCGCCTCTCAGGAGTATTTCAAATCCGTGAAATCTGTTAATCTTGACGGTCGCATTATTACGCCGCAGTTCAAAGACAATAAAAACGGGACCTTAAAGACGCTTTTTCTATATGCTAAGCAGGCTAGAGGAGCGATGTGTGATTACGCTATTCGCGAACGCATAACTGAAGCGGAAGGATTGAAAAACTTCACCGGGATGGGCTATCATTACCAAGAAAATCTATCGGACGAGAATAGGTGGGTATTTACTAGATAATATTTTGAGGCTCGTCTAATGTTACCAGCTTTACCTGAATTCAGGGAAGAGGTTGCAGTTCACAAACTGCAACCTCTTTTTTCTTTTAAACACAATGGGCCGGATAGATGAGGATTTTTTATTTCTCCAATTAGTCGTGCAATTACTTATAAGGCTCCTGACCTTATTTACTCTTAGAGAGATTATTCCATCAATCATATAATTGAGATTTACACCTTGGGGTATGAATCTGTTACACCGGATACCCTTATTAGTGCCTGCGATTGCTTTTGCAATGGGCATCCTGTTAAAGTCTTGGACGACTTTGTCTGATAGCATTGTGCTTGCGTTTGCAAGTGTCCTTTTGATGGCCTGGTGGTTGAGGTTAATGCGAACCCGAGGGGTTTTTCGAGGTTTTCTCTTTCCGTGGAGTTTATTGACTGTGGGGATGTTTTTGTTGGGATGTCTTTGGTTCAGACCTGCTGAGCTTACTCAAAAGCATAGGCCTTCTTGGTCAGAGAAGCAATACACAGAAGTAGCAGGAATCTTAGAAAAACCGCTCAATCTGTCTGCTAAAGGGCGGACCGGACAAATCATAACCTATGCGAGAAGAAAAGAAGGGGATGCTTGGCGAGGAGTAGTCGAAAGGATGAAGTTTTTCACAAGAGATACCGTCCTCTCACTTGAAGTCGGTGATACGGTCTTTGTAAAAGCTAAGCCCAAGTTGTTAGAAACTGAATCAACCTCTTATCAAGCCTATCTTGATAAACAGGGGTTGCGCTATATCTTGTTTAGTAAAACAATCAAGCAAGGAGGGATCGGTACAAGCTGGCGAATTCGACTTGGCCGGATGCAAAAAAGGCTGAGTAAGCATTGGGATAACTACTGTGAAAAAGAAGAAATAGCTGGTTTGGCTAAGGCAATGTTTCTTGGCAATAAAACTGGTCTCAATCGAGAAACGAAGGATCGCTTTGCAATAGCTGGCTTTAGTCATTTACTGGCGATCTCAGGTTTACATGTGGGGATATTATTTGTTTTACTTAGTAGTTTGACCAAGCCTATGCAAGGATGGCAGTGGGGGCGTTGGTTAGGGACAATCTTACTACTTGGGGCTTTGGTTAGTTTTAGCCTGTTAACGGGGGCCAGCCCTTCTGTAGTACGCGCCAGTAATATGCTGGGGGTATATCTCCTCGTTCGCTTAGTTCATCAGCGAATCCATCCCATGAATGTATTGGCCTTTTGTGGCTTGTTGCAATTGATCTGGGCGCCAGAAGATTTGCTTACAGTTGGCTTTCAACTTTCCTACTTGGCAGTTGGGGTTTTGCTATGGCTTTTGCCCAAATATGCAGCTTGGGTAAAGACTCCTTTTCCTTTGCTCAACCGTTTGTTTGATTTGATTGGAGTGAATTTATTAGCTACCGCAGCGACTGCCCCTTTGGTTTGGTATTACTTTGGAACTTTTCCGACTTATTTTTTGCCTGCCAACTTGGTGGTGGCGCCAGTGATATTCGTACTAGTTTTTTCAGGATTTTTAAGTGTGATCCTTAGTTTGGTTTCTCCGGTTTTGGCGGGGTATACAGCGTGGATTTGTGAGAAGGGTTTGATGGCGCTGGACTTCGTGGCTAGAGAAACAGTCCAATGGCCGTTTTCGAGATTAGATGGCTGGGCTGGTCAAGAGATAGGGTGGGGGATATTAGCATTAGAGCTAGGAACCGCCCTACTCTTGATTCTAACGCCTAAGATTTTTATGGTCTTGCGTACTCATTATTCGAAAAACGGAATAAAAAAGCGTAGCTTAATGAGTAAATGAAACCAGCATGTCGGAAAGTTTTCGTTTAAGTCTCATCTTATTATTGATGTTATTGGCGGGAGGCTTATTAGGGCTATTATTTTTCCGAAGTAAACAAAAAGGTCAATATGCACGCCAATTTCCTTGGCGAGCCTTGATGGGATGGTGTTTCATTTGGGTTCTCGAAAGACTGATCGTTGAAACTTTTGAGTTAGGGAAATTGAGATGGGCTTTGCCACTTGTTGCAGTTCTGCTAAGCTTTGGTTGGTATGCTTATGTGTTTTACCAGCTTTCAAACAGTGAAGATCAAAGTAAGATAGAGGATAAGATTAGTCAAATGGGCAAACCTAAATAAGTCCATCTATTTACTCATCTCGCTTGACTAGCATTTCTAAAGGTCGATCGTCAATAAAATCGTAGAGAGTCGTTGCACGAAGTCGCGCTAAGGCAAGATAATAGGTGCGAAGATTCGCAACATTAGTCTGTTGAGCGGCATCCTTTTCAGATTGAGCGATAAAAAGGCTCTGAATATCTACTTTCCCAATGAGGTATCGATTTTTGGTAATCTCATACCTTTTTTGAGCCACAGTATCTGATCGAGCAGATATCTCAAGTTGACGATATAACTGCCTCAGCCCTAAGACTTGATAATAAACGTCATCACGATATTCTTGAGTCGCTTGGTTTGCCGCTAATTCGGTGCTTCGCATACCCGCAAGCGCGGCATCTACTTCTGCCTTGGTTTGACCCCATTGAATGATCGGTATCTGGACTCCAAGGCTAATAGCTTGTTGGCTTACTGGCTTTTGATAGGCATCCGAAAGTGTTGCCGCCGTTTGGTTGAGGCCAAATGAAGCATTGAGATTCGCAGAAAAACGGCCATTGAGCTTTGCTTGTTGGAGATTTCTCCTGGCGGAGAACTTTTGTAGTTCAAGTTGCTGTAATAGAGGCGAGTTTTCCATGGCTCTTTGGAGGGCATATTCGGGGGAAACTTTTACCTGCGGTAAAGCTGGAGGAAGAAATACATCTAATGAACGTTCTCGAGGGATGCCTAAAGCTGTTTTTAGGTTTTGAATGGCTTGATCATAATTTATCTCTGCTTGTTCAAAAGACGCCTGCGCATTCATATAGGATAACTCACTTTGCAGGAGCTCATTCTCTGCGATTTTGCCTACGCTGAATCTACCTTTAGAGATCGTGTAAATTGTATCATTATTGGTGAAGTTGAATTCGGCTCGTTCAAGATTTAGTCGTGCGATCAATGCGTTGAAGTAAAAGGAGGTGATTTCAACTGCGATGAACTCCATGTCTTGGACGAAGTCAACCCCTGCTAGCTCAAACTCTAATGACTGTTGTTGTTGATTCCAACGAAACTGATTAGGTTGGAAAATGGGCTGAGAATATCGGATTGAAATGGGAGTAGACTGCCAGAATACCTCAGTTGAATCTCTTAAATTTGCAAAGTTTGAAACATAAGACCCAACTGAAATTCTACCGCCAGTTTGGGGAATGACTTGAGAGACGCTAAGTCCTACAGATGAAAAAGTCTGCTGTTGAGCCCGGAAAGCGATACTACCATCGGGTTGTAATACATCCACAATAGTCCGACTATAGCCAGGCGCACTGGCTGAAAAAATTAACTGCGGCTTTAGACTCGCCCGAAAAGCATCATAACTCCTTTCAGTAACGGTAAAATCTAAGCCTGCTATAAGAGCTGCGGGGCTTTTAGATTGGGCTAATTCAATACAAGCGTCTAGACTTAGTTGTTCGGATAAAGTCTGGGCCTGGAGTTGCGCGAAGAGCAATCCTAGGCATAAGAATAAATATTTCATGGAGTGCTAATTGGAACGTAAAGAAATAACCGGATCTTGACGAGCTGCTTTTTGTGCCGGATAGATGCCAAAAATTAAGCCCACACTGACGGCTACAAAAAATGATAAGACGATAGATTGGATCGAAACGATGGTTTCTATACCGGTAAATTGACCGATTATTGCGCTAAGGCTTACGCCTAAGATGATGCCTAAAATGCCGCCAGAGATACTGATCGCTACTGCCTCGCTCATAAACTGTAGAATAATATCTCGTTGGGTCGCTCCTAGTGAAAGGCGAAGACCTATTTCTTTGATGCGTTCCAAAACGGAGGCTAGCATAATATTCATGATACCGATTCCGCCTACGATTAAGGCTATAGACGCAATGGCGAATAGGACAAAATTGAACATGTCGGAGGTCTCTTGCTTTTGCTTGAGCAAAAGCTCTGGCACAATGATCTCAAAGTCAATTACCTGATTATGCCGCCTGCTCAACATACGATTGCTGATCTCCGCAAGGCTATACATATACTTACCCTCTTCAATTTGAAGGACAACTCGATTTAGTTGATGGTAATTTGCTTTGGGCTTTTCTGAATTATCATCATCGTCTTCCATATTGGCTTGTTGGATCAAGCTTTGGGTAACCAGTGCTCGGTTTTTAAACCGTAGTAGCATCGTTTCTATTGGAAGATAGATATCAAGATCATAGTTACGAATACCGAGCTCGTCTCGAATCTCTCGGCTGATGTTGCGGGCTTGCATTACCCCAATTACCGTTAGCCAAAGATTACCACACTTTATTTGTTTGCCTACTGCCTCCTCAGTCGGAAAGAAACGAGAGCGAACCGAACTTCCAATAATGCAAACTGGTCGGGCAAAATTTTGATGTTCAGAGGTGAATATGGCTCCATCTGCAAGTTGGAAAGCACCATTTTCAAAGTATGCATTATTGATTCCTACGAGCTTCACACTACGTTTTCGCCCATTTCTGATGGCGATAGATTCGACCTCTATTTCTGGACTAACCGCTTTGACAAAAGGCAGTTTTTCCAAACTTAAGGCATCTTGGAGAGTAAGGCCAGGCGTAAATCTTTTAGATTGTGCTTCTGCTTCCTGATCTTCTTCGGCATCTCCTTCTTCTTGTTCGATGATAGGCTGGATGATCAAATTATTGGCACCAAGCGTCTCCATTTTGGTCAGAATTTCTTGTTCCGCACCGCGACCAATAGCGAGCATTGCAATCACCGATGCGACACCAAATATGATCCCTAGAGAGGTCAAAAGGGCACGCATCCGGTTTTGAACAAGGGCCTCAAGCCCTATGCTGAAATTATAACTTAGCTTGCGGAGCATTGGGAATAGATTGACCAAGTGAGATGAAAGGAATACCGCTTGTGTCAGCTGGAATACTCAGATAAATCTTATCTTCCATCTTGATGCCCCCTAAAATCTCTGCATCATTTTCATTTAATAAACCAACCGCAACCTCTCGCTTTTGCAGCTCACCTTGATTTTTGGCATAGACAAAACTGATAGAATCTTGGGCAAAGAGGCATTCTAAGGGGATGAACATCGCCTCCTCTCGGCTAGCTACTAAGATCTCGTTACTAGTAGTCATAGAGGGTCTCAGGGTAGTATCTACGATTATTACTTCAATAGATACTTCAAACACTTTTGAATCACTACCGGGGCGTTGCTCTCCAATATTGGCGACACTGGTCACTTTACCCTGTAATTGTTTGTCCGCCATTGCGTCGAGTCCAATTTCGACATCCATACCTTTTTGGATCTTTTGGATGTCAATTTCATTGACGAAAGTAACAGACATCATCTCAGAAAGATCTGGTAAGGTTGCTACGATTGGATTCCATGAGGAGACCGTTGAGCCCGTTTTGCGCTTGCCGCGCCATTCTCGATAATAAGTAAGCATACCATCTTCAGGAGCGATGATACTAAACTCGGCCATGAGTTCTTGGAGCTCTCGATACCTTTGTTTGCTTTGGTTAAGATCTGCTTCTACTTCCTTGACTTTTGCGACTGACTGAGCTATCCGTTTTTGATAGTTTGAGATAGATTGATTTAGCGTCCTTTTTGCTTGCTCATATTGAAGTTGCATTTGCTTCTGGATAGCCGGAGCTTCGTAAATGGATTGCTCCTTTTCATAAAGCTTTTGGTCCATGGCAAAGCGTAGATTGGCGATATTGTCTCGTGTATCAGACAAATCTAAAGCCGTATCAAGGACTACCTGAGTATATTGTGATTGTGCTTTTTGGAGTGAGTTTTCTTGTTCTGAAATTTTCCCCATCAATTCGCTACGATCCAATTCAGCAACTTTGTCGCCTTTTTTGAGGCGAGTGCCTTCAGGCTCCATGCTATTGATCTTAATCTGATAGATGTTAAATCTACCAGCACTGCGAGGACCGAAGATATTAACAGATCTTTTTGTTTGTAACTCTCCCGTAGTAGTAACAATTACTGAGAAAGGCCCTTTCTGCGGATTGACAAGAATCTTTGCATCAGCCTCTTGTTCAGATTGACAGGCAACCAAGATAGTTGAAAGTAAAAGTAACCCAACGAAAAGTTGGGAGATACTCCGAAAAACTAGATTCATGAGTTTGTGTTTTGCGAGAAATAGTAAAGCGGTTGTGTGTCCTACAAAGTAACGTTTTTTAAGCGATAGGATACAAGCAAAAAAAAGGAACCCCAGTGGGATTCCTCGTTTTCGGAAATACGCTTGTCTGTTATTATCTGTTTATTGTATCCTTGGCTGCTTTGTCAGAGTCCGAAGCTGACTGTAAAGAATTGTAAAATATCGTAAATGCTCACTAAAGGCCTATTTTTCGATTATCTCGATTCGGACTTTATTAAACCAAACTGATAGGTAGGCATCATCACTGGTGCAATTACCGACATCATCTCCGCCTGTATCGCCCTTGGCCCTAAACTCCTTAACAAGGTGAGCTGAGGTGAAAGTTTTTGTATCAAGGGCATGGTCAGTATCCGTATAATTCCAACTAGTTTCCTGATCAGAGAGAAAACGGTTGAATTTAAAGCCTACTGGAATAGTCTTTAATTTATAAGATTCACGATAACGAGCTTCTGTCCAGTTTGACTTAGTTTCCTTGACGTTAAAAAATATTTCGACCCAAACTTCTCGTTCATTGACAATATCCAAAGTGGCTCTAGCTATTACGTTAGGCCCATTTCCGCCAAATTCTCGATCTCCTGCTATATGAGACGGGCAAAGACGCTCATAACTTGAAGGCTGGAATTCGAAATTTTGAATGACTGGCAGATCAGGAGGGATTATAGAAAACTCAGATAAGATTTCTCCGTCAAATTCAAATATCAAGGCTACGTATTGCTGCAGGACGGGATCCCAATTGGCAATATTGATTGTG
>JBGCFA010000017.1:0-13039 GCA_045106675.1 Bacteroidia bacterium
TTCAAAAAAAGCTTAATAGAAGCAGAAAATTCAAATAGGATTAGGCTAAAGATAAGTAATCCCTGTCAAATCCTCCGAAACCTCCCATAACTTCTTGGCAATTGCGGGATCTTGGGATAGTTCCGTAGAGGTCGCAAGTCCCGGTTTGCCTTTCATGCCCTGAAATCCAGTGGGGCCATAATATTCACCGCCCTTTGAATTGTTATCCAAAGCTGCCATGAGTGTCGGTAATGCGCCTTTTGCCGCGCTCTGCGAGATTAACGGAACAAGGGTGTAACTCAGGATCGTATATAACCATTTGGGAAAATGACGCCCTAGTTCGGTGTCGGATACACCAGGGTGAGCAATGACTGAAAGGGTATCAGCGCCAGCAAGCTTAAGCCTGCGCTGCAATTCATAGCCATACATGAGGCAAGCCAGCTTACTTTGGCCATAAGCGCCTGTTTTTGAGTAGTCTTTTTCCCAATTGAGATTGTCAAAATTGATCTTCCCATTTTGATGAGCCAAAGAACTAAGCGAAACCACTCTAGATCCCGGCGTTCGTGTAAGCGACTCTAACAGTAAACCTGTGAGCAAAAAGTGTCCAAGATGATTGGCACCCATTTGTAGTTCAAAGCCATCTTCTGTTTGCGTATAAGGTGGCATCATCACCCCAGCATTATTGACCAATAGATCTAATTGCTGGTATTTTGCTAAATAAGCCTTCGCAAAAGCTCGCACTGAAGCTAGTTTGCTTAGATCTATCTGGATGATGTCAATATCTGCCTGAGGAACTGCTGCTAGGATATTTTGCTTGGCGGTTTCAGCTTTTTGTAGACTACGGCAGGCCATGATGATAGTCGCTTCTTTTTGAGCGAGACCTAATGCCGTTTCATAGCCGAGACCAGTATTCGCTCCTGTTACAATAGCGATTCGTCCTTTTTGGCTCTCTACTTTATCTAAGGTGAACATATTTAAGCCTATCTGTTTGTGAGTAGTTACTCACAAATGTAAGCGTTTTTTTTTCCATACTTATATACTCTCCTGAACTTTTGTTCGAAAGAGTAGTGCTAGCGTTGCGAAATTTGATTTTTACCCAAGGGAGCCTTCAAGGCATAGTATAGATACTCCGCTTTGAGGATGGCGAGGGTTCTATCATCGGTACCTTCGAGTGGTACTCGCTGTCCATGTCTAGGATGAGTATCAGTTTTGAGGCCGGCTGCGCCGAACGAGGCGTCGAGTTCTCCGTCTAGCATCTCATCAAACCAAGGCTGTCGCACCCCGAAATCCGTAAAAGGAAACGCAAATACCTTGTAGTCCAACTGAAATTGAGTCGTGATGCCACGGATGCTTTCTCGCGTTTGGCGAAGCTGCTCCTCTACTGATAGATAGCGAAACTCCGGATGATCGAGGCTATGTGCTCCTATCGTAAAACCTTTGCCGATCCAATCTTTGACTTCAGCTGCGCTGAGATAGGGACGGCGTTCGGCGAGGTAGCCGTCAAAATCAAGCTCCAACAAATCTCCCAACTCATCTAAAAAATCACGATCGTCGTATCTGATCTGTAAAAGACTCTCAGGGCTTAGCTCCCTCGTCAACTTTCTTCCTGATAGGCGTTCTCGTAGGATCGATTGCAGCGCTGGTGAAGGAGGATTATTTGTAATTCGCTCGATCAATAAACTAAGCTTGAAGCGATAAAATAAGTCTCGGTTGTCGAGAAAATCATTGTTGAGAAAGAGTGTTGCGGGCACGCCTTTTTGTTGGAGCAGGGGCATGGCTTGCTCATAGACTTCGCGTAGTCCATCATCAAAAGAGAGCCAAAAGGAAGGTTTTTCTAAGTGTTTTTCGCCTTTCAATACCGCGATGACGGTGTGGAGATCGATCGGCTCGAAATGTTTGAGTAGAATATCAAGGTCGTCGGCAAACTGCTGCGTGCTGCGAACCTTATAGAGATGGTCAATATGCGGTACTGGCTGATCGCTACACAGATGATAAACGGGCATGAACAGCTTTTGGCCACTCATTTTGATCCATGTAGATAGCGGGATCGGTAGCCAAGGAGCTACTTTATGCAAGAGGCGAGGGCGCATGTAGCTTTATTCGCTTTTGAGCACGTGAAATTCTACTCGACGATTTTTGGTACGGCCTGTTTCTGTAGCATTGGTTTCAGCAGGATGATCTACTCCATAGCCCACAAACAAGAGCCTAAAGGGAGCTATACCACTAGCGATCATATAAGCCCGGACCATCCGCGCTCGATATTCGGATAGCTTTTGATTGAAGGAGCGGCCACCTACATTATCAGTATGTCCTTGCACCATCAAGATAGTGCCGGGATTGTCTTTGAGAAGACCGACCATACGATCTAGTTCAGTTTTTGAATCAGCTTTTACCCGCACCTTACCCGTATCAAAAAATAAGGTACTGATCTTGGTCGAAGGATCGTAAATGAAGAGTTCTTCAGAGCGCGCCTCTGAATCGGCAAAAGGGTCGAGCTCTTCCAGACTACCCACGCCACCATCATTATTGGTGAAGTTTTCGGTAGCGCTGGTTACGATTTCCTCGATATCTACTGATTCACCATTGTTGTTGTTGTCGTCGCCGTCGCCATCTCCGTTTCCATCCCCATTATCGGCTAGGACAGGTTCGAGTGGTTGTAGCTTGAGGTTTTTGAGTACCTCTTCGTAATCAGCCGCATTGGCGAGATTGATTTCTTCACTATAGGGTTGATAGCCATTGGCGGTAACTTCGATAGAGTAGGTATTGCCGTAGGGCAAGGTCATCTTATAGGAGCCATCGACAGGACTAGAATTGACTTGAGTACTCGCAGAAGCATCTGGACGAGCCGTAAATTTGACCAAAGCGCGTACTGGATTGTCGTTGGTGGCATCCAATACTTGGCCTGCCATCAAGACCACAGGTTTTGGCTTTTGGGCGTCTTCGAGTTTTACTTGGACGATATCGCTTTTGCCATAAGATTTGTCTGTAGTGGCCATGAAGGCAAATTCTCCGTTAGCAGCTACTACATAATATGCTTCAAAGCCAGGTGTATTGACGGGCGCCCCTAGATTGACGGGAGTGCTCCAATCTTGCCAAGTATCATTTTGACGATCGGTCTTATAGATATCATAGCCTCCCTGTCCACCGGGACGATCACTCGCAAAATAGAGCGTCTTATTATCAGAGGCGATAAATGGTGCTACTTCTGCATGAGTGGTATTGACATTTGCACCTAACAAAATCGGCTTGGACCATGTGACATCATCCTGCAAAAAACTCACGTAAAGATCTGCGCCCAGATCATCTTTTTTCTCACTAAAAAACAAAACCAAGACTTTACCATCATTGGATAAGCTGGCGCCAGAGTACACACCTTTGTTCATTTTGGAGAAGTCCTTGATTTTCAAAGGTTCTGGTGCTCCCCAAGTGGTCCCTTCCATTTTGCAGATAGAGAAGCCTTCTTCTACAAACTTTTTGCCATCATAGGCGCCTTTGATCAAGGCGATAGTGCCATCAGGGCTGATGGATTCGAGGCTGTTGAATTGGCGGAGGTTGAAGTCATTGCCAAGCCGCCTTGCGTAACTCCAAATCTTACGGTCTGCGTTATAGTCAGAGTACCAAACATCTTCAGAGTTTTCGGCTCCGTAGTTGTTTTGGGGGTGATTGGTACGCACAAAATATAAGCGTTTGCCGTCAGGCGTGATGACCGGACGATTTTCTATATAGCGTGAATTAACCGCTTTGCCGAGGTTTTTGGGCTTGACTGGCGCGTCTTGTGTACCTCTCGTTTGAGCTTGGGCTATGTTGCAGAGCCAAAGCATGCTCAAAAACAGAGAAAAGAATTTCATATAAAAAAAAGATGATCGTACGAAGAAAAATAGGCTTTTCGATGCATTATTGCCAAATTTAAGCGAAAATCAGCTGCGAAGGGCAGGCGTTTATTACATAAAAGCACTGATGCAAAATTAGAACGAAAATGCCCGAAAAACATAAGCTATATTTTCTGCCCTCATTTATTACTTAACGATTAATATTTCGCCCTATTCCATATGTTACAAATTCAGGCCTTCGTTTTTAACGTTTATCAAGAAAATACCTACGTAATTTCTGATGAAACTAAGTCTTGCGTGATCATCGATCCGGGTTGCTATCGTCCAGAGGAAAAGCAACTATTGGTCGACTATATCGAGCAAAACGAGCTCAAACCCATCTATCTCCTCAATACGCATGGTCATATTGATCATATGTTGGGCAACTATTTTGTCAAAGACAAATATCAAATTCCTTTTCTGACTCACAAGCTCGTGATCCAAGAACTAGAAAGCGTCTTGGGTTATGCCTCGGCTTTTGGGATGAATCCTGATCCTTCACCGCAACCCGATCAGCTTTTAGAAGAAGGTGATATCATTACTTTTGGGCAAACCAGTTTTGAAGTGATGTTTACGCCGGGCCACTCCGCGGGACATATCAGCTTTTATCACCGAGAGAGCCAACAATTATTCTCCGGTGATGTGCTATTTCAGGGCAGCATTGGACGGACAGATTTGCCAGGAGGGGATTCACAAACCTTGATGCAGACGATTGAAAACAAATTATTGCCACTGGGTGATGAGGTGAGAGTCTATACTGGACATGGAGCAAGCACTACCATCGGCCAAGAGCGGGTCGCCAATCCATTTATCCTACAATGGCTCGCAAACGGACATATTTGATTACGGTCATGGACCGTGGTAGCGACGCAAAATCTTGCGTCGCCACAGTCACCAATCAAGGCTTCGCCACAGTTGTAAGATGTTTCAGCACCATTGAATTTTTCAATCGATTATCATGAAACTCATCTATATCGGGGCCTTATGCTCCATGCTACTCATACTTGCGTGTAAACAAGAGACGGAGCGTTCGGCAGGGCCGCAGTCTCAAGACTCTACCATAGCGATAGCCGATAGCAATGCACGGCTCGAATCTCCTACAGCCGAGACGCCCAACTACGACGAGCAGATCGTATGGGAAGGGACAATCGATAAATATCCTATCGAAATGACTCTCAAAATCACGGGTGAAAAGGTCATCGGCTCATATCGCTACACCTCTCAAGAAAACCGTCTCGAACTCAAGGGGGAGCTTAGTGCGGAAGGGCAGTACATCCTCACTGAATATGATTCACAAGCTAATAAAACGGGTTTGCTGAAAGGGGAAGTAGAGTTTGAAGGTCGTTTTACCGGAAGCTGGATGAAGCCAGACTCGAGTGGTGAATTGATGTTTGCCATGTTTCCCAAGCAGGTAATAAGCCACAATATCAATGTGTACACGCCCGCAAAACTACGTTATGATGTCAACCATATCCATAAAGAGTCTCCTAAAGGGAGCTGCAAGATTGATATCCACTATCCGTACTTTTATGATTTTCCAGCCGGCGTTGCCGAACGCATTAACGCAGAATTGATGGGCCCCAGCGATGCCGAAATTGCGGAGCGTTTGGCAGAGTGTCAATCTGATGATGAGCCAGATGGGATGGGATCCGCCATGAGTGAAGGCTTTCGTATCAACGCATTTGTGGGGCCTATTTTGAGTATTTCCTATGACTTTTATGCCTATTTCTCAGGTGCTGCTCACGGCAACTACGGCTCAGATACCTACAATTTTGATATGCGAACGGGCGCTAGATTGATGCCTAAGGATTTATTTGTCGAGGGCTACGAAGCAGAATTGGGAGAGTTGATCAAGCAGCGTATGTTGGAGGTCTATCCCGAAGAATTTGAGTATTTCTCCTATGGGGGAGTTTTCGCGGAGCAAGACTATGATCTATATGCTGACAGTATCAGCGTCTATTTCGATCCTTACGAAATTGCCCCATATGCGGCGGGACAGATACGCGTCAATTTGGCTTATGACGAAATCAAAGACCTCATTCGGTCCGATGGACCATTGGCATTGCGCCCGTAGGTTCGGTTTGCAAACCGAACCTACCTCAAAACACAAACCGAACCTAGCTCAATCACAAATCCTCAACCTCCCTCAAATACTGCTCCGCTTGTAATAGTGTCTTTTCTTTTTCTTCAGGCTTCATGCGATTGAGGGTACGATAAGCAAAGCCAATACGAGGATTGCGGGCTAGTTTATCTTCATTGCGATCATAAAAGTGCCAATACAAACTATTAAACGGGCAGGCCTTCTCGCCATGGCGTAGCTTTTTATTGTAATGACAGTCCCCACAATAATTGCTCATCTTGTCGATATAATTGGCGCTAGACACATAGGGTTTTGTGCCCACCTTTCCCCCGTCCGCAAATTGACTCATGCCACGCGTATTGGTGATTTCGACCCATTCGATGGCGTCAATATAGATGCCGAGATACCACTCATCTAGTTCGTCGGGAGAGATGCCCGTCAGCAGTGCAAAATTACCCGTAACCATCAACCGCTGGATATGATGCGCATAAGCATGAGTAAGAGATTGTTTTACGGCATGCCGAACGCAAGACATCTTCGTTTCAGCTGTCCAAAAGTAATTCGGCAATTTGCGATCATGCCCAAAATAGTTTTCCTCCGCATAATCGGGCATATGGGCCCAATACACCCCACGCATATATTCCCGCCAACCAATGATCTGCCGCACAAATCCTTCCAATTGAGCGAGATCGATCTCCTCCTTATGTTCTTGCCAATAGTCAATCGCAGCATTTACCACTTCTAAGGGATGGAGGATTTTGGCGTTCATAGCAAATGAAAGCCGAGAATGAAACAGCGCCCAATGCTCCCGCGTCATCGAATCTTGATAGGTTCCAAACTGAGGTAGGCATCGCCGAACGAAAAAATCTAAGCCTTGCTCTGCTTCAGTTCGGCTAGTGGGCCAGATAAATTTTGCCGCTTCAATTTCACCGATCGTCTTCACGCCTGCTACTTGAAGCATCGAGAGGATTTTACCCTGATCTGTTTGGATGGGCCAATCTTTCTCCGGCACAGGCGTCGCGCCATCGTAGCGATTACGGTTATCGGCATCAAAGTTCCAGCGTTCCCCTAGGGGTGTCTTCTCATCTAGCATCAAAATATCGTACTGCTTGCGCATCTTGCGATAAAATGACTCCATCAGATAAGTCTTTTTGCCTTTGAACATGGCTGCGAGATCCCCTCTTTGGGTCAGGAAGTGTTCGCTATCCACTGCGTGGAACGCCATGCCGATGCCTTCACCTAAATCTCGCAATTGCTCATCAAGACGATACTCATCGGGTAGTTGATACTCCCAAGTTTCGATCTCATATTGCTCTATGATGTGTTGGAGATTTGCGGGCAAGCTTTGGCGATTGTTGGGATCGTCCAACTTGAGATAGATAAACTGATGACCCTCGCGTTTGCGACTAGCGCAAAAAGATCGCATGGCTGCAAAAAAGGCGACTACTTTCTGAATATGATGTTTGACATAGTCTGTTTCTTGGCGCATCTCCATCATCAGATAGAGCATATCCCCATCGACGGAGTCAAACCAAGAGTGGGCAGCATTGAGTTGGTCGCCAAGGATGAGGCGTAAAGTTTTAGGCATGATACTCTCCAAACCAAGGGGACTCTACTAATGTTTGGCGAGGATAGGTTCGGTTTGCAAACCGAACCTACCAAATTGTACCTTTGCCTCAAAGAATATCGTTTGCATGCGCACCTACCGAGAACTGATCAAAGAAAAATTTCCTCAAGACGAGAAAAACGGCCTCTACGTCTCTCCCAAGTTGCCTGCGGTTAAGCTGGGCAAGATATTATTGGGCGAAAAGCGGATTGCTAGCCCTACGGATGTGATTGCTTTGCATACCTTCTCTAGTTTTTTGAGCGGTGGGCAAGTCGTCCTTACTCAGGAACGCTGCTTCTTTGCCGATGGCGTATTCAATCTCGAAGATATCAAGGAAGTGCAGGTCAAAGGGAGTGCAGTGATGGTGCTTGTCAATCAACAGACCCAGTTGGTGCCACATGAGATGAAAGTCAAAAATGAGCAAGTGGCCAAAACGATCTCTCGCGTCTTGGAAGCCATCGCTCGTTTTGATCCTAAATCTGAGGCTGCGATCAAAAAAACCGAGAACTACGCTGAATACAGCAATACAGAATTGGATTGGTTGAATCTTCGTGATGAAATCATGCGTACAATCGACATGCTCTACGACCGCTACAATGATGGTAAGCTTTCGATGTTGGAGTATGAATCCAAAAAAGACGATTTGTTGAATCGATTATGAAACTGATAGATACCCACTCTCACTTATATAGCTCAAAATTTGATCGCGATCAGGCCGAAGTGATCGCACGCGCCAAGGAAGTCTTGGACGCTGTATATCTACCCAATATTGATTTAGCTTCAATAGAGCCGATGTTGAGGCTTACGGCTCAGTCGCCGAACTTTTTTCTCCCTATGATGGGGCTCCATCCCTGTAGTGTGCAAGAGAACTACGAAAGCGTTCTGGCACAGATGAAAAAACACCTAGACGAGGACGCAATCCAATACGTCGGAATCGGTGAAACAGGGCTGGATCTATACTGGGATAAATCTAAGCTTGAACTGCAACAAGCGGCTTTACAAGTTCAAATCGAATGGGCCAAAGAATATGATTTGCCAATCATTTTGCACGCTCGTGATGCTGTCGATGAAACTATCAAAATGATCGCTAAGAATCATGACGCCTCATTGCGAGGGATTTTTCACTGCTTTGATGGATCTGTCGAGCAGGCGCAACAAATAATCGCGTTTGGCAATTTCAAACTAGGCATCGGAGGCATCGTGACCTATCGCAAAGACGTGCAAGAGGTGGTTGCGCAATTGCCATTATCTAGCTTAGTATTGGAGACGGATAGTCCTTATCTGCCACCTGCACCGCATCGCAAGGATAAGCCTCGTCGTAATGAGAGTAGTTATACCAAGTATGTTGGGCAAACATTGGCAGAACTATTTGACACTAATTATGAAGCGATTGCGGAGCAAACAGCAATCAATGTGAAGGATGTTTTTGATGCGGCTTTGAAGCCTAGCAAAGGCTAAGATGAACTGGAAAGAACACTGGAATAAAGTAGCGGAGAAGTCGGACCCTTATCAGCAAGTCGCCAGAATCGGTGGAAAGGGAGAGATGAGTGTTTTGATCTTAGAAGAGACTGCAGCGCGAATCGGCCAAGTTTTGGAGTTGAAATCTAGCGATCACATATTGGACGTTTGTTGTGGCAATGGCCTTTTGACACAAATGATCCTGCCCTATTGTAAGCAAATCACGGGGGTTGATATTAGTGAAGGACAGATCGCACTGGCACAAGACTTGACGATAGAGAACATTGATTTTAAAGTAGCTGATGCGACAGGTTTACAATCTGTGATAAGCGGTCCATTTGATCATGTGGTCCTTTATTTTTCCTTCCAATACTTAGAAACTCCCGCCCAGGCAAAAGCTTGTATTCAGCAAATGTCAGAGCTACTCAAGCCCGGCGGTAGGATACTATTGGGAGACGTTCCCGAGCGGGAAAAACTAAAGGTATTTTATCCTAAACAAAAAGATCGCCTCAAGTACGAACTGAAACGTCGCTGGGGTAGGAGCTTGATGGGGCGCTTTTGGTCTCTGCGAGAACTAGAGGCAATGGCACATCCGCTAGGCTTGAGCATAAAACGGATTGAGCAGCCTACGCACTTTCCTTATGCGCATTATAGAGCGGACTTCTTATTGCAAAAAGCCGAGTAGTAAGCATTTTGTCTGCTCACTACTCGGCTTTAATCTTTATAGACTTTTAGTCAAAAGCCCTTTGCAAATCTTTGAAACGGTTTTCATGCTGATAAGGCTTGAAACTCGGTTCTGAGCGTAGCTCAACGGCAGGAAAGTCTCGCTCTAAGGCCAATTGCAAATACTCATACATGAGATCACGTTGGCTCATGCGAGCGTATATCTTGGCGAGTTGCGCGTAGCGGATTCCAATATCTGGATTGATCTCTAGAGATCGTTTGATATCGTCAATGGCTAATTCGTACTGATCGTTGAGGGCATAAATACGACCCCTTTTGTAGTAGGCTTCATCTTTGCCTGGCGCGTAGCGCAAGGTCTGAGAATAATCGTCTATCGCTTGGCGATACCGTCCGATTCGTCGATGAAGATCCCCTCGATGCATATAAGCGTCAGCTTGCGTTGGATCAAGTCTCAGCGCAAAATTTAGATCATCTAAAGCAACATTATATTGTTCACGACGGGAGAGTAAATTGCCTCGACGGATATAAGCCTTTACATAATCTTTATCTAAGAAAATCGCTCTAGTATAAGCAACGATGGCAGAAGTATCTTCGCCTAAGCGTTCTTGCAAAATACCTTTATATACGTAAGGCATGGCTTCATTTCTGCCAATAGAGATCGCTTTTTTGATATCTTCAGAAGCTTTGCTCGGATGGCCCGTTTGCTGATAAAGCAAAGCGCGTACACAATAGGCGCGGAAGGAATCAGGATAAGTACGAATCACTTTACTCAAGTCGATCAAAGCACTATTATAATCAGGCGCTTTTAGCTGTGAAGCGGCAATAGCCCTTTGTAAGTAAATATTGATGTCTTCTGGCGGAGAAAGGCTGATTGCTTGGTTGTAATCTGCTAATGCTTTGGCGTTTTGTTGCAGTTTGAGATGATACTTGGCGCGAATATAATATACATCAGGCTGCTTAGGATTAATCCTTAATGCTTCTGAATAAAGCTCCAAAGCTCTGAGATAGTCTTTTTCTTCACTATATAACTCAGCTCGTAAAACGTAAGCTTCGTATGCATCGGTATTGAGTTGGATGGCTCGATCGAGATTACCACGAGCCGTACTAAGCTGTCCTTGCTTGAGTTGGTAGGCACCTTGTAGATAGTATGCTTCCGCTTGTTTAGGATCTAACCTTAGGGCTTGATTCCAATCTTTCAGGGATTGCGCAGGATTGTTGAGGGCTAGGTAAACTTTACCTCTTACTACTAATGCATTCGCCTGTTGAGGATTGAGCCTTAAGGCTTGGTTGATGGCCTCTAAAGCTTGAGAATATTTGCCTTGTTTGAAAAATAATTCGCCCTGCTTATAGTGTGCAACAGCATTACGAGGACGGATAGCAATAGCTTTTTTGTAATCCGCTAATGCTTCTTCCTCTCTATCTAGCTTGTTATATAGATCTGCTCTCACATAATAACTTTCAGCATCAGTGGGAGCTAATTGAATCGCTTTATTTAAAAACTCAAAAGCTTCAAAGTCTTGTTGTAAACCTGCATGAGCTAAGCCTAACTCTCTCCAAGCAATGGCGAGGGTTGGATCAAGCTTATTGGCATTGCGAAGGTCTTCAATTGCAGTTTGATATTCACGAAGCAAACGATATACATGACCACGTTTATAAAATGCTCTGGCAGATTTATAATTGGTCAATACTTGTGTATAGGCTACCAAGGCATCATTGTACTCTCTATCGTCGAGCAGGATGTCTCCTTGAAATAATAGTGCATCAGTATAATCGGGTTCTAATTCTAAGGCTCTGCGAATATCAGCCAATGCTTCTTGCTTACGCCCAATCTTATGCTTGAGACGGGCTCTGCCATAAAGCGCGCCAACATAGTCTGGTGATACACGCAAAGCTTGATTATAATCCGTTAATGCCGGAGAATATTGCTTGAGTGCTTCATAGACCTCTGCACGACTACAATAGACTGGCGAAAAGTCTGGATTGCTTTTTAAGACTTGATTGAAATCTTTGAGGGCTGACTGATAATCGCCCTGTTCGCGGAAAAGTACTCCTCTACTGATCAATGCATTGACATTATCAGGCTCTGCATTGAGTACCAGTCCATAGTCATAAAGGGCGGAGTCGTAAACGCCTAATTTTGTCAATAGATTGGCGCGTTCGTATAGGTAGCGATTTTCTTCAGGATGTAAGATGACGAGTTCGTCATACAGCCGTCTTGCTTCATCATAATTGCCATCCAAGCGGTAAGCTTGCGCCATTTGGGCTAAAACTAACGTTTGTAATGGGCCTTCTGGCGTTTCTATACGCTTGTATTCGTCAATCGCTTCTTGGTATCGCTTTTCACGGAGGCTGCGTTGGGCAAGGGCCCAAAAGATGACGTTTTCAGCCGGTTGACTGAGCAAATCACCGCGCGCTTCATAAAAAGGAATCTGAATGCTATTAGAGATAAAGGGGTTTGGAGCTTGAGATTCATCTGCGATGAACTCGAAGACCAACATTTTTTCTCCTGTATGATCATGGTCTGCAGGATAGGCCCAAAGAACCAAGTTGGCATCACAGTTTTCAGCCATCAAGCTAAGGGCACTTTCAGTGTGCTCACAAGCTCTGAGGTCATAAAACTTTGAAGTAAAGCGAAATCCTTTCTGTTGTATTGCTTCCAATTGCTGCATGAGCAGTTGGCGCTTTTCTATTGATTCGTCAACGCAGTTGGCCTGATTGGAAAATGGTAGCACCAAAATATGGTATTCATCATCCTGAGGGAAAAGACATGCCTGTTTGGTAGCACCGAACCATGATTTCCATTGAGGGTAAGACAAAAACAGAGCAAGTCCGAGACTTAAGACCGCAGTGGTAATCCATAACCATCGTTTTTTGTTGCTTTGCGCTAGTTCTGGATCTGGCTTGAGCCTTTCGTGTTGCGCTCTTACTGACTCCCGACGGTTTTCAAAATCTGCGGGACGGGGCCTTTGGGCTGGATTAGGTGTTGCTTTCTCCTTTTCTTCAGTTTGATTAACTGGAGCCTTACGAGGAGGACGCTTTGCCGGCTTAGGCTTTTTGCTATTTCGTGGACTCGTTTTCTTGACTGGTGCGGCCTGCGGTTTTTCAAACTGGACGGCTACGCGTTCCTCCGAAGGAATATGACTAGGATCGATCAGACGGTAGTTCAAAAAGCTTTCTACTCCTTGATCTAGCCAAAGACCACTAGGTTTGCTTGTGTCATCCGACCAAAGCCAACCTTTGCGACTGGGTGATAGTAATCTATGGGCGTTCGGAAAAGGACTGCCGTAGCGATTTGCCATGCTTTGGTAGGCATCAGCGATAGATTGTCCATTGAGGAGCGCGTCATAAAATAGGATAGAGGCC
>JBGCFA010000170.1:0-44854 GCA_045106675.1 Bacteroidia bacterium
GAAGTACTCGAACGCTTGGGCATCAGTGTTGAGGGCAAAATCGTGATTGCTAAATACGCAGGTTCATGGCGTGGCATCAAGCCCAAGTTAGCTGCCGAAAAAGGCGCGATTGGTTGTTTGATCTATTCTGATCCGGCAGACGATGGCTTTGCCCGTGGAGATGTCTATCCCGAAGGAGCCTTTAAGCATCAGTCTGGCGTACAGCGAGGCTCAGTATTAGATATGCCGCTATATCCGGGAGATCCTTTTTGCATTTGATGCACTAGCATGATACGATGTCCCATATTGAGCAGCCAGCCAATGACCGGCACCAATAGCCAAAGGGCTCCAATCGTAATCTCTTTTTTTGCAAGATCGTGTTGGAGTGGAAATCGAAAGGCCGTCTGCCAATCTCCGGAATGAGAGAGCCATTTGTCCATGAGATAAAAATACGAGATAGTTGCTGAAGCCTGATAGAAATATAAGCGTTCTGCGCAGCAAGAGGGAAAAATATCCAAACTCAATGCAAAAGGCCCAAATAACTCCTTGATGATTGAGCGTTCTCCGAAGGAAGGCATGATAGAGACGGCATTGGACTAAATAACGAAAATTTTGAACTGAATCGACAAATGAACCACTGATGGATTTCACACCTTTGGTTTGTTAGTATTCAAATAGTCAAACGATGAACAAACATATCATGATAACCGGAGCCAACGGTGGACTTGGCAAAGAGGCCGCTCGCCAGCTCGCCCTCATTCCGGAAACCGAAAAGATCTATTTGGCCTGTCGCAACGCGACTAAAGCACAGGCAGCCAAGCAATCTTTGGAAGCAGAGACGGGTCGTTCCATTTTTGAAATCGTGATCATGGATGTCTCCAAACCTGAATCCGTGCGTAATGCAGTCGCAAGTTTGGAAGATACTGTCGATGCTTTGATCATGAACGCTGGAGGTATGGGCGGCAAAGAACCGGGAGAGCTTACTTCAGACGGCGTGACGCAGATGTTTGCGAGCAATGTGCTCGGACATGCCGTCTTATTGGACGAATTGGTAAAAGCGGATAAGTTGAAAAATGTGGCTTTATATGCTGGTTCGGAAGCAGCTCGAGGCGTCAAAAAGATGGGAATGAAGCGGCCTATCATGAAAAATCACACAAAAGAAGAGTTTGCTAGCGTTTTTGATGGCTCATTTTTTGGTAAAAAGTACGACCCAATGGAGGCTTATGGCTTTGTCAAATATGTCGCCGCACTTTGGATGTCATCTGAAGCCCGCAAGCATCCCAACATTCGATTTATCACCATGAGTCCGGGAGGTACCAGTGGGACTTCAGTAATGAATGATCTGCCTCCTCTTATGCGTTTTGCTTTTAAATATTTGGCGGTGCCTATCTTTATGCCGCTGATGGGCATGATCCATAAAGTCGAAAAAGGCGCAGCAAGATATCTCGATGGTATCAGTAACCAATCCTTGCGCAGTGGAGGTTTTTATGGTAGTAAGGCAGCGGTACTAACTGGGCCAGTAATTGACCAAAGCAATATTTTTCCGGACTTGAATAATACGGCTCATCAAGACAATGTAAAGGCAGCGATTGAGCGGTTTATTAGCCGATAAGTATAGGTGTTTTAGGACCGCTGCGCGGAACGCTTTGTTGCATCATGGTAGCTGTTAGGTATACTTGAGGGCAAATTGAATAGATAGAGAGAAAATGCAAAAAACAGTAGCTTCGGCTTGTAAGCCGGACCTTAGCAAATAAGAAAAAAACCAAGCGTTCCGCCCAGCGGGAAAATAAAACATCAACGCAAAAACGGATCGGACCAACGCTCGTCCGTCAAAAAAGACTCATCGGTCAAAGTGTGGAGAAAATCTTCGAGGGCTTGCACTTCAGATTCGCTTAGGCCGAGGCGTATCGGGGCGCCTTTGTCATCTTGTAGGAGTGGGTCAAGGTTTTTATGTGCTTTCACCTCAGTATTATAAAATTGGATTACCTCCTTGAGGCTCGCGAATCGGCCATCATGCATATAGGGGCCTGTCACCTCGATGTTTCGCAGGCTGGGTATTTTGAAAAAACCGTCTAGGTCAGCATCATTTTGGATCTTACCAACGCCTAGGTCAGTATAGACTTCAGACAAACCATTGCAAGTGGCAGTGAGACTGGATTGAGAAAAAAACCGATCCACTTCTATCCCTAAAAAGCGACCATGACAACTCGCACAATGCGTCAGGAATAATTTTTTGCCGAGATTTTCGGAAGGACTAAAGGAGTCAAAGTCTCGGCTAAAGTCTTCAGCTTTAAAACTTGTCTGCTCCGACATGAGTTTTTGCTCATAATCAAAGCGAGAGTCTTGGGTCGATAGCGAATTGAGAAAGAAATGTAAACCAGCGGAGATCTGGTTACGATTGTTTTGCCAAGAGTCATCATCAAAGACCCTTCCAAACAAGATTGGGTAATATTCCGACTCATTGATTCTAGCCAACATCAATTCCTGGTCCGTATCCATCTCATGAGGATTGGCCAGGGTTTCCCAGATTTGATCTTGGGCATTGGTAGCGCGGTTGTCCCAAAAAAGCTGAGGTATGGTAGCTGTAGAAGAAAGCGTCGTGCTGTAATAGTTCTGGAAACTGAGAAAAGTACCAATCGCATAACTATTACGTAAGGTCTTATGGCCATATACCCCTGTACTAAAGGCGGTACTATCCGAAAAGGCATGTTTTTGTTGATGACAGGAGGCACAGGAAACAGTCCTATTAGCAGAGAGGTTTTTGTCATAGAACATCACCCTTCCTAGTTCGATAACAGGAGTTTCTGTGACAATAGTTGTCTGTTCAGAAGTGTGCGGTGGGTTCAGGAAAATGCGAAAAAAACTCCCCTGATTGAGCTTCGAGAGATCAAAGTACTTAGCCAAAATTGCCTCTTGTTCCGCTTTGATGTTGCGGGCTGGGATTAGTGGTTCTGGCTCAGTTTGGCAGGCTAATAAGATTGGCAGGAGCAGAAATAAATACTTTTTCATGCTAAGAGATGATTGTAAGATGAAGCCCCAACAAATTATAAGCATAAATCTGCGGAGATAAAATGCATTTTTCAATTCCAATAGCTTGATGTTGCAGACCCAAGGAAAATCTCTTAGCTTTTGGAGAGCCAACATCATTCAAATGAAAAAACTAGCCTTCTTTCTGACCGCTTGTGTCCTAGTCGCCTGCCAACCCCAGACTAAGGAGCAGATAAGCTCCTTTCCCAATGGAACTTGGATCGATCTCACCTATAACTTTGATGAGCAGACGATCTTTTGGCCCACTGGTGATCCTTTTCGGCTCGATACGGTTTTTGCAGGGACGACCGATGGAGGCTATCATTATGAAGCTTATAGTTTCTGCCTCGCAGAACACGGAGGCACCCATCTTGACGCGCCGGTTCATTTTGCTGAGGGCAAATGGTCTGTTGAGCAGATTCCTTTGGAAAACTGCATGGGAGAAGCAATTGTCATCGACGTATCAGCCAAAGCTTTGCCCAATCATGATTATCAGATATCCGTGGAGGATGTAAGTAAGTGGGAAGAGGCAAATAGGAGTATTCCCGAAGGAGCGATGCTACTCTTCCGGACTGCTTACGGACAATTTTGGCCGGATAAAGAAAGCTATATGGGCACCGCCGAACGCGGCGCTGAAGCAGTTCCCAAACTACATTTCCCTGGTATTTCTCCTGATTTAGCGCGTTGGTTGGTGAAAAATCGCAATATCAAAGCTGTAGGTTTGGATACGCCAAGCATTGATTATGGTCAGTCCAAGCTATTTGAAAGTCATCAAATCCTCTACGCAGCCAATATCCTAGGCTTTGAAAATCTCGCCAACTTAGATCAAATGCCAGAGCAGGGGAGTTGGTTGATGGCATTGCCGATGAAAATCAAAGGCGGCAGTGGTGGACCACTAAGAGTCGTGGCGATGTTGCCAAAAGACTAATCCTAGATCCAAGCGTTCTGCGAAGCAAGTAAGATCGCTCTCCCTACTTCGTAGAACGCTTAATCCCCTTTATTCGAAGCCATCGGAGTCTTCGCAAAATCAGATAGGTAAGTGTAGAGCGCATCTAACTCGTTGGGGGTTAGGTGGCTAAAACTCTTACGGGCTTTATTGGACATCCGAGTTTCTCGTTCGCCTTTGGCAATCCCGCTAGTCATAAAACGATCGAATTCTGCTTCACTATAGGCTGCTACAATTTTGAGACTAGGAGTGGGGCCGCTCCCAATGCTTCCCCCCATGAGATCATGGCCATGGCAGCCCCCACAGGAAGTCGCAGTGATATAGTGGCCAAACTGATGGAGATCAGTAGTATCTATTGAGGCAATGCGAGCTGGGTAAGTAGCGATTTTTTCGGCCTCTACTTTAAATTCACCTTGAATGAGCTCTAGTCTCGGTTTCCAACCCAATGTAAAGTCTGCTTCGGGGCCTTCTGATGCTTCGGGAGGCAAGCTTCTAAAGTAGGCGATGATCGCACTCAGGTCATAATCACTGAAATAGTAGTACTCCGAAGAGGGCATAATGAGGGTACTGCTACCATCAGCTTTGACGCCGCCTCTGATACTACGTTCAAGTTCTGCATCCGTAAAATCCGAAAAAATCCGAGGCAGATTTGGGGTGGTGACCTTGATCCCAGGACGATCTATCCATACTTGACCTTTGGCATCAGGACCGTGACAACCATTGGAGCAGCCATGTATTTTGGCGAGTCGATTGCCTTCGACAATCAAGCTGCTATCTGAAACCACGCTAAAGTCTGAGAGCGTATATTCATATTGTTGCTTGATGGCGTGATTGGAAAGTGCATAGACAGTCCCTATGGCTAATAATGTGAAAGCCAAAAGGCTCGCAAGGCTTATGACAGTCCATTTGAGAAGTCGTTTCATGTTGATTCATTTTAGGCATTGAGAGCCATGGCATAGCTCTTAAGCCCAAACTAGACATGATCAAGTCAGGGTAATAGAGAGTAAATACGGTTTTTGGAAGGGGAATTATACCTTTTTGAGGGATCAGAGGGAGGAATACCCAAACTTAATGTAAAAGGAATGCTTTGAACATTGATGATTGAACTTCGATATCGGAGATTGCCAAGCGTTCCGCGCAGCGGCCCAATCAACTCTCCTCTTGCATCGCCTTCAATGTCTCTCGGTCTATTTTCTTGAGTTTAGAGACTACCAAATCATAAGAGTGCGTAATCAATTCCTCGATCAACTTACGTCCAACGGTACCATTGAGGACGACGGAGTTCCAATGCTTTTTGTTTAGATGCCAAGCGGCTTCGATCTCTTCGGGATAGCGATCGCGGAGTTCTAGGGCGTATTCGGGATCGCATTTAAGGCTAATGCTATTGCCACGCTGAAGGGGCATCAAGGCGAACATTTTGTTCATCACCTTGAAGACTAGAGTATGTTCGTCAAAGGGAAAACTTTCTGTAACGGCGACATGGCCAATGCAGTATTCGCGGACTTCTTCGATATTCATGTTTGGAAAATTAGCAGGCAAATCGTAAAAGCACAAGATTTTGCGCCTCAACAAAGAAAAAGTGTATTCTTTTTCAGATTCTTGCTAAACGTTTCTTGTTTTCCCTATACCTCACCGTCTTGTGGGATTTTCACGCTTTTGGGCGTAAGCTGTCGCAGCCGCACTTCTATGCTACCTACTTTGGGATTGCCGAGGGTATGGATGGGGAGTTTATAGTCTGCGATAGGATCGTCGTCGAGTAGGATTTCGCCATTGATCTTGACGAGTACGTCTTGCGAGGCCAGTTCGAGGTCTTGCTGCAAGAAGACATGATCCATAAACTCAATTGAAATATCTAGTTCGTCAGAAGTAGCGAGATGACGAGGAATATCTATGCTGAAAAATCCGTCTTTGCTGGTGAGTCGACTAGCGACAATCTTATCACCGATCTTGATGATTACGGAAGCTTTTTTGAGGGGTTGCCCAGAATGAGTTTCTAGGATACGGCCTCTGATGCGGATGGCAGTTTTGTCGGGGGTTTCTCCTGTGGTTTCATTTCCATCAAAGGGGAGACCAAATGGCCGGGCTTCTGCATCGCTGAATATCAACAAGCTAAAGAGCCAAACAAAAATAGTTTTTTGTAGAAGTTTACGATGCATAGTCTATTCGCCATTTGTGTAGTGCAGGAAAGATGGAAAGGAAAGCCAAAAGGTTGGAAGTAGGTGTACTTTCCTATATACCTGTACCTTATTAAGGTTCAAAGGTTACGCTTAAAGCCTCAAATAAAGACTATATCCTATTTGAATTCGCAACTTTGCCCATGAATACCCTGAAATGAGTTGTCCCGCCAAAAACGGGACAACTGCTAACATGAGTGAAGACTTGTAATGCCTAATTGAAGGATTATTCTAACTACACATCTAAGATGGAGATTCTATCTTTTGTGTGCCAGTTCAAAAAGGGGATTGGGTTACGTGATTTGGACTGCTGCCCAGAACGCCTATATGTGTTGACGCTGAAAGGGTTTGGAACCCTGTCAGCGTCAATAAAATGAGACGTTCCGTACAGCGGACATATATCCAATATCAAGGCATGAAAGCTTAGACCAGCACACAAAAAAACGCTGACAGAATTTGAAACTCTATCAGCGTTTATGAGGGTCTTGCCCTATTTAATCTTTACTGCCCAAAAAACTCGCGAATCTTAGAGAAGAAACCGCGTTGTTCCCGACTAGGGTTGGGTAGGAAATTTTCAGCAGTACGCATTTGCTCTAAAGTCTTGCGTTCAGCTTCGCTGAGGGTCTGTGGAGTCCATACATTGACGTGGACAAGCATATTGCCAAAAGCGTTGGCGCTGATGCTGGGTAGGCCTTTGCCACGAAGACGAACAACCTTACCCGCTTGCGTTCCCGCAGGGAGCTTGACTCTGACCTTGCCATCGAGGGTCGGTACTTCTACCTGAGTCCCCAATGCAGCATCAGGAAAGCTAATAAATAGCTCATGTATCAGATTGTTGGTGTCGCGCTCAAAATGCTCGTGTGGCTTCTCTTCGATCTGTATGATCAAATCGCCGGGACTACCGCCTCTGAGTCCAGCATTACCGCGTCCGCGAACGCTTAGGTTCATGCCTTCTTGTACGCCTGGAGGAATTTTGACCGAAACAGTATCCTCTTCATCGACTCGGCCTGCGCCTTCACAGACGGTACAAGGCTTGGCGACGATCTTGCCTTCACCCTGACAGGTTGGACAAGTAGAAACTACGATCTGCTGGAAAAATCCACCACCCGCTTGCTGACGAATCTCTCCGGCACCATTACAAGTCGGGCAAGTGCTGAAAGATGTACCATCATCGGCACCTGTCCCCGCACAATTATTACAACTTATCTTACGATTGAGCTTGATTTTTTTCTCTACGCCCGCATAAACCTCTTCGAGCGTGATCCCCATACGAATGGAAATATCAGCGCCTCGCTGGCCACGACGACGACGTCGACGACCACCGCCTCCACCAAAGAAGCTATCAAAGCCTCCGCCTCCACCTGAATCGCCAAAAATATCGCTGAATTGGCTAAAAATGTCTTCAAAACCACGTGCACCATGGGCACCTCCGCCAGCTGCTCCACCTAAGCCTGCATGACCAAAACGGTCATAAGTGGCGCGCTTTTGCTCATCACTTAGGACTTCGTAGGCTTCAGCTGCTTCTTTGAATTTATCCTCTGCCTCTTGGTTGTCGGGATTTTTGTCAGGGTGATACTTCAGAGCCATCTTTCGATAAGCTTTCTTCAGTTCATCCTTATCAGCGCTTTTGGCTACGCCTAGTATTTCGTAATAATCTTTTTTGGCCATAATGCTCTTGCTATTCGCCCACTACTACTTTTGAAAATCGGATTACTTTATCCTTGAGCTTATAGCCCTTTTCGACTTCGTCAACGACTTTTCCTACTTGTGCCTCATCTGGGGCTGGGATGGTCGTGATCGCTTCATGTAGCTCTGTGCTAAACTCTTTGCCTATGCTTTCGATAGGCTCAAGACCAACTTTTGCAAAGCGCTTGCGCATGCTATTGTTGACCAGGCTGATACCATCTTTGATGGCTGACAGGTTGTCAGTTTTTTCGATGGCTTTGAGGGTGCGATCAAAGTCGTCCAATACGGGCAATAGCTTGACCAAGAGATCTTGGTTTGCAAAACGTACCGTTTCACCCAATTCTTTCTTCTGGCGGTTACGGAAATTGACGAAGTCCGCATTGAGTCTGAGGACTTGATCTTCCTTCGCTATTAGTGTACTCTGAGCGTCTTTGAGTTGTTGTTGAAGACTAGCGATAACCTTCATGGCATCATCCACGCTGGTAAAGTCTAAATCTGCCTGACTATCAGTGGCTTCGCCCTCATTTTCGACTGCTATTTCAGCTTCATTTTCGCTATCAACTACGCCTTCAATTTCTATATTTTGCTCAGTATTTTTGATTTCTTCTTCTGCTACTTTTTCCGCTTTTCTCTTTTTGCTCATTGCTGTTCTGCCTTTATTTTTTCGAAACCAGTTTCCTGCTTTTCGCATACCTAATTTGGAACATAATGTGTGCCATTGACATTGTGGCAAGAAATGCTGCCAAAATAACGCAGGCTGTCTTTAAGCATATTGCTTAAAGACAGCCTGAATCAGTAAGTTTTTATGTCTGACTATTCCCCTTGGTCGTAGAACTTTTGATAGTCCTCCCAGCTTACATTTTTGTAATGATCTTCTCCCAAAAAGCTCAAGATCACCATCATTGCATCGGCTTGTTGAAAGCCAGCAACATTGGTGAGGATACTCAAGTCAGGGTTAAGAAAAGAGGTAGTCGGGTATGAGAGTTTGCCATTGAGGATTTGCACGGCTAATTCGTGTACGCCTCGGCGGCCGATCTTCGAATTGTATTTGTAAGTAACGCCATTGATCGTAACGGCCTCTTTGCTTTCTGCATCAAATTTGACGGCGTGATAGTTGTCGTTGACGTATTTGACTACTCCAGGATCAACATAGGTGCTGGCGTCCATACGCTTACACCAGCCACACCAATCTGTATACATATCGATGAGGATCTTTTTGCCATCTTTTTCGGCGGCGGCAGCGGCTTCTTCAACGCTGACCCAATTGATCTCTGCGGCGATATCTGGCTGAGCGTTCTCCGCAGGAGTACTAATAAATCCCCAAGAGGCAAAGGCTATCGCAACGAGCGCCAAAGGGAGCAAAATCTTTTTGGATAAATACATGTCTAATGAGCTTAATGCTAAAAAAGAAGTAGGTAGATTTTAGTATCAGATTGAAAGAAACATAGTTGCTGATTGGCTGAATACTAGATGCCTACTCATGATTCACTCTCCAATAAACGAAATTCTCAACATTAAAGATTGCTAGCTATCTGACAATTCTATCATTGGAAAGGTCTAGAAGTAATTCAAAAGAAAATATCCAATATCGAATACCAATTATGAAGGCCCAAGAGGCTATTTCAAAATTGAGCGTTGAAATTCGATATTGGATATTAGGAGGCGTTCCGCGCAGCGATCAAAAAACTGACTGAGTTACATTAGATCAATCTTTCAAACGCTGAATCTTTGCGCCAATCGAATTGAGGCGTTGCTCTATATATTGGTACCCTCGGTCAATCTGCTCGATATTGTAGATTTTAGAAGTCCCTTCTGCCGAAAGGGCCGCAATCAAGAGCGCTACTCCGGCACGGATATCGGGAGAAGTCATGGAGATGGCTTTGAGACGTTGCTTTCTGGCTAAGCCGATCACCGTTGCACGGTGCGGATCACATAAGATGATCTGGGCGCCCATATCAATCAGTTTATCAACGAAGAAAAGGCGGCTTTCAAACATTTTTTGATGGATCAAGGCAGAACCTTTACACTGAGTCGCAAGCACTAGCACAATACTCAAGAGATCCGGCGTAAAGCCTGGCCATGGGTGATCTGAAACATGCATGATACTGCCATCAATAAAGGTTTCGATTTCACACACCTCCTGCGGGAGAACGCGGATATCATCTCCTTCAAATTGTAGTTTGACTCCCATGCGACGAAATACTTCAGGGATAATCCCCAAATGTTCGATACCTGCATTTTTGATTAACAGTTCGCTTTGGGTCATGGCGGCCATACCAATAAAACTACCAACCTCGATCATATCGGAAAGCATCCGATGTTCCGTGCCTCCAAGGGATTCAACTCCTTCGATAGTCAACAGATTACTGCCAATACCGGAGATTTTGCCACCCATACGATTGATCATTTTGCAGATCTGTTGGAGATAAGGTTCACAAGCGGCGTGATAAATTTGCGTAGTACCTTCTGCCAAAGAGGCTGCCATAACGAGATTGGCCGTTCCGGTAACAGAAGCCTCGTCTAACAACATATATTTACCTTTGAGTTTGCCGGGAGAAGAGACTTCAAACAAACCCTTTTGATCATCATAATTAAACTTTGCGCCGAGTTGTTGGAAGCCCCAAAAATGGGTGTCCAAACGACGGCGACCGATCTTGTCTCCACCAGGACGGGAGATAAAGGCTTTGCCAAAGCGGGCTAATAGTGGACCCACCAACATGATCGAACCTCTGAGCTTACTCGCACTCGTCCAATAGGCTTCACTCTGAATATAATCGAGATCGAGGTCGTCAGCTTGAAAACGGTAGGTATCTGGTTGAAGCTGTTCCACTTTGACACCCATATCTTTGAGGATGTCGATCAGACGATTGACATCTACTATATTGGGTACATTGGCAATCGTAACAGGCTCTGAAGTGAGGACGACGGCACAGAGGATTTGGAGGGCTTCATTTTTTGCCCCTTGGGGAACGATTTCTCCTGAGAGGCGATGACCGCCTTCGACCGCAAAATATTCCATTGCTTTACTCGGTTTTGAAGTGATTATGGATACTGATGAAAGAATTTTCATAATACCAAGCTCAAGAGAAATGGAGCCCTATGACCTAGTATTTGAATATTCGTTTGGCTTAGCTTCGGATTCGTAAGGAGAGCCAATTAATTAGAAAACCCAGGTGTCGATTACGCAAAAAAATTGCAAACCGACAACTGGGAATATATAGCTTAACCGATGTTTAATATCGGCTTCGTCTTCGATTAGAATGAGAATTTGAGTTCGAGTTAGAACGTCCTCTCTTCTTTCCACCACCACCTTTTTTCTTGCCTTTGTTATTTCGCGGGAAAGTAGGTAGAGGGACAGGTGCTTTCGCAGAGATTACGAGATCAGCTGCTTTAACATTGAGTTTGCCACGGGACAACTCATTGATTTGATCAGCAATCACCTCTTCTGGACTTGAATATCGGTCAGTATAGCGCAAAAATTGCATCATACTGTTGGCGATGAGATTGATGTAGGCCTCCTTTTTTTCAGGATTTTCCATCTCAATCGCATTGTCAATCATCTTTTCGATGTTTTGACCGTATTGGCGATAGCGTGCTTTGCCTTTGTAGTAGCCAATATGCTCAGTAGGGCGGCCTATGACTTCTTCTTTAGTCGGGATCGGAAAAGGAGCTTCGACGTCAAGGTCAAATTCAGCCATCAAAAACATGTGATCCCACATCTTACGACGGTAATCTTCGGTATCTTTTGGCGAAGGATTGAGGGCGTTCATGATACGAACGATTTCTTCGATTACCGCAGATCGCTCATCGCGGTCTTCGATAGTTTTAGCAAAATCGATCATCTGCTGCACGTTACGCCCGTACTCCCGCAATCGCAGGGGTTCACTAGAAACGTAATATTTCATAAAAGGGGGTACAAACAATTAAATTAAATGCTACTCCAGCTGGCCTGAAACAAATAGATAGTACAATGGCGCGGGAGAAATTACCTGAGAAGTGAATCAGTCTTACAAATGAAAGAAAAAAATGATTTTGCTGTTCAGGTAAGAAAAGCTTACGCGAATAAAAGAAAAAAATGCTACAATGAAAAGGATCAGTTGCTTTGTTTGCTACTTATCCATGCATTTAATAAGCTTTCTTGCTCGCTTTTGATTCTTTTACGTCTTCCTAAGGTATAAGTTGTAGGAGTATAAAGCCCAGCGTATTTGATTGAGATCGTTTGGGGACTTCCTGCTCGCAGAACGCTTAGTTCTATGGTCTTACCTTCTTTGAGCTTGTTACATGCGGCGGCAAAACCTTCTTTAGTGATGGCTTCTCCGTTGACTTGAGTGAGAATATCATTTTGTCCGATGCCTGCAAGATATGCATCCGTTCCGGGACGGATTCTCCGAACGAGCAATCCATCTGTATGTTCCTGCAAAGAGGTGATACCGAGTAGTTTTTCGCCTCCTTTGTCGTTAGGAGCAGCCTTCAGTTCTAGGCCAAATGGAGAAAGCAGCTTGGCATAATCAGGCGATTTTAGGCCAAAAACGTATAGATCAAAAAATTGCTGCCAAGAATTTCCGGAGAGTTTCTCGAGCGTTTTTTGGATACCGTCTTCCGGAACGCCTTGTCCCTTTTGATAGTACTCTTTGTATAGATAGGCAAATACATCGTCCATGCTGAGACTACCATTAGAGTCGCCTCGCAATTTGAGATCCATCAGCATACCTAGATAGCGGCCTTGTGAATAATAAGAGATGCGATGATCGGGATGAGCATAATCCGAAGAGGCTAACCAACTATTGAAACTAGACGCGGCTGGGGAGACGACCTCCGCCGAATACCCATTTTCCAGACTTTGAACGGTGCGACCCAATTGCTGCCAAAGATATTCCTCGTTCTGGAGACCAGCCCTGACCAAGCTAAGATGAGTATAGTAGTCCGTAACGCCCTCTGTAAACCAATGTAGGTGTGTGTACTGAGGCTGACTATAATCATAAGGATACAGCGCCGCAGGACGAATCCGTTTGACGTTCCAGGCGTGCCAAAATTCATGACTCGTGATGCTATTTACGACACCTCCGATAATCTGCTGCGGATCAGCCGTAACTCTCGCTGGTAAAGCGTAGCTCGATGACCTATTGTGTTCCACGGCGTGGAAAATATCACGGTCTAGTAATCTGTAGATAAAGTGATAATCCTTAAAAGGAAATCCACCAAACACTGCCCCTTGCTCTCGCACAATCTGCTCTGTGCTACTAAGCAATAGTTTATCGGTCTCTGCATCACCTTGATAGTCACCGTGGAAATGAAGCATAAACTTCACGCCATCTACCGAAAAATCGAGCTGTTTGATATTTGAGGCAAATACAGTCGGTGAATCCGCAAAGTCATGCCAAGTCTCTGCCAAAAACTCACCCGGAACCTCTCCGGAATATAGGGCAGTAGCACTTTTCCAATCAACGGGTAGCTCAGGAACCCAGAGTTTGACCTCTCCATCCATGCGTTGCGGCACGTACATAAAACAATTGATGGGATTGAAATAAACCTCTCCATCACCATAGTAACTTGAGCCAGCATCTTGATTATTGGCAAAATAGCGGTAGCTGATCGTGATCTTGCCGCCCTCACCATAAACTCGCCAAGTGCTTGGAGTGGTCTTTTCCCAACGCAGTGGCCCTGAATTGGGTCTGCGGGCTTCAAAGTGTGAAACCGCTGCAGCATAGTCTTGTAATATATATCGTCCGGGCCGCCAAGTCGCCACCTGAAAATCAGTATAGCCTTCAGCTCCTACCTCTACTGTCAATTCGATGACCAAAGTGTGAGTGTTGGGGGTCAACCAACGGAGTACGTACTCATAATCGCTAGCCCAAACAGACTGCGTTAGGAGAAGGCTACAAATAGAAAGAATGAGTCGGTAATTCATGAGCGATATTTAGGGTACAACTAGGCGGAAGCCACGACCATGTACATTTTCGATTTTGATTTCAGGCTCGGGTTTGAAGCGTTTGCGCAGCTTACTGATAAAGACATCCATGCTACGAGCATTGAAATAATTGTCATCACCCCAGAGGGTATTGAGCGCTTCTTCACGAGTGAGTAGTTCGTTTTTTTGGATGAGAAGCAGACGTAATAGATCTGCTTCTTTGGGAGAGAGGCGTTGGGCCTCGCCCTGATAATGTAAAGTATGCAAACGATGATCGAACTCAAAAGCACCAAAAGCGAACGCATGCGGTAAGACTTCTTCTGAACCTTTAGCGTTTTCGGCTCGCTTGAGGACCGCTTTGACTCGATAGAGTAATTCTTCGGAGTCAAATGGCTTGGTGATATAATCGTCTCCTCCTAGTTTGAAGCCTTGCAAAACGTCTTCTTTCATGCTACGAGCCGTCAAAAAGATGATAGGCACCGCATCATTGATTTCTCTGATTGCTTTGGCGAGACTAAAGCCGTCCATCTTGGGCATCATCACGTCTAGAATACAGAGGTCAAAGCTTTCGGCTTTGAAGGTCTCTAGCCCTGCTTCACCATCTCGGATCAAGGTGACGTCAAAATCCTTCATCATCAGATAATCCCGGAGGACCATCCCAAAATTAACTTCGTCTTCAACTAGGAGAATATGTGCCATACTTTCATTAAGTGATGTGCCTAAAATAAACAAACCCAATCAGACCTCATAAGGGAGCTTCACCCGAAAGGTGCTGCCTTTGCCTAGTTGGCTCTGTACGCTGACCTCGCCGCCATGCGCTTCGATGATCTCTTTGACGTAACTCAGCCCTAAGCCAAAACCTTTGACATCATGTAGATTGCCCGTCGAAACCCTGAAAAAGCGATTGAAAATTTGTTGCTGATCGCTTTTGGTGATCCCTACTCCTTGGTCTTTGACCTCAATGAGTAGATTTTGCCCTATTTTTCGAGTGCTAAGTTTGATGAGGGGTTGTTCTGGGCTATATTTTTTCGCGTTATCGAGTAGATTGAATATAACATTGGACAAATGTTCCCGATCGCCTTGTACAATTTCATTTTCGGCTTCGAGATTGAGGATAAGCTGTCCCTCTCTCTCCTGTAATTGTAAGCGCAGACTATTGGCGGCGTGTTCGATCAACTGGTGGACATTCACGCTTTCAGGCTTGAGTTTCACTTCCTTACGGCTAAACCGAGCTGCTTGAAGGACGCGTTCGACCTGGCGATGCATCCGTTGATTTTCTTCCTTGATGATCCCCGCATATCGATCTATTGAGCTAGTATCTGCTTGGATACGAGGATTTTGCAAGGCATCCGTTGCCAATGAAATCGTCGCGATCGGTGTTTTGAGCTCATGAGTCATATTGTTGATGAAATCATTCTTCATCTCTGATATCTGCTTTTGCCGCAATATAGTCCTGATACTCAACCAAAAAGCTAAGACTACGATGGTACTAAATAGTAAGGAATACAAGGCCTGCACCCATACGGCCTGCCAGATATAACGACCTTGTTCCGGGAACTGGAGATAGAGATTGGTGCGAGCCAGATTGTTGAGATAGGGAAAAAGCCGGGTTTGGAAGCGGCTCTGTGCCAGAACGCTAGAATCTGCTCCCGGAGAGATGAGGGCGACTTCGTTTTCGCGTTGGGCCCTGACCATATAATTAAAAGGCTGCGGTAAGCCTTGTGCACTGACATATCGATGGAGCATAGAGTCAACCACGAGAGAGTCCAAACGCTGATAAATGGGTAAGCTACTATTGCTCAGGCCGCTGATCGTCTGATTGATCAACTCCATAATGCGAGGATCTCCCTTCATCTGCAATACACCGGGCTCGCCTGTTTCCGATTGAAGCATCGAAGTTTGTAAGCGTTGCCAGAGGGTAGTGTCTTGGATATCGATAAATGCATCTTGCTCGGTGATGATCGAAAGGCTATCACGGATACGAATGCGTCTTAAGCTTGGAAAAACGGTTTTTTCGGGGCTGCCTAATTGGAGACCAGTGGGGACTTCTGTGCCATAACGCTCCATCACTTCATACGCACGGGAGACCTTAACCATGCGTGTTTCGACTTCTGCCCGTTGCAATTCGTCTGCAACCTGATCTAACACACTTTGTACGCTGTTCCTGAAATTATCCTCTTGTATCGCCAACGAACGCCGGAGTTGCTGCACTTGTAGCGCAACAATACCAATGAGCGAGAGGCTCATCAGAGCGATTATTAGGTATATCTGCCGTGCTTTCACAGGAGTAAAGATAGAGATAAGTCCCCAGCGGTAGAGGCGGAAATCAGCTTTAACCTTTTTTTAACAATCATTAACATCCCATTAAGCTCGATTTTGCGGCATTAGCCCTAGATTTGAATATAGAGTGATAGCAATGAATTGGAAACAATCAACATTTCGTCTCAACTGGCAAAAACGACTCATAGTAGTGAGTTGCTTGTTGATCATGATGATCACGATTGTCAATTTGTTACTCTCATCACATATGTGGTTTTCTGAAGGCTTTTCGGGCATTGTCGAGCAGATCCATCAAACATTGGATATAGCGCCCAGAAGTTGGCATGTTAGTTAAGATTAGTATGACTTTAGTAGAATCAGGGATGCAGGGATGTGTCCCTTTTTTTGTTTTGCAGTGTAGGGTCTTGGCTGTACTGTTTGTATTATGCTTAGGTCTAGTCTAGTATTACGCCCTTGGCGAACGCTTAGTTTGATAAGCTTGAAAAGCCAAATCAACGAGAAATCATTGATTTAAGCATGTAAGATTTATCCCCAAACTTCGACTGGTTCTAACATGGTAACCCGAGCCTTTTCCAATCGTAAAAATTGCTCGCTCGTTTCCAGCAAATCCCATTCATGGCGCAATTTCCCTCCCATTTGTATTCCTGCTTGATTTACTCCTTGCCAAGCAAGGTCTACTTTGGTTTTGATGCGTCCCTGCGCGACTTCTATTATCTGTACATTTTCCAAGCGATGTTGGCTACTAGACAAGCGTTTATCCTGTTGTTTGACCCATCGGCTAAATTCGGGAAAGGTTCGAATATTGGTTCCCGGTCCCCGAAAACCCAAAGTAAAATGGGATTGGGCCAACATTGGTCTGAAGCGTTCTGGATTAGTTTTTTTGCTTTCCAGAAGCAGAAACCATTGTTGAATAAATTGGCGAATCCGACCTTCGGCCAAAACTTGTGGGCTTGTTTGAGTAGAAAACATGGTACAAAAGCATTAGGGAATCCATACACTCAGTTCGTATATTTGACACTTCTACCCAATACTACCCTACTTGCCTGGAACTACCGAAACGGTTAAGGCCGCAAATACCAGAATATGCAAGCTTCCTCAGGTGCACATACTTTTAAGAGCCTCTACGACGATTATTACGAATCCGTCCGCAATTACCTGTATTACAAATCAGGCAATATGCCCTTGGCTGAGGATCTTACTCAAGAAGCCTTTACGATCCTTTGGAAAAAACGCAATTCTATCAATCCCGAAAAAGCGCGTTCGTATCTCTATACGATAGCTAATAATCTGTTCCTCAACGAGGTAAAACATCAAAAGGTCGTATTGCGCTTTCAGCAACGTCCGCAGAGATCGATTGCCTTTGAGAGTCCACAGTTTATAATGGAGGAAGATGAGTTTCGTCAGAAACTAGAAAATGCCATCGCGGCTTTACCGGAGAAAAACCGAATTGTATTTCTGATGAACCGGATTGAAAAGCTCACGTATCGAGAAATAGCCGAGAGATTGGAGCTAAGTGTGAAAGCCGTAGAAAAGCGAATGCACAAAGCTTTATTGGAGCTAAGGCAAATATCTGAAAAAATTTAACGTTTTAGGTGTAAATACGGTAGGGGAAAAGGGTAATAAACTGTAATATCAATAATTCATCAAATAACTAGTTTTAGGACACTAGTTAGTTTTAGAACACTAGTAAAAATTTATAAGTACGACTGTTTCATATGGCACATATCCCATCTTTCCCTCATGACGCGTTTCTTGCTAAATGGCTCGCAGGAGAACTCAGTGAGACTGAATGGAACGCTTGGAAAGTAGAGGCGGGGGAAGAAGAATTAAATCGAATCATTGCTACTGTAGATCAGTTAGAGGTTCCTACTAGCCGCACCAAAGCGGAAGCATGGGAGCAATTCGCTGCTAAACTACAAGATGAGCAAATCTTTGCTGCTGTAGATCAGTGGGACGTTCCTGCTATCCGTACTAAGACGGAAGCATGGGAGCAATTCGCTGCTACTTTAGAAGAAAAAAATACAGAAACTGCCAAAGTGCGCAAAATGAGCCCAATGCGTTGGGTTTCTTCCATTGCCGCGGCAGTCATCATTTTATTGGGCGTCGGCTATTTATTACGCGACACCACAGTAAACTACAATACCCAAGTGGGAGAAAAGTTGAGCGTATTGCTGCCCGATAATTCGGAAGTAATCCTTAATGCAAATTCTAGTTTGAGCTTTGATCCTGATTCTTGGGACGAAAAGCGATTTGTCACTTTAGATGGAGAAGCATATTTCGAAGTCGAAAAAGGCCAAACGTTCACCGTAGGTACTGATCAAGGTACTGTCAGTGTTTTGGGTACTCGCTTCAATGTACAGGATCGCCCCGAAAAGTGGTCGGTGCAATGTTATAGTGGTAAGGTCGAGGTGAAAGCCAAGACTGAATCTATCATCTTGACAGCTGGGCAAAGCACTGAGTTAGCAAATAAAAGCCTTAGACCTCTAACATTTGAGCCTAATGAGTCTCAAATGTGGGTAAATGATTTTGTGGCTTTTGAAGCAACGCCTCTAAATGAAGTAGTTGTAGAGCTTGAACGCCAATACAATATTGAAGTAGTTTGGCCTTCTGAACTTGATGCTACCAAATCCTATACAGGTGGTTTTCCTCACAATGATTTCGACTCTGCATTAAAAATGGTCTTCGGTCCTTCAAATTATTTAGCTAAATTAGAAGGTGGAAGAAAGGTTTACCTTTCTCCAAAATAGTGAAGACTTCTTTTTAATGCTCCAATGTTGTCCAGAAATGCCACTTATGTAAGCGTCTGGCTAGCCCTCTTAGTCGCTAATCTTTTTTCCCTGTCTGCACAAACGCTCTCCTTGAGCTTTGAACAGGCCCCCCTTTCCCATGTCCTAAAAGAAATTTCTCACGCAGAAGGGCTTATTATTGCCTTTCAAGAAAGCGATGTTGAAGCTTATGTCATCACGGCCGACCTCAATGGTATGTCTGTGAATAGCGCTTTGCAGATTGTCTTGGACGGTACTTTGCTGGAATTTCAGCAAATCAACACTCGACAGTATATCATTTCTGTTAGGAGTCAAAACTCGCAAAAAACAAGGGTCGTTGCTCCTCGTAACACACGTAATATAAGCGGAAGAATAACCGACGCTCAATCTAAGACAGGATTGGCATTGGCCGTAGTGCGGGTAAAAGGTTCTAGTTACGGAACCCATACCGATGCAAAAGGCTATTTTGTATTAATGGATATCCCCTTGCATTTGGATAGTCTAGAAATAAGATACTTTGGTTATACTAGTACCACTTTTGGATTGGCTAAGTCTAAGCATTATGAGGTCGAGATGGAACGATCTCAACATCAGTTAGATGAAATTTCCATCACTGGAGGAAGTGATCAAGCCGTAAATATTGCTGATGCAGCCTCTATCCTTGAGATTAACCCTCGAAGAGTTGAAAGCCTTAGTGGATTAGGAGAACCCGATTTATTACGCGCCATTCAATTTTTGCCGGGCATACATAGTAGTGATGAATCTGCTGGTGGACTGCATATCAGAGGAGGCCGCCCAGAAGAAAACTTAATCTTATTAGATGGGATTACGGTTTATCAAGCAGGACACTTGTTTGGAAACTTTAGTGCTTTTAATCCACATTCGGTCAAATCCTTGACCGTGCAACGTGGCGGTTTTGATGCTCGTTATGGTGGCCGCGTTTCTGGCGTGATCGATATCACTAGCCGACCAGAACAGATGCAGCAGGCAACGGCAGAGGCAGGGATCAATTTGCTAAATGCAAACGCGCTTGTTCAAGTCCCTTTTTGGGATAAAAAGGCGGCATTGATGGTATCTATACGACATTCTAATTCAAGTTGGCTAGACAACCCTTTCTATAGCCAACTGAGTGGCCGTGTGATAGATAGTTTGAAATTGGCAACTCAAAGCTCTGGGACTCCGGTTTTGGATGCGATGCCTGATTTTATTTTCACCGACTTCAATGCGAAACTGATCGTTCGGCCAAGCGATAAAGACCTTGTTTCTTTGACAGCCTATGCGGCGAACGATAATCTTAATTACCAATGGACCGATGAGATTAGCGACACTGAATGGTTTAGCCAAATAGAAGAGAATTATCTCCAAAATAAAGGAGCAAGTCTGAATTGGATACGAGCATGGAATCCTAACTTCTCGCAAAAATTAAACGTAGCCTACTCTAGTTTTGACAATCGTTACGAATTGAGACAGGTATACAATTTGTTGCCTGATGATCCCGCCATTGGTTGGACACAGCGTAATCAAATACAAGATTTAAGCCTACGCCTTGATTATGAATGGAAGACGGCGAGCTTGGGAAACTTGGAATTTGGTTTTCATAGCACGGCTTATGCAGTAGATAGTTTACTCGATTTTAGAGGCGATCTGACTGAATCTCAACCTTTCCGCAAAACTAATTGGGTAGCGAGTCCATATGCGCAGTTTAAGAAGGAGGTCTTACCAGATCTATCGCTGACATTAGGGATAAGGACTAATTATTATTCTGGTACAGAACAGTACTACCATGAGCCCAGAATCAGTTTGGCTTATGAGGTAAATAAAAATATCCAACTCAAAGCGGTCTGGGGTAAATTTCACCAATTTTTAAATCGTACTGAGTTAGGAAGTCTAGCTGGGCTTGTAGAAGATTATTGGACCTTGGCGGATGGAGATAGAATCCCTGTTTTAGCGTCGGAGCATTTTATTGTAGGCGGTGTTTTTCAAACCGAAAATTGGTTGCTGGATGTGGAGCTATACCACAAGGAAACCAATGGGATGATCACCTACAAAAACTTTGATCGCCAGCAAATATTTCGTCCCATTCTGATTAATGGTGGTCAAGGGATTTCTAAAGGTTTGGATATACTACTGCAAAAGAAATTTGGCCGGTACACGAGTTGGATGTCCTACTCATTGAGTCAAACGACTTATTCCTTTCCAGATTTGTTAGCTGGGGCTCCGTTTGCGGCTTCTCATGATCAACGCCATCAGTTTAGCTGGGTCAACCTTGTTGAACTTGGCCGTTGGGATGCATCCCTTAACTGGACGTTCGCCTCAGGCAAACCCTTCACGGAAGCAATAGGCATACTTGCTAATCGACCACAAATAGATGTCGTTGAATATAGCCTTGGCTTTGGTCCTCTCAATGGTAGCCGTATGCAACATTATCATCGTCTAGATGCTAACCTTAGCTATCGTTATGAACTTTTTAATGGGAAATTAGGAGGGAAAGCGGGGATTGCGGTGTTTAATCTATACAACCGTCAAAACCTACAAAGCATTGAATATCGAGTACGCTTACCGCTATCCAAAGCCGACGAACCAAGCATACTTCGTCTCGAAAAAGACCTCTTGGGCTTTACTCCAAATGTCTTCTTACAACTTGAATTTTAACGCCTGCCTCATTCATAACAAACTTTACTGCACCTGCTTGAATTGATATGGAACTGTGCGCAAGATGTGTATGGCAGTGGCTGTTACGTATAGCCCTTGGGTTAGGATTGTCGATCCTACCAATATTGTTATTGGCACAAGGGCAAATCAATTTTTCTGAAAAGGAGATTGCAGAAAGCGTTTTGAGCGTTCTGCGAAGCGGGCAAGATGAAGTCATACTTCCTTTGCCGGATGGGAGCCATGCTGCCTTCAAGCTTCGGCCTCAGGCAATTCTCGCGGATGAACTCGCGCAAAAATTCCCCGAAATCAAAGCTTGGTATGGAGTCGCTCCTAATGGATGGGAAGTCTATCTAGATCATGATGCCAATCGTTTGCATGCATTACTCCGTAAAGATGGCAAAAACTGGTTCCTTGATCCTGAAGAAGGGCAATACATATTATCCCGTAACAATCGTAAAACACCAGAAGAAGCCCTTTGCTTGTCTGATGAAAAAAACATGGCGCTACCAGCATTTCCTACTGCTGCTGCAGGAACTGCTGACAAAACAGGTTTAGCGAGGCATCATGTATTCAGATGTGCAATCGCCGCGACAGGAGAATATACCGCTTATCATGGTGGCACTACCGCTTTGGCAATGGCCGAGATTGTCAGTGTACTTAACCGAGTCAATGCAGTTTTTAGCCGAGATGTAGCCATTTCCTTTCAATTAGTGGCTGGCAATGATCAATTGATCTTCAGTCAACCCAATACAGATCCTTTTACTAATGGTGATCTGAATACTATCATCCAGGAAAATCAAAACCTGATTGACGCCGTTATTGGAGATGCTAATTATGATGTGGGGATCGTATTTGGTCGTTCAGGTCTAGGAGGGGGAGCAATCGCATATTACAATTCGGTTTGCCAAAGTGGCTACAAAGCTCAGGCAGCCATTGTGCTCAATAATCCTATTGGTGACGGTTTTGCGATTGACTTTGTGGCGCATGAGTTTGGTCATTTTTTTGGCGCTCATCATACCCACAATAACCCATGCTATCGTTTTGCTCCGACCGCATATGAACCTCGTAGTGGTTCTACGATCATGGCTTATGCAGGAGTTTGCTCGCCTAGTTTTCAACAAAATAGTGATGCATATTTTCATGCATCGAGTATAGATGAGATTCGCCAATCGCTCAGTAGTGGATATGTTTGTGGGCAAGTAAATTCGGTTAGTAATCAAGCTCCTATCGTGATTGTCAACCAGCCTACTGACTTTCTCCCCGTGGGAACGCCTTTTTCTTTGGATGGTTTTGCCATTGATGCCGAAGGCGATAGTCTTTCTTACTGTTGGGAGCAGTGGGACCTCGGAAGTCCGGGTTCAACTCATGCTAATACGGTTTTTGGGCCCATCATCCGTTCTCGAGAACCGGTGGCTTATCCACACCGTCTTATTCCTCAATTGTCAGATATATTAAGTGGTCAAAGTTCTGGGGAGGAGATATTACCGATGGTAAGTCGTAATCTGCGTTTTCGATTGACTGTCCGAGATCATCATCCACAAGTAACCCAAGTCGGACAGGGATATCTTAATCTAAAACTCACGCAGCAAGCGGGACCTTTTGTCGTCAATGAGCCAATAGCCTATCAAGATTGGACTGTGGGCAGTATGCAATGGATAAAATGGGAAGTAGCCAATACTGACAAAGCACCCGTAAATTGCGATAAAGTAGATATTTGGCTTTCTGCGGATGGCGGACATACTTTCAATACGCTTTTAGCTTCCAATATCTCAAACAATGGTGCCGCTGCTATTATGGTGCCTGATCTCCCTACTCAATCTGCCCGAATCAGGATAAGTGCGACCAATAATATCTTTTTTGCGATCTCCGAAGGAGATTTTACCATATCAAATGCTGCTCAAGCGGACTATTATTTATTTAATGCCAATAGTATACCCGAAGCCTGTCAAGGGGATCTAATCAACTTTCGTCTATGGTTAGGTAGTCTGGGCGGTTATCAAGGTCTAGTTAACTTCTCATTGCTTGAAGAGACTATACAAGCCCAATGGCAAAGCAATAACCCGCTAGCAGTAGAAAATTTCTTAGATTTCTCCATTACACCCAGTGCAAATCTATCAGGTTGGCAAAACATCACCCTCTTGGGGGTAGAGCAAAACGGAGATAGCAGCCTATTCAATTATTCCTATTATATAATACCTGAGGCACCAGCAGCAATCTCAACATTATACCCAGCTGATGGTGTGATCCAAAGCAATGCATTATCTCGTCTGAAATGGGAATGCCAAGCAGGAGTAGAGGCTTATTATTGGGAACTTGCTAGCCACCCTAGTTTTGGATCATCGCTAATCGCGAACGGTTGGAGTGAGGATTCGCTTTCTGCAAACATGCCGCCACTTGATGGGGGAACAGTTTATTATTGGCGAGTAAAAGGGGGAAATGCTTGTGGAGAAGGGGCTTTTTCTAGAGTTACTTCTTTTATGATACCGGGTCAAGCCTGTCAGACTTTTTGGAGTACAGATGTCCCTAAAACAATCCCGATCAACAGTGTGCCTGCGATTGTGATTTCAGATCTTCAAATTGATGATGATTATACGATCACAGATATTAATGTATTAGGACTCACTGGTACGCATAGCTGGATCAATGATTTGAAGATTAAGCTCAAAAAGCAAGGGGTTTCGGCTAGATTGTTTGAGCAGATATGTGGCCCCAATGTTGCTGATTTTGATCTCGCGTTTGATGATGAAGCTCCACGAGGATTGATTCCCTGTCCTCCTACTAGCGGATTGAGGTATCAAGCTTTGGATTCCTTAGGTCGATTTCGCGGCTTGAGTAGCCAAGGCTTATGGCGATTGGAAATCAAGGATGTAGTGGATTTGGATGGTGGCGAACTGACAAACTGGGGCCTTGAAATATGTTTTCAGACTGATGAGAGTCTCCCACCTAACTTACTGGCAAACGAAGGCTTAAGCCTCAACCAATGGCAAAACGAAAGCATCGGTCCAGATTTGCTCGATAGTGAAGCCAATTGTGGCCCAGATGATATTGTTTATACGCTAATCGAAAAGCCTCAATACGGTGAACTACAACTAGCAGGCAATACTCTTACAATCGGTGATACCTTTTTGCAATCTGCGATTGATAGTATGAACCTTAGTTACCAGCATCAAGGCCAAGCAATCAATAGCGATGGATTTAGCTTTACAGTTCGTTCCCATGACGGTGGTTGGTTAGCTACTCCTTATTTCCCCATTACGATCAATTTTACAACTCCTTTAGAGGAAGATTTAGCTTTGGCTCAGATCAAATTATACCCTAATCCAGCACAGGATTTTGCCTATATAGAATTTAGCGCTCCCACAAAAGAGCATGGACAGCTAGAGCTAATCGATCTGCAAGGACGTAGTCTACGCAAAGAAGCGTTCCCCGCAGGGGCCCAGAAAATCAAACTCTCCCGACAAGGGCTCAGTAGTGGCCTATATTTTGTCAGAGTTTCGCATGGCGGTCAGACTCAGGTGTTGAGGTGTCTTTTTGAGTAGACTCCTTCGGAGAACGCTTACACTCATCATTTACATTTTCTTACCAGTCTTTGCGCCACTTTGCACTAAGCACAGTCCCATCTTTCCGACGCTGTCGAACGATATACAAACCACTCGCCAAATGCCCAATCTCCAAAGAAGACGCTTGACTTTGCAGGATTAATTCTCCCTGTATCGAATACAAACTCAAGATGCTACTTTTGTCAATTTGCTCATGATTGCGGATCTCTAGTGTATTTTGGGCTTGATCTGAAAATAGATAAAAACTGTCCAAGTCTTTTAGAGTCGCTTCAACACTAGTTGATATAATAGGCTCTGCACAAGCGTTTGATAGTTGAGATTCAAAGCGTATTTGAGCAGTGATCTTGTATTCATTTAATTTGCTCGGAGGACCGATGAGTGCCCATTCTGAGGGCGATTGCCCACTGATATCTCCAAGGAATAGTGATTTCTCCATCAAATCTGCACTGGCTTGAGGACGTAAACTTCCTTGGACATTATTGGCATATTCAAACAGACCTTCGCCAGCCAATAGATAGTTTCCCAAAAATAAGCCTGAATTGGGGATCTCATTACCCAAAAAGTTTTGCCAATTGCTACTTGGTTCCTGATTCATGAAAATGCCATAAAGCTCAGCACGATTACGAAAAAAAGTATTGTAAGGGCCATTGATTCCATGTGAATGATCGACGACGATATTTTGCACAACATTGCCTTCAAATAGATTGGCGTAGGGATAGTTGCCGTGTAAAACCAAATCTCCTGCGGCATCGGTAGGTAAGTTTACGTCTGTCCAGTAAGGCTCGGTAGAGTAGTTGTAGGCTATCACATTGCCGTTTGCTCCGGCTTGTAGGATCATCGAGTGGCGGAGTTTTTGAAAACTATTGTCTTGGATCAAAGAATTGCCAGAGGCAAAGTGTAGCATCACACCATAGGCTTTTCCTCCTCCTCCATAAGCATGAGCCTCCTGAAAATGGCTACCGCTTAGCTCAATATGTGTACTATGATTGAGCTCCACATGTGCAAAATTGCAGTAAACACTCTTCACACAGCTTACCCAGCAATTGGCGGCATACTTAAAATAAATATTACTCGTCTGCCTATCAGTAGCATCCAAGCGTTTGATTTGTAGTTGCTCGATGCCTACTTGAAATTTTGGCTCGAATCTGATCAAATGAGCGCCTCTATGGATGAGGAAATCTCTTCGAAGAGGATGGTCAAAATAAAGACTATCTCCCTGAATTTGAGTAATCTGTAATAACTGTCCCGTTGAAAATTGAGCCCAAGAGGATGTTATCAAGGCGCTATCCTGATCTATCAGTTTTAGATAGTCTCCAATTTGATACTGAGACGGAGTGTTGATCCTGACAAATTGATCATGTATGGTGGCATCAGTCTTTAAATAGGCCGTATCTCGGGTAATTTGTCCCTGTACTTGAATCAGATGATCTGGCTCTAGCAAATAAAACTGCAAAATGCTTGAATCCGCAGAAGCACCGCGGATGATACATCTTGCGGGTAATATTAATGGTTGCGTAAATTGATAAGTTCCTGGTGGAAAATACAGGACAAAGGGCTTAGAAGCATGACTCAGCAGTAATTCTTTGACTAGTTGATCATTTGGGCTTAGGCCATCATTGAAACCTCCTTGATCGAGGATATTTATGACAAGCTCTGGCTCTATTTTCGGTACTTGTAGACCTACTGCATACCAATCCGTTGCTCTCTGTGGAGCCAGAATCTGTTGAGCTACTAATAAATAAGGCAAAAAGAAGGTACAGAAAATAATGAGGGCCGGAAGTAAAGCGATTCGTCGGATAGCAATAGTCGTATTAGTGGGAAATTTTGAATTTAAAGATAATCCCATTGAGTGAATAAGACATATCAACTTTTGCCCGATCATTACTTCCTCAGCTTTTTCTATTATTGATAAGTTTCTCCCAAGTCTAGTTATAAGTATTCGTTTTCTAAGCCGACCTTATTCCATTGACCCTGACAGGGTTCCAAACGCTGTCAGCGTCAAAACTATAGGACAAGGCGTTCCGCATAGCGATAAGGAAAATATAAAATCCCGAATCTCGAATCATCAATGATGAAGTAATCAATCTCTTCTACATTGAAAATTGGATTTCGACATTGGACATTCGCTCAGCTGCTTCGCAGAACGCTTGAATTGGGCACAAAAAAAGCAGCTCCGTCTAAAAGACGAAGCTGCAATATTTTCTACTGTAATATAATATTAGTCAGGGCTACCAACGCGAATCATCGCACAGCGGAATCCAATAGTGGCGCTAGAAGAGTCAGCGTTGAAGTAACGACGAGATCCTGGAGAGAGGTAGTAAGCTACATCAGCCCAAGAACCACCGCGATAAACTTTGACGTTGTCAAAACCATCGTTGCCAACAGGCGCGTTTGGATCAGGGTTAAAGAGTAGAGACTCTTTTGGCTTGTAGGAAACATCATCCAACCAATCATCAGGACGGATTTCAGTTTTTCCTTTGCGACGATAAGGGTTAAAGTCTTCAACGTCTTCAAAAGCGAGAACACGATAGTTATCTTGTGTCCACTCTGATACGTTACCAGACATATTGTAGAGACCGAAGTCATTTGGCCAAAACTCATAAACTGGGGCAGTAATCATATAGCCATCAGTCATATGTTTGCCATCGCCACCTCTCCAACCAGCATAATCACCACGGCCACGTTTGAAGTTGGCACGAAACTGACCTTTGCGATTGCGAAGAGATTTGCCTTCCCAAGCGTAGATTTCGCTTTCCTGAAGACCACGAGCGGCATATTCCCACTCTGCTTCAGTTGGTAGGCGATAAGAAGGATAGAGGATCGCTTCATCATCATCTTCTTCAAGCACGCCGTTTACGGCTTCTGTACGCCATTTGCAGTACTCGTTTGCCTGGTGCCAGTTGACTCCTACCACTGGGTACATATTAAATGCAGGGTGGCTATAGTATGTCTCGGCATAGGGATCATTGAAAGCAAGGTCGCGACGCCATACATTGGTGTCAGGATAAAGTGCTTCAAATTTGTGATCACCTTCTGTTTGCTGCATGGCAGCTAAAAATTCTTTCCAGTCAACGTTAGCAATCTCTACTTCATCTAAGTAGAAACTCTGAACGGTGACCTGGCGCTGACGATTGTCCATTGAAAACTCAATGTCTTTTTCGCCACCACCCATCATGAAGGTACCGCCAGGAATCAAGACTAAGCCTGGAGCTGGATCTTGTTCGTTGAATTTAGGCGGCTGATAAGTTTCTTCAGAATACTTAATATTAGTTTTGCCGCTACTTTTGCCTACTCTGTTGATCTTGGCTTTATGATTACAGCCGACCATCATGAGCCCGCAAGCTATTACTGTCGCAAAGACGTAAGAAAAACTTCTCTTTTTCATACCTATGGAGATTAACATCAGTATTACGATGCGAGCGTTTAGTTTATTGCCCTGAGAATGTGAAATAAAGGTAGAATATTACAAGCAGAAAATTATATCAATTGTTGTATCAAGCTAAACATGCTTAAAAACGAGGACATGGTAGTGCACGGTGCTTGAGTTTCCTGTTAGGAGGATAAGACTCAAACTCTAGTACTACGGAGATTTCGTGTGATCCACCAGAGATACCCTGGGTGAGTGAAGAAATCGTATAGTCGTAAGAGTAACCAAAGCTAAATGGCCCTTGACGCACCCCAATCAATGCAATCACTGCATCACGGTGGCGATACCAGAATCCAAATACCATAGGCTCAACATTGAGATAAAGACCTCCATCAATCTGATAGAAATTGCCTTGCATCTTGTAGAGGAACACTGGCGTAATCGATATCTCGTTACGATTGCGGCTGTTACTTAAGGGGATTTTAACACCACCTGTAACAGTGTACTTACGAGGCAGTTTTGCATCAGAGCCACTGAAACTTGTAAAAGTCTCCAAAGGTTCGGTGATGTGATTGACTGCTGCCGCAAGGAATGCGTATTCGTTGAAGTAAGCGATCCCGGCACTCACATCTGGACGAATCACAGACTGAGAGGGAACAGGTTCCTGCGTCGGACGGACAAAGCCATCACGGGGATCAATCTGATCCGGGAAACGCAGTTTGTAGAAATCAAGACTCGCTTGTTGGATTCCGCCAGAAAGGCCGAAGCGCAAAAAGTTGTCTTTAACAATCTCTACTTGATAAGCGTAGTTGACGGTTACATTTAGTTTGGTAAGATCACCTTCCCCCGCAACATCGGAGTTAAAGTTGATCCCTAATCCTTGACGAGTACCGAGGAAATACACCGGTTGATCGTAAGAAAAAGCAAACTGCTTGTAATAGCCAGGGATTTTGACCCACTGGGCGCGGTAGTTCATGGCTACACGCGGACCCGTACCGGAGCCAGCAAAAGCAGGGTTTAGCATCAGCTGGTTAGAGAAGAACTGAGAATACTGCGGGTCTTGAGCCCGGCTTTCAGTATAGCCCAGTGCCATAATTACCAGCGCTAGCAATGAATGAGCAAGCGTTCGTTTCATTTTGCCAAATGAGTTTTCGTAGCGACGCACAAAAGGAGATTCAATAAGTTCAAAAATATAGCCCCCGAATCTACGCCAAAGCGTGAATTAAATCTTTAATAATGCCCAAAAAGGTAACGCAAACTGCAATATTTTTTCGGAAAAAACTAACGATTTTACAGAGGGCTCAAACATTCAAAAGTGATTGTTCTTAACTCTAAAAACGACCATTTATAGGTCCTAAAAACAACTTCAAAGCATATCTCCCTACTGATTGCCACCTCGATTGGGAAATATTACCATTTTTGTGGAACGTTTCGTCTTCTAATCTATTTCCAACTCTCGAACGTTTTTCCACTTGAAGTAACGGGGGTGTGTGTTTTCTTAATTCTATATTCTAACGCTCCCCAATGTGGCATAGTATAAAAAATGTTAAAATTTTGGTAATGGGATCAAATGAATCTTATGGCGACGATTAGGTGGCCCTGTATCTAAGACGCATTTGAGACTCAATTCGTGAGTATGGCCAAAAGTTGCAAGGTCAATGTTTCCTGAAAAATAGTCGTATTGATATGCGATCTGAAAAGGACCACGCTGAAAAGCAATCCCCCCACTCCATCGATTTTTGACGGTATAGCGAGCACTCAGCGTCAATGCCTCTAGCTCTAAATTCATCCCCAACATCCATATATAGTAGCGTCCCTGCCGTTGATAATGGACAAAAGGTGTCAAATTTACATTCATTCTCTTGCCAAAAAGAGAATCCTTCAAAGCGATTTTGAAACCTACTGTGCCTGAATAAAAAGGATTGAGAGCCGTATTGACGCTATCCGCGAACGTCATGTCTTGCAGATGCTTAATCGTAGCAACGGCAAAGATGTTTTTATGAAAATAAGAGAGTCCCATTTGAAAGTCGGGACGATAAGTCCTCGCGATAGAATCTATTTGGGGCCGCTGTACCCATTGTCCATTGACAAGCTGCGGGGGAAAACGCAATACCGAAAAATCTAAAGCTTGTTGCTGGATACCACCCGCGATGCCTATCGAAAAAAAGTGACCCATGAAAGGCTCAAATGTATGGGAAAAATGAAGCTCCAACTTTTGTTGCGTAAACCCCCCATCGGCCGTTCGCTCCATTTGATAATTGAGCCCATAACCAAATCGTCGACCCAAGGTATAAAAACTGCTATGGTAGGCTCCACCATATTGTTGGACATGATTTTCAATCCCAATCCATTGCCAACGTGCTTGAGTCGTAATACTCAGGCCGATACTTTCTTCACTCCCCGCCAAAGCCGGACTCAACTGTAAGCGATTGGCAAAGATTTGACTATAAAAACGATCCTGGGACTGAGCGTTCGGCTGCAGGCCAAAAAACAAGACTAGCAAAAGACAAACGGCTTGACTGCTTTTCATAAACACAAAAATAGACAATAGCCTAGGAGTTTTGTAGGCAATTCGCAGCGACGCAAAATTTTGCGCCGCCACATACAACCCAATCATTGCGTCAATGAGGCCAAGAAACCATATAACGAAATACGAATCTGAAAAGGTCCAACTCGTGCTTCCATCTACATTGAACATTGGCCTTCAATATTGAATATTCCCTCCCATCTGATCAATTGGTACCTTATATATTTCTATTTGTCATTTAGAATCGGGTTTTTCAGACTGGAAAAACTACCAGCATGCGATTACGACTCCTACTCTTTGTGATAAGCGGCTTGATGTGCCTGCCTTTGGCCATTGCTCAAGACGCAAATCTCTTCCTACAAGGCTATCAACACCAAAAGGATACGAGCTACTTTTATTTTGATGCGGCCATTTATGGGCAATCCAATGTGCAAAAAGTAGTGGTTACTGGCTCATTTCGGGATTGGAGCCAAGATATGGATGAGCCTAATTGGCAGTTAGCTTCTAGGGCAAATTCGCTTTGGACATTAGCAGTATTCAACCCTAACTTCGCGCTCATCCCGATTCATGCACAATTCAAATTTCGCATCGATGAGGGAAATTGGTTGTCTCCACCTGCAGAAGCCCCCAATGTCGCTGGCGGCAACCTTCAATTTATGCATACCATCACCGTGCCTACAATTCACGCAGAACTCCGCTCCGGTGGTCGCCTTTGGACAGTTGTCGAAGGGACCGATCGCCCGCTCAATCCTCAAGCCTATCGTTTGACCGACGGTCAAGGCCAAGAAATTCCCATCGCTGCGGTCCTGCCCAATACGGCAACCGAAGCTTTGATCGTCACCAATCCTCCCCTTGATATGCGGCGGGTTTACTTTTTGGAATTACGCGCAGCGGGCCTGAAGACGCATTGTTCCTTCGATAACTGGTTCAAGGAACTCTACTCCGACAAAGAGCTAGGAGCTAATGTGCATGATGGCAATACATACTTTCGCATCTTTTCGCCTCGGGCGGAGCGAGTCGTGCTTTACCTCTTCGCGGAACGCTTGGGTGGAGAGCCCAAAGAGACCGTCGAAATGACACGAGACGCTGATGGAGTTTGGGAGGCACGTTTTGAGCAAGATCTCAAAGGCACTTATTACGATTTTACCGTTCACGGACCCGTGGAAGAAGGCAGCCACTTTTACGAATCCTTACCCAAACATATCTCTGATCCTTACGCCCGTGTCAATGATGATGCTTGGGGCCGTAGTCGAGTTTGGTACAAAACCAAGCCAGCAAGACCGCTCAAAAATGGTATTCCCCCTCTCCAAGACGTGATCTCTTATGAGGTACACGTACAAGATTTTACCGATCTTTTGCCCGTCTCTGACGAACTCAAGGGTACATTGTCTGGTATGGCGGTCCCAGGGCTCACAAACAAAAAACGCCAGCCCGTAGGTTTTGACTATCTCGTCAATCTCGGTATCAATACTGTTCACCTCATGCCCGTACAGGAATTTATGCATTATCCTGACGAGCTTTGGCAGGCCTCATTTGCAGATGATCCGTTTTTTCAAGAGATGGGCATTGCCGAAGAAAACTATCAGTGGGGCTATCGAACCTCACATTGCTTTGCCGTCGAAAACCGCTATCGCACCAAAGGTTCAGAGTTAGGCGCAGAACGAGAGCAGTTTCGGGACTTGGTGCAAGCCTTTCACGATAAGGACATCGCAGTCATCATCGACCTTGTGCCCAATCACACCGCTGAGGATATGGACAGCGAGCCGCACAACTTCCACTTCAATGTGTTGGATAAGCTTTATTACTACCGCACCCGTGATCTCGATCACATCGGTGAGTACGGCAATGAAGTCAAGACTGAAAATCGCCCTATGGTACAACGCTGGTTGATTGACCAGTGCAAGCACTTTATCGAAGAGTTTGGGATAGATGGCTTTCGGATAGATCTCGCTGGCCAGATAGACAAGCAAACCCTGATCAAGCTCCGCGCAGAACTAGGCGATGATATCATCATTTATGGTGAACCTTGGATTGGCTCAAATGATCCAAATTTTGAAAGTAATCCTTCTTGGGATTGGTATAAGCAGGATTCCCCGATCACCTTTTTTCAGGACGAGACGCGTGATGCTTTGATCGGCAATCCATTCGAACTCCAAGATCCCAGTTCGCATCGTGGTTATGCAGGGGGCAATTTTCACGACAAAGGCAAAGTTAAGCAAGCGCTTTCGGGCGACTTTACAGATGATAAGACGCCAGTTAGTGGCATCAATTATCTAGATATTCACGACAATTGGGCTTTAGCGGACCGTTTTGCGAAGCAAGACTGGAACGGTTTGAAAGGCGTAGACGAAGAGCGCTATAAAATCGCAGGCTTACTACTCTACACTTCTGTAGGACCGATCGTTACCCACGGGGGAGTAGAAATCATGCGCTCCAAAGGCCTCGCACCGCTGGAAGAATTTGTTAAGCCTGGCCAAGATTGGTTGGAAGGCCACTTCAAAGGCCGCGATGATACCTATAATATGCGTCGTCCCAATTCATTTTTGTGGGAGACCATCGGCCAGACAGAAAAATCGAAAGGGAGTAATTGCGACTATAAAGGTATGCTGGCCTTCTGGCAGGGGCTTAATCAATTTCGCCTCAGTGAATATGGCTCAGTATTTCGTCGGGCGGAGGCCTTGCCGGAAAATTATTATCAATGGATTGATACCGTCAACCCTTATCAACTTGGCTATATCGTAGACAATCGAGTGATGGTCTTGATCAATACGGGCAGCAATGAGCATGACTGGGATGAGGTTTACGTACCAGAAGGTAATTGGAAACTAATCGGCAATGATAGTGGTGTAAATCTCAAAGGAGTCAAAGATCGCAAAGAAAGGATGTCTATAGCAGGGGGGGAAATGCATTATTTTCGTCTCGATGGCACTTCTTTTTTGTTGTATGTACGGGAATAGTCTTATTTTCCGGCCTATAACGATCCCGACCCTATGAAATCCTTCTTTTCCCTCTTGCTTGGAAGCTTGTGTCTACCTTTTTCTCTCATGGCGCAAGTTCCGAGTCCGGCTGATTTTCTCGGCTATGAACTTGGTGAGCAATTTAGTTATCACTATCGGGTGTTGGAGTATTTCAAAGCGGTAGGCGCGGCCTCGCCGAACGTTCAACTCCAATCCTACGGCAAGAGCAATGAAGGAAGAGAGTTGATGGTGGCTTTTATCTCTGATCCTGTGAATCTAGGTCAGATTGAAGCGATCCGTACTGACAACCTCAAGTCCACAGGCCTCCTTGCAGGTGAAAAAGGCAATAGTCAAAAGCCCATCGTTTGGCTCAGCTACAATATACATGGCAATGAAGCAGTCTCTACTGAAGCTGCGATGGCCACCCTCTATACCCTTGTAACTAATGATACTGCGGGCTGGCTCAAAGATGTGATCGTCGTCATAGATCCTTGCATCAATCCAGACGGTCGCGATCGATATACACATTGGTATCGTCAAGCTCAAAATCAATCCGTCAATATTAATAGAGACTCATGGGAACACCATGAACCTTGGCCGGGTGGACGTTACAATCACTATCTATTTGATCTCAACCGGGACTGGTGCTGGCAAACGCAGTTTGAAAGTCAGCAACGCGCCAAGCTATACCAAGCGTGGATGCCACATGTGCATGTAGATTTTCATGAGATGGGCGCCAATAGTCCTTATTTTTTCGGGCCTGCTGCCGAACCCTACCATGAGGTCATTACCGACTGGCAAAGAGAGTTTCAAAAACTTACTGGCAAAAATCACGCGCGCTATTTTGATCAAAATGGCTGGCTCTATTTCTCCAAAGAGATATTTGATCTATTCTATCCGAGCTATGGCGATACTTGGCCGACCTATCAAGGAGCCATTGGTTTTACCTATGAGCAAGGTGGATCAGGTAATGCAGGTCGTGCCTTGAGATTGGCTACGGGAGATACGCTGCGCTTAACGGATCGGATTGCGCATCACTATACCACTGGACTTTCTACGATTGAATCTGCTTATAAAAATCAGGAGCGTTTGCTCGCAGAGTACAACTCCTACTTCGAAAAAGCGCAAAACAATCCGACCGACAAGTATAAAAGCTATGTTCTCAAAGCAAACAATCAGGATCAACTATTTGCCTTGACAGAATTGTTGGATCGCAACAAAATTCGCTACTCGATCAATGAAACCCTCGAAAGCGCCTACAATGGCTATAACTATCGAGCCGAAAAAGATACTCGTTTTACTCTCGAAAAAGGCGATTTAGTGATCTCAGCCTACCAATCACAGGCCAATTTGGTCAAAGTATTATTTGAGCCGGAGGCAAGATTGCTTGATTCGATGACTTATGATATCACGGCTTGGTCCTTGCCTTATGTCTATAATATTCAAACGTTCGCGACTAGCGAGAAGATAGAACTTGAGAGCACGTCTTTTGAACGTGAGTTTGATCGTCTATCTGCGCCCAAAAACCTACCCTACGCATATGTATTGCCTTGGACGGATTTGCAGGATGCTCGCTTTTTAGGAGCCTTATTACAAGCCAAAATCAAGGTTCGCTACGCTAAGGAGCCTTTCAAAGTAGAGGCGCAAAACTTTGGACGAGGCACTTTGATTATTTCCCGTCCGGACAATCCGAAAAAGGATTTCGATAAAAAAGTAATCGCGATTGCAAATCAATATCAACGCAAACTGACGCCAAGCAGCACTGGTTTTGTTGATGAAGGCAAAGACTTTGGCTCTAATAAGGTCAACTATATCAAGCCCGTCAAAATTGCTTTGGTCAAAGGGCCGGGCACTACGGCTACTTCCTTCGGAGAACTCTGGCACTTTTTTGAGCAAGATCTCAAGTATCCCGTTAGCGTCTTGGGGACTGATTATCTCGCGAGTGTTGATCTGACAAAGTATGACGTAGTAATTTTGGGGCAGGGGAGCTTTAGCAAATTTAGAGATAAGTTATTGGCCTTTACTAAGGCTGGGGGCAAGTTGATCGCTCTGGAAAGTGCCATCAATACCTTCACCGCCAAAGGCAAAGAGGACAAAGCTTATACCACACTTGGCAAGGTCTATATCGCTAAGCAAAAAGAAGTAGCCAAAGCCAAATTGGAAGCCGCTAAGGTCCAAACGCCAGATGATTTGGTTAAGCGTTACGAGAATCGGGAACGAGATCGTCTCAGCAGCTTTGTCTCGGGTAGTATCTATAAAGTAAAACTCGACAACTCTCATCCGCTAGCCTATGGGCAGGATTCAGTAGTTTATATGATCAAGCGCAACCGCACGGCCTACCCTTATCTCCCTGCTGGTAGTTGGAATGTCGGCGTGTTTAGCGAGGACGAAGCCGTTAGCGGTTTTACTGGCTCGAAGCTAGAAGCCAAACTAGAAAATACCCTTGCCATCGGGGTCGAATCCCAAGGACAAGGGCAATTGATCTATTTTGCAGATTCACCGATCTTCCGTCAGTTTTGGTACGGCGGGAAGTTGTTGCTTTGCAATGCGGTGTTTTTCTGATTATTCCAATATTGATTGGCTTAGATTCGGTTTGCAAACCGAATCTACTGGATAATTATTCCAATATCACCGCGTCAATCGTGGCTTCATGAACCAACTCATTGAAGGCTGGCACTTCGGTATCACGTATCTCATACCACATATTGAGTTGCTCATCGATGGCAGTACTTACTTCCTTGAAGAACGCTAGAGCCTGATCCGTAGGAGGATTGTCGCCAATGCTACTAAGTGAAGCTAGGTGCGCCAACTTATTGTTGAGCTGGATCGGGAAGTTGAGTGGATCTTGGCCACTACGATTTTTGGTTTGGTAGAGCGCTTTTTCGACTACGCTCATCGCTGAGTCAATGCGAGAGATTTCGCCTACGATCTTTTCCATCCCTTCTTTGTCCTTGACTCGTTTTTTGAGGCCAAGAAATTGTTCCCGAGCGGCTCTGATGTCGATGATGGCTTGGTGAGTCTCGGTTAATTTATTTCGGATTGCAATCAAATGATCAAACTGAGCCTGTAAATCTGCGACAGAGGCTTCAATCCGAGGATCAATGAGGATTTCAAAATCCTGCTTTTGATAATCCTCCCCGATTTTGAGCTTTGCATAATACTGGCCCGGCACTGCCTTCGGACCACTCATCTGTCCCCACCAGAGGATCATGCCTTTGAAATCTTTGGCGTCTTCATAGCGCATATTCCATACAAAGCGATTGTAGCCTTGCTCTACAGTGAGTTTGTTTTCTTTATCTCCCGTGGAGAACGTTCGGATCAAATCGCCGCCGGCTTCGTAGAAACTTAGTTCTATCTCCTCCTCTTCAGGCAGTTGGTCAATCACAAAATTGACCATCACGCCACCCGGATGATTGGTGCCTGCACCACGAGGATTGCGAGCTTGTCCACCTCCCATACGATAACTAGCGATGGGTTGATAGAGGTGCCAAGGCTTTGCGGCCATCTCTGCATTGAGTTGATGGAGAGGCGTGAGATCATCAATCATCCAAAGACCCCGTCCTTGAGTAGCGATGATGAGATTGTTGTTTTTGAGGGTGATATCCGTTACCGGAACGATAGGTAGATTTTGCTGAAAAGCTTTCCAACTAGCTCCATCATCAAAAGAGATGTAAAGACCTGTCTCAGTACCTGCATACAAAAGACCTTGGCGTTCGGGGTCTACCCGCAAAACCCTCGTAAAATGCTGCTCGTCGATACCTGCCGTGATAGTTTGCCAAGTCTTGCCATAATCTTTGCTATGGTAGAGGTAAGGTGTATAGTCGCCGAGTTTGTAACGAGTTCCAGCCACATAAACACCTCCTTTGATAAAGGGATCGACCTCAATACTATTAATCATCGTCCATTCAGGCATTTGAGGGGGAGTAACATTGGCCCAGTCATCGCCTCCGTTTTGGGTAATGTGCAATAAGCCATCATCAGAGCCTACCCAGATTAAGTCTTCTTCTTGAGGCGATTCGGCCATTGCGAATACAGTACAATAGTATTCTACTCCGGTATTGTCTTGGGTGATCGGTCCACCAGAGGAAAGGAGTTTTTCGGGATCATTGCGGGTGAGGTCTGGGCTGATAATCTCCCAGCTTTGACCGCCGTCTTTGCTCATATGCAGATGATTGGAGCCTGCATAAAGTTTATTAGCGTCATGTGGTGAAAAGGCGATAGGGAAATTCCACTGAAAGCGATATTTCATACCTTCCGCACCATAGCCCATCGGATTGTCAGGCCAAACATTGATCGCACGTCGTTCGCCAGTGCGGTGATTGATGCGAGTCAAGTAGCCGCCATAGCTACCACCGTAGACAATATCGTTATCCTTAGGATCGACGGCAATGTGGGCACTTTCGCCTCCAGCAGTTGACTCCCAATGCTCGCGGTCAATGCTTCTACCTTCGGTTCTATGTAGAATCCTCACCGTAGAATTGTCCTGCTGAGCGGCATAGATACGATAAGGAAAGTGATTGTCAGTTGTTACTCGATAAAACTGAGAAGTCGGCTGATTGTAATAGGTGGACCAATTTTCGCCACCGTCATAGCTTACTTGCGCGCCGCCATCATCACCGATGATCATACGCTGAGGGTCTTCAGGGGCAATCCAAAGATCATGATGATCTCCGTGCGGTGCATTATAAGGTTTGAACGTTCGGCCACCGTCCGTAGACTTATGATAGCGGACATTGAGTACATAGACGACTTCATCATCCTCGGTATCTGCATAGATGCGCGTATAGTACCAAGCTCTCTGTCTCAGGGCGCGATCGCTATTGAATCGTCGCCAAGTTTCTCCACCATCATCAGAGCGAAATACGCCTCCTTCCTCGGCTTCTACGATGGCCCAAACCCGATCGGAGCGTTGCGGTGAAACCGTCACGCCTATGATACCCAATGGACCATCTGGAAAACCTTCTTTTTTGGATAACTCTTCCCAAGTATCGCCGCCATCGGTACTCTTCCAAAGTGCAGAACCTTCACCACCGCTCGATAAACTATAAGGAGTACGGCGAATCCGCCAAGTGCTGGCATATAAAATACGTGGATTGCTTGGGTCCAAGGTCAGGTCAACCGCTCCTGCATCTTTATTGGCAAAAAGGATGCGCTCCCAATTTTCTCCGCCGTCGTCGGAACGATAGACACCCCGTTCCTTGCTTGGTTTATAGAGATCCCCCATCACTGCGGCATAAACACGATCCGGATTTTTGGGATGGATACGGATACGAGAGATATGGCGAGTGTTTTCGAGGCCCATCTGTTGCCAGCTTTTACCAGCGTTGACGGACTTCCAGACACCATAGCCATAGGATACGTTGCCACGAACAGTCTTTTCTCCTCCTCCTACGTAGAGGACGTTGGGATCATATTCGCTTACGGCTACCGCGCCAATAGAACCCCCAAAGTAGCCATCACTGATGTTTTCCCAGCTCTGACCACCGTCTTTGGTTCGCCAGACGCCTCCTCCAGTGCTACCAAAATAAAACAATAAGGGTTGGCCCGGAACACCTGTTACGGCACAAGATCGACCGCCTCGATAAGGACCGACTTCTCTAAAATTGAGTCCTTCATAAAGCTTTTTATCATATTGTAGGGTTTCCACTTGAGGGACATCCTTGCTTTTTTTCTTGCGTTGTGCTTGGAGCGTCTGCGGCACTAGAAAAAGGCAAATACTTGCCCAGAGGAGTAGTTTGGTAGCTTGCATGTTTATTGGATAATATCTTGATAGAAGATTGAATTTAGGGAATTTTCCTCTTTCGGAACTTTTCGTTGTGAAATAGGACTCAAATCTTTATCCTATGAGTGGGGCTGGAAGTAGTCGGAACACATCCAACAACTTTTGTATCACCAAATCATTCTTGTAAAATTCATGGTTCAATCTTATCGTTTTTCTCGTTTGCTCGGCATGCTGTTGCTGAGCCTTCCCTTTATGCTCTCTGCACAGGGCTCCGAATGGGGACTTTATACCGCCTCTTTTACCTTTCATCAAGATCAGTTTCAAGCCAAAAGTTTGTTGGCCGGAAACACGGTCACTGCTTTTGCTAAAGACAGCAAGGGCCTGCTCTATTTTGGCGTTCCGGGCACCGGGCTCCTCCGCTATGATGGGACGCAGTATGAAATATTGAAGAATAAAGAAACTAAAGCCTTCAGTCGAAATATTCGTGCCTTGGCGGTAGATCGTCAGGATCGCCTGTGGATTGGGACCAACAAAGGCTTGGTAATTTATGATGGCCAAGCGTTTACGGAGTACACCAAAGACAATACGCCTGACTTTCCGTACAAATCCATTCACGAAATCCATACAGACCTCAAGGGGCGAATCTGGGTGAGTGGCTTTGCTTCAGAGGTTGGGTTGAAAGGCGTCAAACTTAATGGCGGGGGTTGGTCAATGTTTGCTGGCGGCACATGGACGCATTACAACAAAGACAATACTGCCCTTGACTACGATTTTGTGGAGGACTTTTGCATGGACCGCAAGGGTAATATGTGGGTAAGTGTGGGTATTGAAGACCGAGGAGTGGCTCGCTTCGATGGGCAGGATTGGACGTTCTTTACCAAAGACAATACTGCTTTACCCAATAATAAAGTAAGAGCGATCGCTGCTGGACCAGATGGTTCCGTCTATTTTGGTACCGCCAAAGGATTGGTCGAATTTGACGGCAGCAAATGGTCCGTTACTACGCTGACGCAAAAATTTGGTATCCCTGCCTTCGACAAACTCCAAGATTTGGATCAACCCGATGTCTTGAGCATGGCGATTGAAGACAATGGCAACTTTTGGATTGGTACCAAGGGAAAAGGAATCATTCAGATTCAAGGAACGAAGCAAAAAGTGATCAATATTGAAAACTCTCCCATCACCAGCAATTATGTCAAGAAGATTCATATTGACGCTGAGGGACGCAAATATTTCATCACGGGCTTCAAGGCTGAAAGCCTTCTGGATGCCACGATGGAGGAGACTACATCGAGCGGACACGCTGGAGTCGTGAGTTTCATGGAAGGCAAACTGGAAGCCGCTGATGGCTTCACGCTTTATAACTCCCAAACTTCAGAAATGCCGTCAGATTTGTTTTACAAAATGAAAGTTGACGCTGACGGCAAAGTCTGGATGGTCAATGGAACCAATAAAATCACTTCTTTTGATGGTGAGAGTTGGGAGCAGTTCGAATCCAATACTAGTGTCTTGAAAGGCCTCTTTTCCCTTGCCTTAGATAAGGACGGTAACGTATATGCTGGCGCTCAGACAGCTGGCTTGCAAAAGCTTTCTAATGGTAGTTTTACCTCTTTTGACAAAAAGAACTCTGATGTAAATCAGGTAGTACACTTGGAAACCGCACCTAATGGAGACGTTTGGTTTGCTAGTTTCAAAGGGGTAAGTCGTTTTGATGGTAAAAGCGTAGAGACTTTTGATAAAAAAAGTGCTGGCCTACCTGCCACCGTAGTGATCTCTTTAGCGATAGCGAGAGATGGTACAGTCTGGATCGGAATGCAGAAAGGCGTAGGCCGCTACAAAGACGGTGAGTGGACGTTTTGGAACAAAAAGAATAGTGAACTCCCCGGCAATTTTATTGATCAAATTGCTGAAGACAGCGAGGGCAACATCTGGGTGATTACCCGTGGCAATAAAGTGGGCATCTTTGATGGCTCTAAGTGGACGAGCTTCAAAGAAATGGCGGGCGAAACTTACGGCCTAACCACGATTGCGACCGATGAAGCCGGACGCGTATTTCTTGGAACCAATCTGCGAGGTTTATTGGTCTATGAAAACGGCAAGTGGGAACGTTGGGATAAGGAGAATTCTCCGATCTACCTACCCAACGTCAAAGCCTTGGCCGCTAGCAATGGCGTCTTGTGGGCTAATATTGCTGCGCCAGATAAGCTTTCTACACCCGGTGTACCTTCAGGTACACCGGCCGCTGCACCGACACCTGAAGAAGCCTTGAGAGCTAAAATCGAAGCATTTGATCCGGCTGGAATCTTGGTGAGGTATAAGTTCTAAGGATTTTTGTTTTGGCGTTCCGCGAAGCGACAAAGAGACTAAAATCGGCAAGATGTAAAGACGAAAGATGTTGAGACGCAAGATTTTGCGTCTCAACAAACTCGGGACTCGAAAGATTTTGCGCCTCAACATAGGCTGAAGATTACGGCTGTTTTTGCTCCTTCGGAGAACGCTAACATAAAAAAATCGCTGACATGGCATCAGAGCCTGTCAGCGATTTTATTTTGTATATCTGTCCTTACTTTATCAACTCCATCTCATCGATCAGATAGCCAGCTCCGGCGTATTTGTCGATAATAAAGAGCACATAACGCACATCGACTGAGATATTACGGCATTGCTCAACATCATAGTTGACATCACTCATGGTACCTTCCCAGTTACGGTCAAAATTGAGTCCGATCAAATGGCCTTCACCATTGATAACGGGGCTGCCAGAATTGCCACCAGAAGTATGGTTAGACGCGATAAAACATACACGCAATTCACCATCTTGGGCATATTGTCCGTAGTCTCTCGCCTCATTGAGGTCAATTAATTTTTGAGGCAAGTCAAACTCACGATCGTCCGGCACATATTTGGCGACTACTCCGTCTAGGGTAGTATAATGCTTATAAATCACCCCATCATTGGGTTGCATCCCTTCTACCTTGCCATAGGCTACGCGCAGCGTAAAGTTGGCATCTGGATAGAAAGTCTTATCGCTATACACTTCGCGCAACGCCTTCATATAAGTGCGATAGCGATCCTGAATTTCGCCATCAACACGCGCATATTCTGGTTGTACCGCGAAATAAAGGCTGATCATCTCTCCCATCAGTGAGTAGATTGGATCGCCTGCGAGTTTTTCAGGTGAGAAGTCTGCAAGCATGGCTTCAAATCGGTCTTGGTCCGTCAGGGCCGAACGCGAAAACACATCTGCTGCCCAAGCGCCATAATCGCCATTGTGAGACTCATTTACATGAGCGGCAAGTGCACGTGGACGATATTGAGCTGGCACTTCTTCGGCCTCTGCATAAGATTGCATCAAAGTCGCCATCACTTGCTGATCGAGCGGAGCGTAATAATTTTTGAAATGCCCAACGGAGGCTTTACGCATATCTTCAATCGCGGCAGCGGCAGCTTCTTCATCACTGCCGTCGCCATACGCTTTTAGCGAACGCCCAAGTCTGTTGGAAAAGCGAAATGCTTCGGTCGCATAACCGGCTTCATTGAAATAGCGGATACCGTGAGTCAAAGGACGAATCTCTTTATATAGACGCTCAAAATCAGGCAGGAGTCCTCCATAAGCTTGTTGCCAGTCCGGATTAGCGGCGATACGGGTCATAAACTCTAGTTCTTCAGCCTGCTTCTTAGCGATCGCATCATCACGTTCTAGGCCACGTACTCGACCGAGCCACTTTTTCCAAGCGTTGGCGACTCCAGCCTGCTTAGAGGCATATTGGATACGTACCTTGTCGCTGGCAGCCATCTCTTTTTCCATCACATCAAGGATGTCTTGACGCATATCGATGCCAATCGGGTCTTCAACGTTTTGGATGAGTTCCACACCGTGGGAAGTCAGATACTCGTTCGTTCGCGCAGGGAAACCATAAACCATGGTAAAATCACCAGCATTTACACCCTTGAGCGAAACTGGGAAAGAATGACGTGGTTGGAGAGGGATATTTTCCTCAGCATAATCGGCTGGCTTGCCATCAGGTCCAGAGTAGATTCGGAAAAGCGAAAAATCTCCCGTATGACGTGGCCATACCCAGTTGTCAGTATCAGCACCATATTTGCCCACTGCTGATGGAGGCGCTCCTACCAGACGAATATCGCGATACACTTCCATGACGATCACATAGTATTCATTGCCATAGTAAAAAGGTTTTACCTCTGCATCATAATGCGTCCCTTCGGTAACGCGTGAGACGATAGCCTCACTATGCTCTGCGAGCATGGCTTTACGGTCTTCATCGGGAGTATTGTCGTCGATGCCGTCAAACATTTCCTTGGTCACATCTTCGATGCGAACGATAAATGTAACCGAGAGGCCCGGATTTGCTAGCTCTTCGGATTGGGACATCGCCCAAAAGCCATCGGTGAGATAATCGTTTTCGACTGAGCTATGACTTTGGATGCGGCCATAACCACAATGGTGATTGGTCAACAAAAGACCTCGGTTAGAGATCACTTCACCCGTACAGCCCCCGCCAAACTTGACGATAGCGTCCTTCAGGCTACTTTTATTAACACTATAAATATCTTCGGCCGTTAGTTTTAGGCCCATTGATTGCATTTCTGCTTCGTTGAGAACCCCTAGTAGAGCGGGGATCCACATGCCTTCATCCGCACGCAGCGGTGAAAACATCGTTACGCAGAGCAGTAATACCAAACTTCTCAGTAGTTTCATATTGGTAGTCAAATTGAATTTTGGGAGCATGAAGATACACTGCTAACGGGAGTTAGGCAATCGACTAGGGAGAGCAAAACTTGTCATGCATGCTCAAAGTCGTAATCCATTAGTGCTACCGACTGATTGAAAGAGCAAAGCATGGACACTTTCGGAAATTTGGGCGCTGAGGTTCCTCAAAGCAAAGTACTAAGAAGAGGTGTTGAGGCCGATCAGCTGATCTTGGAGGCGCTGAATGAGCAAATTGATCGCTCTTTTGCGGATTTCTTTTTCACAAGCAAGGTAATGCTGATGCTCTTCCAGCGTAAAATGACCTACTAGTATCCCCATAAAATAATGCCGCAAGGAGAGATCTTTGCGGAAGCGTGCCTCGATATAGGCCGCCTGCTCGGGATCGGCTAGCTTGAAAAAAACGCCTTTTTGAGCCTTGGCATAGGCCGTAAAGGCCGCAATGAGCAGCTCATTTTGATATTTGAGCAGAGGCCGTAAGGTGTCTTGTTGAAACTGTTCCGCCGGACTAGTCGCTGCGGTGAGATCTAGAGTAGGGATTTCCGGGCGTAGGGCGCGGAGGCTGTTTCGAGCAT